>JBBRXZ010000029.1:0-14813 GCA_038238095.1 Saccharimonadales bacterium (SeqCode)
ACGCCTTTCAGACGATTTAGAATAAGCGTGCCCATGGCCTCGCCTTCCACGTCTTCAGCGATCAGCACCAGGTCTTTTTTGCCCGACTGGGCCAGTTTTTCCAGCAGCGGCAGAAATTCCTGAATACTGGTGATTTTTTTGTCCGTAATTACAATTACCGCCTTGTCATAGACCGCTTCCATCCGGGACGTATCGGTCACCATGTATGGGCTAACAAAACCTCTGTCAAAAGTAAAACCTTCAACGACTTCAGATTCCAGCAGTAAACCCTGACCTTCTTCAACTGTCACTACCCCGTCTTTGCCAACCTTGTCAATAACATCAGCTATCAAGTCGCCAATCTGGGCATCACCAGCCGATATGGTAGCTACTTCAGCTACCCGTGACTTCTTGCCCTTGATGTCTTCAGACAATGTCGAAAGCCTGGCAATTACATCTCCCGCAGCTGCCTCTAATCCCTTCCTAAGCAACATCGGATTGTGCCCGGCAGCAATGAGCTTATTAGCCTCATGCAAAATGTGATAAGTCAGGACAGTTACCGTAGTAGTACCGTCACCCGCCACGTCATTCATCTTGGAAGCCGCCTGCTTAATAAGTTCCGCACCTACTTTATAGCCGAGGGTTTCATCGTCAACGTCTGCCAATTCCACAGCTTTAGCTACAGCCACACCGTCGTGAGTAACGGTCGGTGCACCAAAACCTTTGTTTATAACCACGTTACGCCCTTTCGGTCCCATAGTAGTCTTTACAGCGTTATACAAAACCTCGGCACCACCTAGTACCCGCTTGCGCGCATCATCATCATAAAAAACTTTCTTTGCCATAATAATCCTTTAATCTCCTCTATTTAACCGTCGCCAGGACGTCTTCTTCTTTAATTAAAATAAACTCTTCATCACCGACTTTGACCTCAGTTGTACTATAGCTTTTATATACGATGCGGTCGCCGACTTTGACCTGCTTGGCTTCTTTGCCAATAGCCACAACCTTGGCAGTTTTCGGTTTTTCCTGGGCATTATCAGGCAGATACAGCCCGCTGGCTGTCTTACTTTCCGCTTTTTCTCCTACGGCGACTACATAGTCGCCCAATGGTTGCAATGGTGCACTCATCCGTCAAACCTCCTTTAGATTGCTACTGCAGCTGTTTCTATAGATAATAAACAGCCGCTTCTAGCACTCACTATACTAGAGTGCCAAAACCAGGTCAAGTAATCTAAAGATGTTTTATAAACTCACGAGGGGGCAGATTTATTTGCCTCAGAAAACTCTTAAGAGGTTTTCGGTTAACATTTCCACTCTTGGAACTTAGTGTAGTAGTTTTACCGGTTTCAAAATTATGAACCTTTACATGACTACCTTTTCCACCTCCAGAGTCTATCTCGAGACCTGCACGTTTAAGGGCCCTTTCAACCGCCTCTTGTTTTAAGCCCGGTAGTTTCGGCTGTTTAAGAGATGCGGTATCAGTTCCTGTGGCCATGGCTTCTTGCTGATCACCTATGCCCTCACCGTGAAAGCCAACTTGGCCGGATATATTAGCACTTTTGTCTGAGACTGGGCCGGCTTCACCGCGGGCAATGCGGATGTTTTCGTCAAACAAGGTAAGTAGTTTTTCTCTCTGTTCAATATCCAATGATTCTTGGCTGGCTAGATCACCTATAAGTTCACCAACCATTGCACGTTGCTCTTCGCGCTCTGCATTCGACAAATAGGCTGCCTCAAAAGCAGTCTGTACTACAAAATCTTGTTCGGGCAGGTCCGGAGCGGCGTCAATTCCAGGCATAATTTAATTTATTATTTTTATATTTTTAGACTTAACTACTACATGTTATCATTTTGAGTCGGATTTGTCAACCCCATTGCTTCCATAAGCCTATCATGCATTCTCCGCTGGCCCCTTAACTCAGCCGAGGTATATACAGCGCCCAGGAGTAATTCCTTATCACGCGTGATATCCGGCTTTTTACTCTTAATGTCTGTGGACTCTGCTATTAATTCAGCCTCTACACTTTTCATGATACCCCGGACAATCTCTTGGCACTCAGGTGGCAATGGCCCCTTGTATGTTTCGTTATTCATTAATTAAAATTATATAAGATTTTTGCTTATTACACAATGTCGTCTTGTACAACGTTTAATCGGAGCTTGAGAGCAGTCCGCGCGATGGCGATTTCGTCCCAAGGATGTTCGCCATTGGCGTCTTCAATGGTTTTTTCGTGGCCTTTGCCCAATAACAGTACGGTGTCGTGCTTGCGAGCCCGGTTGATTGCAAAGTTGATAGCCTTGGTACGGTCATGTATCAAAAACATGTCTTTGTCACGGACTTTGCCAGTTTGTTCGGCGCCAGCGGCAATCTCTTCCATAATCGCCAACGGGTCTTCCAGGCGGTCATCTTCTTCGCAAACCACGACTTCATCGGCGTATTGGCCGGCCAGCTTACCCTGCTTAGGCCGTTTACCTTTGTCTCCCCCGCCAAGTGACCCAAACAGCACAATTAATTTGCCCTTTACAACCGGCTTCATATCCTTAAATAACTTTTCAAAACTATCAGGTGAGTGAGCGTAATCGACGATAACGCTAAAGTCCTGCCCGGCATCAACGGTACTCATGCGGCCTTCCACGCCTGGAAGCGCCGCAATTCCCTGCTCAATTTGCTGCTTATTGAGACCCAGGGTATGGCCTACACAAACTGCTGCTAAGGAGTTGTAGATATTGAAACTGCCAGGTATCCGGCAGTGGATCTTATAAGTACTGCCGTCAATTTCAGTGACGTAGCGCACCCCTTTCGGCGAAAGCTCAATATTTCGGGCTTTAACGTCACCTTTTTCCACACCGTAGAGAATAGGCTGCGTGATATCGCCGGCAAACAACTTGGCGCTAGGGTCATCAGCATTAATAACACCGGTGCGCAACCCTTTTTTGTTGCTGTTAGCTAGCTTAAAAAGTCGGCGCTTGGCATCGCGGTAGCGTTCAAATGTCTTATGATAAGCCAGATGCTCATGTGTAACATTGGTTAGCACCGCCACTGAGTACGGCACACCCCAGACCCGGTGCTGGGCCAACGCATGACTGGTTGTTTCCAGTACCAGCCACTCGACTCCTTGCTTCCTCATCCACTTAAGCCGCTGCATCAGCTCCGGCACGCTAACGTTAGTCATGTGATGCAATTGCGGCCGGATATCTTCGCCCACACCATAAGCCACCGTGCTCATCAGGCCCACCTTACAGCCAGCCTCATGCAGCATACGGTGAATCAAAAAAGAAGTCGTAGTCTTGCCATTCGTGCCCGTTACCCCTATAACTTTCAGCCCATGGGCTGGAAAACCGTTAATCATATTCAGCAACACGGCTTCAGCCAGATGCCCGTAGGGCTCAATAGCCATAAACAGGGCGGACGGTATTAACTTTTTGACTACACTGCGAAAGCCCATATCTTCAAGTATAACGAAACTCTGCCTTTTTAATTAGCTGGGGAAGGTCAGCCGCAGCTCACCCTATTACTAACTTAGTACCGGGGAGAATATGTCTGGCACTCTCTTTGTCTAGACCATTAGGCTTCATTATGCGGGAAAAGTCATAACGCCAGATTTGGGGATTGGTAGGGTTGTAGTTGCCCTGACGCCTAAGCTGCTGGACAGAGATCTTCCAAGGATCCTGGCCTTTGTGAACCAATACTCTCCGGATTGGTTTCCTAACAGTATTACTACTAGCGTGGGCGCGACGAGCAGGGGGGCGCAGCACCTCAGCGCTGGGTTGGCTTGACGGTTTAACAGTAGCTGTTGCCTCAGCGACAGCTCCTACGCCAACAGCCGGCCTGTCTGCCACATGGTTTGAGGCATAGACAACGGCCGCAACAGCTATTGCGGCGCCTACTAACCCTAGATCAATAACTCTATTGCGATTGTAGCGGCTGCCCTTTTCTTCATTTGTAAAATACTCCCTTGTTCTAGACCAAGCATTTTGAGCCTCAGTCAGTCTGGGCGATAAAGCTCCTTGTAAACTATGCGAGCCAAGCTTCTTTATTAGCTGGCTCCGAGTGTAGCCTCGCGATTCTGCTGCATATATCAGGTCTTCTTTCGCATAGGCTAGGCGTCTGCCGGCCCTGTGCCACTTGGAAGCTATACTTGAAGCTACACTTTTAGACATCCTGTCCCAAATATTACGCAGAAAACCTTGGGCTTGCGATGATCTGGATCCGTTAAAGCGGCGCATGCTGATAGCATCAGGATCTTGTTTGGGCACAGGTCTTTGCGTCTCTGCGCCACTCACAACTCTGGGTGCATCATCCGCACGTTTAAATATTGGAAGAAGTTCTGGAGCAGAGAGAATATCAGTTTCTTCAGGCAGGTTTCTCACTCTTCTCTCTTCTTCTAAAAGATCATTGGCGACTTTAAGACCATGGGCGACTTCAAAGGGATCCTCGCCCCTCTTTTCGTACTTATCAAGACCTGTTCTCTCATTTAACGTGTCTGTTCTCTCGAGGGGTAAAGGAACTTCTACTCCCGCTATACGGTACTCACTTCCCGGCTTTCCTATAGGCTTTTTCCCCGCAACCAGATCAGGTAATTCATTCCTATCCTCTAGTTCGTGAACTTTTGTCCACCTGCCGGTTCTTTCGTATTCATCAAGGTCATATATGGATCTGCCCTGTACAGAAAGCCTGCCCCCGTCTTCAGAGTAAAATATAGCTTCAAAGACATCATCAAAGACATCATCTCTTAAACGGGCTTTGCTCTCATACCACTTCGTGAAGCCATCAAAGTCATCAGGAATATTAAACATTTGACCGAGGTGCACATATCCATCATTAGTTTCTGCGTAATGCAGTATTTGCGGACCTCGGGGTGGCTCCTCAGGTATTTGCCAAGGATAGCGGTGACCTGGTAGTGCAGAATCTCCACTAGGACTTATGCCAGTTTCTGTGTGGGCTCCTAATGCTGGCTGCCTTGCTCCCTCCATAAAATCCAATCCTTTAAATTAATCACCCTTGTTTTTTCTGTGTGTTTCTAGCTAGCTAGTATGACACTTATTATTTACAGTAGTCAATATATTATTTAACTCTTATGCCTTTTCTGCAATGCCGGTTTTTTGCTGCATGCTATGCTGAAGCAATGAAAATTATCGGGATTGAGACCAGTTGCGATGAGACGGCAGCTGCGGTGGTAGAAGACAGTAAACACTTACTAAGCAATGCCGTGGCTTCCAGTATGGATTTGCATGTGAAGTATGGCGGTGTGGTGCCGGAGATTGCGGCCAGAAGCCATATTGAGGTAATTCTCCCTGTTATCCAGCAGGCATTGGATGATGCCAGTTGCGCTTGGGAAGATATCGATGGTATTGCAGTGACTTACGGGCCAGGGCTGGGCGGCAGTCTTTTAATCGGTGTGCTGACGGCGCGGACGCTAGCCATAACCTTGAAAAAGCCTCTGTACGCCATTAATCATGTCGAAGCTCACGTCTACGCCAATTTCTTGACGGAGACTTCCCTGCCCGGCTATAAGATGCGCCAAAACCAGCCAGAATTCTCTATATTGGCCATAATTGTCTCTGGTGGACATAGCCAACTGGTATTGTTCCGCGAACATTTTGATTACACTTTACTCGGCCAGACCCAGGATGACGCCATCGGCGAGGCTTTTGATAAAGTAGCCAAGATGCTGGGTCTGCCCTACCCCGGCGGACCATCCATTGCTACAGTGGCCAAAAATGGTGATCCTCAGGCTTTCCAATTACCTAAGGCTAAGATGGGCAAATATGATTTCAGCTTTTCCGGACCTAAAACAGCCGTTTTACGTCTCGCCCAAGCACAGGTAGGGGAAAGTTACGACTTCCCTTCCATAAAGCTGCCTGAGCGCCTCTCTGAAGCCCAGAAAGCCGATATTGCCGCCAGCTTCCAGCGCGTCGCTATTGAAACCATTGTCGATAAGGCAAAACTGGCTTACGAGGAGTTCACCCCTAAAAGCGTAGTTATAGCCGGCGGCGTAGCCGCCAACCAGGAGTTACGCCGCCAACTAACACTTGCCCTCCCCTTGCCTATCGAATACCCCGACCCCAAGCTCTGCACCGACAATGCCGCCATGGTCGCTACCCTAGGCTGCTTCAAAGCCCTCCACAACCAAACCCAACATAATCCTTATACCTTGGTCATAGAACCCAACCTAAGTATGTAATTTAGGGCCTAGCAAACATTTTAAGCGAATCAGCAGTATCTTCAGAAACAATGGGCTCCAGATCAAACTCTCTGTTAAGGAGGTCCGCAGTTTCAGAAAGCCAATCGCTGTATCTCACTGAACTGTAGTTTCCCAACATTCCCATAGGCCTAAAGCGCGCCTGCCTCAGGCTTCCCAAGCTAAGTACGCCATTTTCTTTGAGCATCTCCGCCACAATTCGCACAAATCGTGTAGCTTGTGCAGGCTGTAAATGATAAAGGACATTGTTGGCAAGTACGAGGTCAGCTTTCCGTCCTAAGGGTGCTTCCTGGCTTAGATCACATCCATCAAAGCTTACTTTATGCTCTTTTCGAACTGGTTTGGCATCAACTTTATGGAACCCCTGTGCCTCGAATACCCAATCAGAGCTCCAACCTTCTGGCTCAAAATTAACTCCAAAATTATGACTGCGTAAAGTCCCTATAACTTCCTCAATTTCTTCTTTTTCATATATTATAGCGCTGGGCAAAACATATTGCCCTGCCCTAGCCTTCTCTATGGCAACACCGCTAAAATCAAAACCACTGATCGCAATACGGCCACCAAAACTATTTTTATTGTGCAGTGCTAGTAAACTGTCAGCTTCCGCGCCGACACTTCCGCGCCGACACTACACCCTGCCGAAACGACAGTTAGCTCTCTTGCTCCTCTGTTACGAGTGTAAGTTTGCTCTAGTGTCTCGGGAATATGGCATTCTCCTCTGAATAGCTGCGTATACATTGGCACCCTAAAATCATTTGAATGATCAGAATTACTATCTGGTACTTCAATGTCGATAGCCGGAGGTGATTCTAGCCTATACATGAATACTATTAAACTTAATTAAGCTCTGCCTGTCAAATAATGTTTCGGACAGATACTGCAAGAGCTTGCATTGAGTGTGGCAACTGAGTTCACCCTGCCCCTCTTAGATAAAAGCTGTTAGGAGCTGTTAGGAAGTTGACAAGTAATAATTTATGGTTTAGGATTGTACGATTATGAGATCTTTAGCTATCTATAGAACAACTTCTCTACCCGCTGTCGTGGTGATCTGACAGTCGGGGTGTCTTAAACTTTCTTACATAACTAATCAAGTGCAGCAGGCGGCCCCGACGAAGGGGCTATTTTTATGCTCTCTCCTGCCTGTTTGCATGACTAAATTTAAGGAATTTACTATGGGGGAAATGTTAACGTTATACGTTGATACCGGCTCAACACTCAGAAAAGACTTCGGCCAAAACTTTAAACCAGCAGATTACGCACGGATTGCCATGCAAGTACAAGACCTACAGGAATCAGGCATCGCAGTTGCCCTTGCCAGCCCCTTGACCGAGCAGCCTGCCTGGATAAAAGCATGGTCGGATAATAATACTCCAAAAAGCGTGGCTTTTAACACAGATAAGGTAAGAAAAGGCAAAGATCTTGCAGTCCTGAAAGAAATTCATAAACATCTTGAAACTGGTTCGGCTATTCTAGCGTATGAAAGTGGCAGCATTCCAAAAGAAAAGAGGCTTGGGGAAAGGAGTCTATCATCACGATTAGCAGTGGCCTTAGGAGAAACAGCCACCCCCGATAATAACGTGAGCTTAGTGCTTTTAGGTGGATCCGACGGGATTTACAATTTTGGTAAAGAACTTAGTAGATTAAGTGATATCCCCTGTTCAGGCCGGGGTTCCATTAGAGACATGAAACCTATTCAAGTACATAAGAATATTGGCCTTGATCGGCTTCAACTGGAGTGCAACCAATATAGGAAGTACAGGGCTTTAATTACCGGGCATGACTTTAGGGACAGTTGGTTGCCTGGGTATGAGAGAAACGCTAACCCATGTCGTTTGCTTGAAGCGGTTTGTTACGCCACAAAGCGCAACATTCCAGTTTTCATAGCTAACAGAGAGGCAGGTGATGCTATACAGCGGACCTTAGCCGGTGAAAGTGGTACTCATATACTGCCTCAAGTCCGAACTTAGCCAAAGATCATCGTCATATTAGTAATTTAATAACAGAGGTGATACTATGAAAACCATGAAACTTCCCAAAATATATGAACCAGGGCAGTACGAGAGTGATATCTATGCCCTGTGGGAGAAGAGCGGGGCTTTTGTGGCCGATCCTCACAGTAAGAAGGAACACTTCTCGATCAGTATGCCACCGCCCAATGAGACTGGCACTTTGGGTGTCCACCACGCAATATTTCTGACCTTGCAAGACATTCTGGCGCGGCACGCCCGTCAACAGGGAAAAGATGTGCTTTGGCTACCTGGAACGGATCATGCTGCCTTGCCGGTTAATGCCATTATAGAGAAGCAGTTGTCTGAAGAGGGAACTAATAAGCACAAGGTTGGCCGCGAGGAGTTCTTACGCCGTACCAGAGAATTTGTAGGTAATAGCCGCGATACCATGCTGGGCCAGATGCGGGCTATGGGCGCCAGCGCCGATTGGACTCGCCTCCGTTATACACTGGATGACGCCCTGAGCCGTTGCGTCAATGAGACTTTTGTGAAGATGTACAACGATGGCCTGATTTACAGAGGTTACCGTATAGTCAATTGGGATCCTAATCTTGAAACGAATGTATCTGATGACGAGGTGGTGTATGCGGAAGAACAGGGGAAGTTTTACACTTTCAAATATGGCCCGTTTGAGATCGGTACCGCTCGGCCCGAGACCAAGTTTGGCGATAAATACGTAGTGATGCATCCCGACGATAAGCGCTACAAACAGTATAAACATGGCGATACCTTTGAAACCGAATGGATCAATGGCTCCATTACCGCCACAATTATCAAAGATGAGGCAGTTGATCCGTCATTTGGAACGGGGGTGATGACCATTACGCCGGCCCATAGTCTCATAGATTTTGAAATAGCCACGAGGCACGACCTCGACAAGGAACAGATAATTGATTTTCACGGGAAACTGCTACCGGTCGCTGATGAGTTTGCCGGTATGCCGATTGATGAAGCCCGGCCTAAAATTGTCGAGAAACTGAAAGAAAAAGGGCTGCTGGTCAAAACAGATGAGAATTACACCCATAACGTTGCCGTAAACGAACGCGGCAAAGGTGTTATCGAGCCACAAATCCGCTTGCAATGGTTCGTCGATGTCAATAAACCGGTGGTTGAATGGAAGGGGAAGAAACGCACCTTGAAAGAAGTGCTTCAAACGGTGATAAATGACGGAGACATTGTCTTAATCCCTAAGCGCTTCGAGAAGATTTATTTTAACTGGATCGACAACCTGCGCGACTGGTGCATCAGTCGCCAGATCTGGTGGGGACACCGCATCCCGGTCTGGTACAGAACAGATACGGATGGCCGGGAAGAAACCTATGTAGGTGTCCAGCCGCCAACCGATCGGAGCGAGGGCTGGCACGAGTGGGAGCAGGATCCGGATACTTTGGATACATGGTTTAGTTCGGCTCTGTGGACCTGGAGTACGCTGATAGATCCAGAGCTGGCACAGGATTTTAATTTGTCACTCAACGATCTGCTAAATAAGAGCCCGGACTTCCAGGCCTACCACCCTACGACTGTCATGGAAACCGGGTGGGATATCTTATTTTTCTGGGTGGCCCGCATGATCCTGGCTACTACCTATATGACCGGTCAAGTGCCTTTCAAAGATGTCTATCTGCATGGCCTGATCCGGGCCGAGGACGGCAAAAAAATGAGCAAAAGCCGGCCGGAATCTATCATTGACCCCCTTGATGTCATTCCCAAGTACGGCACCGATGCGCTGCGTATGGCTTTAATCATGGGTGTTAGCCCGGGTAACGATCAGACCTGGGGCTGGAGCAAGATTGAAGCCAACCGCAACTTCTGTAATAAGATCTGGAATATTGCCCGATATATTGAAGGCGTTTTGGCTGAAGAGGCGAGTAGGGAAGGGGTACGGCCTATATCAATTGCTGACCATTGGATACTTAGTAAGTTGCGACAATCCCAGGAGAAAATTTCGGCAGATTTGGATAATTACCGTTTTAGCGAAGCTTATGACAGGTTGTATCACTTTTTATGGGATGAGCTGGCCGATTGGTACATTGAAGCCAGTAAAGCTGAGCCGAATAAACCATTACTGGCTTACTTGTTAGAGCAGGTACTCATTCTGGCTCATCCTTTTGCCCCCTTTGTAACCGAAACCATCTGGCAGACACTGGCCTGGGAGAATGACTCTACCCTGGCCAGCCGCACATTGACCCCAATCCTCGGTAGTGATAGGCAGGCAGCCACTGACTTTGCCGAAATTCAAGCCATCGTCACGGAGGTCAGATTCATCATAAAAGCCTTAAAAGTTTCCGAAGTTACGCTTTACTATACAGATGTACTCTTTCTGCGCGATAATGCAGCTACTATCAAACGTCTGGCTCGGCTCCAAGACGTAACAGAGGTCCAAGACGGTACGGGGTTATACCTGACCAGTACCAAACATCGCGCCTGGCTGGACATCGATAAAGGCACGGCTCAAGCCTACTTAAAAGAACTGGAAGGGAAGCGGGCTAAACAACAGGCCAGTGTTAAGCAGCTGGGGAGCCGTCTAGCCAATAAGGATTACGTCAAAAATGCTCCTAAAGAAGTGGTCAAACAGACCAAAGACCAGCTGGAAGAAGCCAAGGAACTACTAGTCAGCATCGAAGCCGAACAGCAACGCTTTAATCAGTAGATATATAGCGCTAAAGATGTTAGGTATGTTGATATAACTGCTATATCTACATAAGGCACACTGCAAAAGGTTAATATGGGAATTGGTGACGCAGCAGAGGCTAGAGATATCAAAGATGTTGATGAGGCGATGGTTACGATGGCAGAAGGATACGAAGTGCCGGAGCTCTCTGATCCTCAAGACCGTTAGTTGGCAGGTTCGAGAGTCCTTTGTTATTAAGGTTTGGTTAGTATAATAAAAGTTATATAATTCTTATTATGGACGCTAAAGTTATAAGCATATCAATGCCTGCAGACCTGATTAAAAAGATTGATGAGGCTGCCCTTGATAACTACGAATCGCGCAGCGACTTTATCAGGATGTCGATCGTGCTCAGACTAAAGGGACAGAGCATTGTTGATTTGCTCGACATGGTTCCCGAGGATGCAGAAGCAGCTGAATTCTTGAAGAATTTGAAAAAGCGCTACTAAAATTAATTAGCGGGCTCGAGGGCGTGGCGGGCGATGCCGGTTGATTCTTCGGGCCGGGCGTCATCAAACCATAACACATGCCAGCCTAGCTTCTCGGCGGCCATTAGGTTAGCCCGTGAGTCATCAATTAGCAGAATCTCCTCCGGTGGCACGCCGGCGCGTTCCTGGGCGATCTCATACATTTTGGTTTCCGGTTTGATAGCCGCCACCTCCGAAGAGTCAATTACGGCATCGTAAGGCAGGTTGGGCACCCGGGCGTCGCGGCGCATGGCGCTTAGCAGGCCCGGCATAATATTAGTTAGCAGACCGACTTTGTATCGCTCCTGGGCCCACGTTACAAGCTCCTGCATCTGGGAAATCGGTTCGACCGTCTCCAGGTAATAATCCTGCCACCTGACTTCATCAACATTCAAATGTTCGGCCAGCCTGGTATTGAAATCGCTAAGGCTCATAACCCCGCGGCAAACGTCGTCATTGTAGTGCCAAAAGGCCGATTCTACGATGTCCGAGGGCGCCCCGGTGGCTTGGGCCAGCGCGGCAAAGGCCCGCTGGTAAAAATGCACCAGGCAACCATTAACATCAAAGTAAATAAAACTTACGCCGCTTTTGGTCTTATATAGCTTGCGGCCCCGGCCATTGGCGCCCGATTGTCCGATCAGTTCATCAAGTCCGACTCCCAGAGCACCGGCGATAGCCTGGATAGTAAAGATTGAGGGTGACTTGATGGCGCCGCGTTCTATTTTGGTCAGGGTAGAGAAGCTGAGGTTGGCCTTATGGCATAACTGTTGCTGGGTTAGGCCGGCGGTTTGACGGGCAGTTTGCAGTCGTTTGCCCAAATCCTGTTCATCCATAACCTTATAATACCAGTTGCGCGCTCTAAATCCAAGCCAAAACTAGCATTAAACGGCTATTTAGATATTGAGGATATACTTTAGCAGAGTAAAGAAAAACAGCGAGGTTAGTACAAAGACAACCCCGACAATAGTCCAGACATATTGAGGGTTGCCGTAGCCGACCCGGCGGCCCATCTTTGTATAGGCAAACCCGGCTACGCCGGCACCAAAGAAGACTGAATAGAGAAAATCCATATGGCTCTATTATACCTAAAAGGCCAGTTTTTGCGCTATCGCTGCCAGCGCAGCATGGTCCGGCTCGGCAGTCATATCCGGTATAGTGCGGAATTCATGTACCGTATTAAAGGGAATAAGGTGAACGTGGGCATGCGGTACATCAACGCCAATCACTTGATCTCCAACGAAGGACTTGCTTAAACCTTCCCGTAGCCTTAGAGCTACCTTCTGGACAGCCGCCATCAGGGCTTGATAGTCTTCCTTCTCCAGGTCCCATACAAACTCAATCTGTTTTTTGGGAATTACCAGAGTATGTCCGGGCTGTACGGGGTGAATGTCCAGGAAGGCGAGTGTTTTTTCGTCCTCGTAGATTTTATGGCAAGGTATCTCGCCCTTAACGATCTTAGTAAAGATGCTGTCTTCCATGTCTTTGTATTATATAGCTTCTCGCTAGTGTAGATTAAATTATTATTAATTTACGTGAATATAAGGTCGCTTATGCTTGGTTAGCACTGCTCTAGGGTTGATAGTCAAGAACAGTATGAAAACGAGGAGATTGTGGCAACTATCAACCAAGCTTACAGCCAGCGCGCTGGTGATCTTAGCCATGACGATAACGATTGCCAGCGTATTAACCCACGCGGCTACCAACAGCGGACAGCCGCCTGCTTGGGCCGTTCCTTCTGCCATGGCTGTCCACCGCATCAGTCCGGTAGCAAGCGCGCAGAATGAGCCTAACTTACTGGACAATCTGGACTGCAGCCTGGTGACCTATAGACAAGCTGCCACAAGCACGATGCAGACGGGTTGCTTTACAGATACCGCTTTCGGCTTGTTGGATAGCGATAGTGACACCGTAATTTTCAATGGGACTGATGAGGGCTTACCATTGTTATCCTACTCGCCTCATCAAGTATTGGCGCCATGGCCAAGAGCAGTGGATTTAGTGGCATTAGACGCCGTGAACACCGGTGGATCGTATATTAGTCTATATAAAAATCCGCTAGCAGTTATACAGGATCAGCGCAATTTTCTCCTGCAATTGACTGCCAAGCAATTAACCGCGCCGCCGGAACTAGCTTTGAAAGACGCAAGCGGTCAGCGTTTGATTATCAACGCGCAGACTTTGACGTTTTCCGATGGCGGCAGCTGGCTGGCGGCCGAGACTTTGGGTGGCTCATTTGTGCGTATAAACTTGGCCAGCTTGGATATAACGGCCTTTGCACCGTCTTTCGGCGCTCAGGGCAGTCCGGCTCTGCTTAAATCAAGGGTGGCAGTTAGTGATGATGGACACTATGTGGCGATCTACAATGATGCTGCTTCGTCATTTAAGGTTTACGATCTGGCAACTTGTAACGGCACTACTTCCAGTTTGCAGCCCCAGAACTGTAAATCATATAATTATCGGCCCTTCATACAGAGTCAAATTAGCGGTTTTCAGTCAATCCGGCATCTCCGATTTGTTAATAACGGGCTCCTGAGCTTTGAAGCAACGTCCAGTAATCCTAATAACGGGGGCGTTTACGAGCTAGCACCGACTGAAAGCATAACTTCTCTTATCGACTATCTGGGACTTGGCGACTCCTACACTTCCGGCGAGGGAGCCTTCGATTACCTGGCCGACACCGACAGCATTAACAATATGTGCCATCTGTCAGCCCGCTCCTACCCACTCTTGTTAACCCACGATTTATTTAGTGCCATCGGTGGGCATTCTGTAGCTTGTTCGGGCGCCGAAATCAACGATGTCGGCAGTACCAACGACAACTATCGGGGGCAGGTGAAAGGTGTGCCCAGTTTTCAGGAAATGCAGCAGGTTAGTCCCGCCTTGCTGACATCAGTTATGACCAACTTCGCGCCAGGCTATGTGGCTCAGCACCGGTTTGTCCGCCAATATCAGCCAGGCATTACTACGGTATCTGTAGGGGGGAATGATATTGGCTTTGGCGACATCATCCAGAACTGTGTGGAGCCGCATATCAGCCTGCATTTAAGTGACGGCACCTGCTTTAACACTTATGAGGACCGGCTGGAATTAACGAAGCTAATCGATCGTACGAAGCCACGGTGGACAGCCCTCTATAAGCAATTGCTGGCCGCAGCACCAGGTACGCGTCTCTATGCTATCGGGTATCCGAAAGTAGTGGCCGATACGGGTAGTTGTGCCTTGAATGCCCATCTGGGTAGAAGCGAACTGGAATTCGCCCAGGAGTTAATCGATTACCTGAACGAAGGTATTAAGCAGGCAGCCACTAAGGCAGGGATAGTCTATGTGGACATCTCTCAGGCGTTAGCTGGCCACCGCTTGTGCGAGACCGCCAGCTATAATGTGGCGGTCAACGGATTAACGGCCGGTAAAGACGGAGGCGTGCTGGGTATACCTATGTTTGGCAAGGAAAGTTACCACCCGAATGCCCTCGGACAAG
>JBBRXZ010000030.1:0-13871 GCA_038238095.1 Saccharimonadales bacterium (SeqCode)
CTACACTATGCAGTCTACAACACTTGGTAAACATCACTTATTGCAGAGCCGTGTGCGGGAAATCCGCGAGCACGGTTCATTTAGGGGTCTCAACGTAAATGTTAGGGGTCTACTATGAAAAGATTGTGGTCCAGGTTTCCAGCGTGGGTCAAGGCAATAGTTCCTGTTTTAGGGTTAATTTTCTTAATTTTCGTTGCTGCGTTTTTCGGGGTTGGTTGGTATTTTTCCAGTAAAGTCATCGTTGTAAAGCTGCAAAAAGTTGAGTATGACCAGGTGATACAATCTGTTGTTGGTGATGATTATACGATACGAGGCAGCGCTTTTGACGTTGACGGTATTTTAGGTGGTATTCGCAGTGACGGTAGTATGATCGGGCTGTACAGCGCCCCACTATGTAAAGATACTGCCAATATGACTTCGACCAGGAAGCTATCCGCTATTAGTGGTTCCCGGCCGACGGCCGGTGAAAAAATCTCCCTACAAGGCAATATATGGACAACCAATCCGAAGACTGCGCTTGGCATAAACTATCAAGATATCAAATACAAAAGTCCTCTGGGCCCGATGGGCGCCTGGTTTATTCCTTCTCCTAACTCAACAAAATGGACGATCGCGGTTCATGGGATCGGCTCTAGTAAAGGCGATATGTTGCGCTTCATTAAGCCGGTTCAAGCAGCCGGTAATAATATGATGGTTATAAACTACCGTAATGATAAGGCGAGCCCAAAATCGCCTGATGGGTATTTTCATCTTGGCGACACTGAATGGCAGGATCTGGAGGCCGCGGTGCGTTATGCTAAAGCTCACGGTGCGACCGATATCCGGCTCTATGGCTTGTCACTCGGCGGCTCTATAACCGAAAACTACCTGCGCCGTTCGCCGGACGTTGTTACCACTAATATTAGCCGGGTTATCCTGGATTCACCGGCACTCGACTGGAATGAAATTCTGCGTTTTCGGGCTAGCAAGGCCGGCTATCCAGGATTTGTATTTTATCCTGCCACCGTTATAGCCAATCTGCGGGCCGGTGTTAATTTTAGTCGGATTAGCACCAAGGCAGACAGTATAAAACAGAAGACTCTGCTTATTCATAATGCAGATGATGTCACGGTGCCACAGGCAGCCAGCCGGCGGCTGTCTGCTGCCAGGCCGGATCTAGTGACATTTGTAGATTTTGGGAGCGGCGGGCATGTACGGGCCTGGAACCACGACCCAGTCCGCTACGAACAGATAATAACCAGTTTTCTTTTGAACTAAGCAGACATTTTTTGTCCACCTAATATTACATACAGCTTGTGTCGCTGTACTTGGTGCCCCAGGTGGCCATTTGTTTTAGGATGGGCTGCAGGTCCTGGCCCTTTTTGGTTAGGGTGTATTCGGTGCGGGGCGGGACTTCGGCGAAGCTATGGCGGCTGATGATGCCATAGGTTTCGAGATCATCTAAACGTTGGCTCAAAGTGCGCGGGTTTATATTGCCGACGGATTTTTCCAGTTCGCAGAAACGCTTTGGGCCGCTGAAAAGGTCACGCAGAATAAGCGCGGTCCATTTATTACCGATAATTTGCATGGCGCTGGCGATGCAGCCGACTTTGGGTTCGATGGTTGTGGGAACGGATATAGTTTTCATGCTTTACAAAGTATAGTAATGGCTCTATACTGATAATTAATACTATACAAAGTATACCATTAAGCAATCTAAAGGCAAGGAGTGTAATGAAGCTACAAGTTATTATCGGATCAACCCGAAAAGGTCGCGTTAGCGACAGGGCCGCTAAATGGGTGGCCCAGGAAGCAAAAAATTTACCTGACACTTCTGTAGAACTACTCGACCTAAGAGATTATGAAATGCCTTTCTTTGATGAGGCCATCTCGCCCCAGTATAATCCGAACCGTCAGCCTATTCCAGCTGTAAAAAAATGGCTTGATAAATTAGCCGAGGCCGACGCCTTTGTAATAGTGACGCCGGAGTACAATCGTTCATACTCGGCGGTACTTAAAAACGCCATAGACCTCTTAGATTTTCAATTCGCTAAGAAACCAGTCGGGTTGGTAGCGCACGGTTCTACCGGCGGGGCACAAGCCGTGGCTCATTTACGTGGCGTCCTAGCGGGAGCACTGTCTTTTTCGGTACCCAGCGCGACTTACTTTAGCGATCGGGTCGCCGAAAAAATTGATGAAGAAGGTAATTTGGATGAAGCTATAAAGGCAAATCCTTATGGCCCCCAGACTGCTCTAAAAACTACCCTAGAACAACTTAAGTGGTACAGCGACGCCCTGGCTATAGCTCGTGCTGTCTAGCCAATAATAGGTTAAAGAAATTGGTGAGGGGGCGATCAAGCTGTGAAGTGATTGACATGCTTTATAATTACTAGGAATGACGAGTGTACCGAAAACCTTACAGCTATACCTTTTGGAAGAGCTGAAGGATCACCCCGAGAAATCCGAGCTGGTAATGATGATGGCCGATATTGCCACCATCGGCAAGCTGATTTCTGCCCGCACCAACCGGGCCGGCCTGACGGATATTCGCGGTCTGGCCGCCAGTACCAACGTTCAAAGTGAAACACAGGCCAAGCTTGACATTTATACTAATGACCTCTGTAAAAACTACCTGAGCAGCACCGGATTATTCGCGGCGCTGGCTAGTGAAGAGGAAGAGACTGTAGTTGACCTGGATAATCCGAAGGCCCGGCATGTTATAGCCTTCGATCCGCTGGACGGCAGCAGCAATATAGATGTTAACGTGGCGGTCGGCACGATTTTTTCGGTGCACAAAAAGCTTGAGAACCTATCATCCGGGGATCCCGGGCAATTTCTGCAAGCTGGCCGTGACCAGGTGTTGGCGGGCTATGTCTTGTATGGCTCCAGTACGATACTGGTTTTTAGCTGGGGCGATGGTGTACATGAATTTACGCTGGATGTTGATCTGGGCGAGTTCCTGCTCAGTAATGCCCATCTTCAAATTCCCGCAGAAACGCCGTATTACAGCTTTAACGAGTCCTACGCGCCGTACATTTCTGATAATGATCAAAAGTATTTAGTGAAACTTAAAGAGCAAACTTCTAAATTGCGGTGGATCGGTTCGTTTGTAGCAGATTTTCACCGTAATCTGATCAAGGGTGGCGTATTGTTCTACCCGCCGATCGATACCAGCGGCAATAAAAATTTCAAACCTAAATTGCGTCTTAATTACGAAGCCAAGCCACTGGCATTCTTGGCCGAGCAGGCGGGCGGCGCGGCCCGTACGGACGTCCAGGGAATCCTTGATGTACAGCCAACGGAACTCCACCAGCGGATTCCCGTTATAATTGGTAATAAAGACATTGTCGACTTGTATAAGGAGGGCTAAACATGCAGTACGAACAACAACTTATATCAACTGCTGCGGCCATGGTAGCAAATGGCAAAGGTTTGTTGGCGGCAGACGAAAGCAGTCCTACTATCGCCAAACGGTTTGAGGCAGCTGGCCTGGAAAACTCTGAAGAAAACCGCCGGGCTTATCGTCAACTACTGATTACGGCCAGCGGCGTAGAAAAATTTGTGAGCGGTATAATACTGTATGACGAGACTTTACGCCAGGTCACCGATGACGGCCAACCCTTCGCCACTGTTCTGAAGCAGCGAGGCATTATTCCTGGCATCAAAGTTGATATGGGTGCCAAAGACCTGGCCCTGCACCCAGGTGAAAAGGTTACTGAAGGCTTGGATGGACTCCGTGAACGGTTCGCTGAGTACGCTAGCCTGGGCGCCCGTTTTGCCAAATGGCGGGCTGTTATTACTATTGACGGCGATCGTACACCGACCGACGCATGCCTGCAGGCAAACGCCTACGCCTTAGCTCGTTACGCGGCGCTGGCGCAGGAGGCCGGTATAGTGCCGGTAGTGGAACCAGAAGTTTTGCTCGATGGTGACCACTCCATTGATCGCTGTTATGATGTAACCGCGCGAACGCTTGACGCCGTGTTTGCGCAAATTAAGGAGCAAGGCGTGCTGTTAGAAGGGCTGATTCTAAAAACCAGCATGGTTTTATCGGGTAAAAATGCCGCCGAGAGAGCAGCCGTAAATACTGTCGCTGAGCAAACCGTCAAATGTCTAAAAGAACATGTGCCGAATGAATTGGCCGGAGTGGTATTTCTGTCTGGAGGGCAAGAGGACGAGGAAGCTACGGCACATTTGAATGCCATGAATAAAATTGGTAATGTACCCTGGCCGCTGTCATTCTCTTACAGTCGGGCTATCCAAAACCCGGTTCTGAAGCTTTGGGCACAGGGTGAAAAAGAAGCTGCCATGGCCGCTTATCTGCACCGTGCCGAAGCCAACAGTCTGGCTACCCAGGGTAAGTGGTCTGAAGAATTTGAAAATTATGATTAATAAACAGGCGATTCCAACCAAACTTTTGTGGGTGGATTTGGAAATGACGGGGTTGGATGCCGAAAACGATGTAATTCTGGAAGTCGCGGCCGAAATTACTGATTTTGAGTTCAAGACCTTAGCCAGTTATGAGTCGATAGTACAGCAGCCACGCGAAGTGGTAGTGCAGCGGATGCAGAAAAACATCTGGTGGGCGGATTTTCCTGCCAACCGCGATGAATTTGTGCGCAAAATGGATAGCGGCAAGCCAAGCTCGCAAGTGGAGCAGGAATTAATTACCTTAATCGGTCAACAATTCGGTAACGAGCCGGCTGTACTGGCGGGCAATAGCATCCACAATGACCGTAACTTTATCAAACAGCACTGGCCGCAGTTTGATCTAAAATTACACTATCGCATGCTGGATGTCAGTGCCTGGAAGGTATTAATGCAGGCTAAATATGATGTGCAGTTTGAGAAAAAAGAAGTTCACCGGGCCTTTGACGACATCCAGGCCTCTATTGCCGAACTGCAGCACTACCTGGAATGGTTCAAGCATGGATCATAAGACGGTGGAGCAATATATTTTAAGCATGCCAAACGCCTGGCTGGATTACCCTTTCGGGGAAGATGTGGCAGTGTACAAAGTTGGTCCGGCCGACTCTGGCAAAATGTTTGGGCTAATTAGTGAGGGCAAAAATCCGGTTCGGCTAAGTCTAAAGTGCGATCCGACTCTGGCAATTACATTGCGCGAAAAATATGACGAGGTTATGCCCGGATACCACCTGAATAAGAAACACTGGAATACGCTGGTGCTGGCCGGTCAGCTGGGTTGGCCAGAGGTACAGGATTTAATTCGTCACAGCTACGAGCTCGTGGCGGGCAGCGCTTAAAGTAATTTTTTAGCTACTAGGACCATACGCCTAATATGCTTAGCTTGGTGTGTTTAGTTGATTTAATAATAATTGTGCCCCGGTATAGTCACTTTTCAGCAAGGCGCGTCCCTTCGGGCCTTTTATTTGCTCGTAGCTTTGCTTGAGATCATTCATATAGCTTGTCAGCTTTGCTAACATAATCTCTTTAAATACCTGATTGTATGTGCCAGCAGCTGCGGCTGCTACCAGTTGACTGTCGGTCTTTAAACTTACCTTGGAGTTTAGAACTTGGGGGTCAATCTTACTGCCGTTGGTATTCAAATAGGTTATGATTTGCGAAGTAGCAGTCGTGAGACTGAGCTGCGTGGTGGCGGTAAAGTTCTTATTGTTAATCGATAGGTCTTTTTGCTGAGCGGCGTTAGTGGCGAGATGAATTAATTCTTGCTGATCCTGGACAACTGAAATAAGTGATGCTGAACTGGGGGCGCCGCCGAAGAGTCCTTTAATGAAAATGAAAAGAATGAGTAATACAAGCAGGCCGCCCGCCACTATGGCAGCGCGAACTGCCAGGGGCTTGCCACTTAAGAAAGACCTTCTATTGGTCGGCTGCTCGGGGCTGGTGATGAAGTCATACTGGGATGCGGGTTGTGGTTCTTCCGGTGGCCCGATAGACCCAGTAGGGTAAACGGTGGACATGGCTTTAATTAAACCACAAGCTTCTCTTCTAGGGGAAATGTATCTTCTATAGCGGTCTGTTATGCTGGGGGCATGACAAAGCAGCAACGACTGGTGTTATGGGTGAGTATTCTGGCTTCTTTCGTGGCTTTCCTGGATAGCGCAATCGTAAATGTAGTGCTGCCGGCTATACAACATGAGCTTGGCGGTGGCCTGTCGGTACAGCAGTGGATCGTTGACGCATACTTGTTAACTCTGGGCTCTTTGATTCCAATTGCCGGTTCATTATCTGATCTCCTGGGCCGCAAAAGGATTTTGTTTGTTGGTTTATGGGGTTTTATGATTGCTTCGGTACTATGCGCTGTGTCCCCTAGTAGCGGTTTATTAATTATTTTCAGAGCGTTGCAGGGAATCGCCGGCGCCTTGTTGGTACCAAGCTCTCTGGCGTTAATAATTTCAACTTTCTCGGGTGCTGCTCAGGGCAAAGCCATCGGCAGCTGGACGGCCTGGACAGGCATATCATTTATACTTGGTCCGCTAGTCGGCGGTATACTGGTTGATCAAGCTTCGTGGCGATGGATCTTTGCCATCAACGTGCTGCCTATAGCGATCACGCTGTATCTGTTAAAAGGCGTCAAAACCGGCAAGGATGGCAATTCTAAAGCAAAGGTTGATTATATTGGTGCTACTATGTGCGCCCTGGGCCTGGGCGGCCCGGTTTTCTCGTTAATTGAACAGCCCCGTTACGGCTGGGCTAGTCCGCTCATTTATCTGCCCTTAGTGCTTGGGGTGACGCTATTCGCTGGCTTCTTACTGTATGAAAAACGTACGAAACATCCAATGCTGCCCCTGAGCCTATTCCTTAATCACAACTTCAGTATTGGTAATATTGCCACACTTTCGGTTTATGCCGGACTGACAGCTTCATTTTTCCTGCTCGTAGTCTTTTTGCAGCAAGTAAGCGGTTATTCGGCGCTGGCCGCCGGGATGGCAGGAGTACCAGTCACACTGATTCTCTTTGTTTTGTCATCGCGTATGGGTGCCTTGGCCGGCAAATATGGCCCGCGCCTGTTTATGGGCCTTGGCCCTATTGTAGCGGCTGCCGGTTTCCTGATGATGCTCAAGCTAGGTGCGCATGTCAATTATTGGAGCCAACTCCTCCCGGCGATAATTCTATTTGGTATAGGCTTAGCAGCCACCGTGGCACCTCTGACCTCGGCTATCCTAGGTGATGTTCCGCCTGGGCAAGCAGGTATTGCCTCAGCCGTTAATAACGCCGTGGCACGGGTAGCAGGACTGCTTGCCGTTGCGGCTGTCGGTGCCGTAGTAGCCGCCCAATTTAGCAGTGTTGTTACCCAAAAAATGGCTAGTTCGTCGGTACCCCGAGGAACTATAACAGCCGCCAAACAAATTACGTTTCAAGCTATACCGCCAAAACCTTACCAGCACAACATAGCCTTTCAACAGGCCCTTTCGGATGCCTCAGTTTCGGCCTTTCATGTCGGTATATTAACAATTGCCGGCTTATTGATTGCTGGCGGCACTATATCACTCATCGGTATCCGCAACCCCATAACATCGGCCTCTTAAATATAAAATATAACTCTTCACAGGCTGTATTTAGTAAGTATACTTACTATTTTCGTACTACCAGAAAATAGATCTTAGAAATATGCCTTCATCCCCCAAATCTAGTTGCTATATGTTGTGGTAAACTCTAGTCATGGTTGTTTACGGTTTATTCATAGTAGTGGCTGCGTTGCTCGGAGCTTTAGCAGCAATACTATTGCATAAACCTAAAATATTAACGGTTTACGTTTATAGTGGTGTTTTAACTACTTTGTATCTTGCAATTAGTGCCTTAATGTTTCAGACAGCTCCTGCACAATTGGACACAATCGGATTTGCAGCACGTAATCACAACCCCAATCATTTTCTTTACATCCTATCTTATGCTGTAGCGGCGTATACGGTACTGAGTATTTACCTTATTTATAAGAAGCCTAAAGTTTACTCATTAGCCAACCTGGCTATATTGTTAATACTTTCTGTCTTTTTATACTTTACTTCATGGTAGGTAAGTAGAGTTCGAAAATCTGATCCCGACGCCGTCTACACGACTTTAAGAGAGAGGCACTATATACAATTCATACAAAAAACATACAAATTTTGTATGATGGCTGGATTTAAGTGTGAAAAGTTCCAGCTACCAAGATCAGCATTAAGCTTGCCACTTATCATAACCTGCTGGATACTTTAGGTATGGATGCGGTTGAAGAAGTTAAGGGTCGGCTGTCGATTGAGGATGTGATCGGTGAATACGTGCAGCTTAAGCGGGCTGGGCGGAATTGGAAGGGCTTGACTCCGTTTGGCAATGAGAAGACACCAAGTTTTGTGGTTAGCCCGGAAAAGCAGATCTGGCATGATTTCTCTTCCGGTAAAGGCGGGAATATGTTCAGTTTTGTCATGGAAGTGGAAGGCCTGGATTTTAAGGCGGCGCTGGAGCTTCTAGCCCGAAAAGCCGGCATCGACATTGAGCAATATCGCAGTTCCGGCAGTCGTAGCGGGCCGGACAAGGAAAGATTGCATGCAGTCCTTGAAGCGGCGGCCCATTTTTATCAAGTCCAGTTTTCTAAGCATAAAATTGCGCTGGAATATGTATTTAGTAAACGGCAATTTACTAAACAAACAGCCCTGGAATGGCGCTTAGGTTATTCGCCCAATAATGGTTCGGCGCTGCTGGATTTTTTGAAATCCAAGGGGTTTAACGAAACCGAAATCAAGCAGGCTGGATTAAGTGCCAGGCGTTATCGGGGCGGCCTTCAGGATATGTTCCGCGGCCGGTTAATGATACCACTACAGGACGCGCAAGGCCGGGTGATCGGTTTTACAGCCCGCTTACTCGAAGATGACCCAAACGCGCCAAAATATATAAACACGCCCGCGACCGTGCTTTACGATAAAAGCCGGCACATTTATGGTCTGCATCTGGCCAAAGAATCTATTCGCAAGATCAAGTTTGTGGTTTTGGTAGAAGGCAACCTGGACGTCATCGCCAGTCACCAGGCTGGTGTGCGGCAGGTGGCGGCAACGGCTGGTACGGCATTGACCGAACCGCATTTGAAGGCTTTGAGTCGGTTTACGGGTGATATCCGCCTGGGTTTCGATGCCGACAAAGCCGGTTTGGCGGCCACCGAGCGGGCCATACCGATTGCCTCCCGCGTTAAAGTGTCTCTAAGTATTATCGATATTCCTAACGGCAAGGATCCGGATGACTTAATTAGGCAGGATCCCAAGCTCTGGGAAGAAGCGGTTGCTAAGCATAAATACGCCTTGGATTGGCTGATGGCTCGCTATCAAAAACTGCTTAATATTGACTCGGCGCAAGGCAAGCGTGAGTTTAGTGACGTTTTATTGCCGCTAGTACGGGGTTTATCAGATGCGGTAGAGCGCGATCATTATATGAACGAAATCGCTAAGACAATAGGTGTTAGCAGGGAAGCTCTTACCCAAAAGTTGCAGAAAACTGCTGGCCCAAGTCCTCAGTCCAGACGCCGCCAGGTTAAGGCTAACCCAGCGAGGTTGGATAAAATAGCTGTGGAAAACCAGAAAACACAGGATAATTTTCTAAGTCTGATGCTCATGCGGCAAACGTTGCGTGAATTTCTGGAATTAATCACCAACGAAATGCTCTATACGAACGAAGGTAAGGCTTTGTTGGAATTTCTGAAAGCCAACCCGGGCTTTAACGGTAAAGATGTCCCAGCAGTGCAAAATCTGGCTGATTATGTTAAAATAGAAGCATTACTCTATGAGGAACTCTACCAGGGTCTCGAGCTTAACGAGCTTCATTACGAAGCTGCTCGATTGCAGGCACGACTGATAGAACAATTTGTCAAAACCGAGAAAGCAAAGCTAGCCCGGCAACTGGAAACCGCCGATGATGCGGAAGTTCGAATACTGCTGGAAAAAGCCAAAAACTACGATGCGTTACTTAATAAAGTGAAAGGAGCAGCCAATGACCAGCGCTAAAGCCAAAGACGCTAAACCGGCGGATGAACCCTTGACTGTCGAACAACAGAAACAGCAATTAATCGAACAAGCTAAAAAAGACGGTCATATAGAGCAGAGCGAAATCATTGCGAAGATACCGGAAACCCCGGAGAATGCTGAAGCGCTTGACGCACTTTATACCGAGCTTGCCGATCTCAACATCGAGATTACTACCACCGACGCTGTGGCTTTTACTACTGAGTGGGAGGCCGAAGAAACAGAAGAGGAAGCGGTAGATACTGCCGCGCCTGTATATTTAGATGACAATGTGGCTGATGATTCCGTCCGCTTGTACTTACGTGAGATTGGTAAGATACCGCTGCTTAACGCTGAAGAAGAGCTGGCGCTGGCCCAGCGAGTCGTGGCTGGCGAAAAAGAGGCTAAAGATCAAATGGCGGAGGCCAATATGCGACTGGTAGTTTCGATAGCCAAGCGCTACGTTGGACGCGGCCTTGATCTATTGGACCTGATCCAGGAGGGCAATACTGGACTACTCCGCGCCGTAGAAAAGTTTGATCCGGATAAGGGTTTTAAATTCAGTACCTACGCCACCTGGTGGATCCGCCAAGCCATTACCCGGGCCATTGCCGACCAGGCCCGAACTATTCGTATTCCTGTGCACATGGTCGAGACTATCAACAAGCTGCTGCGCACCCAACGCCGCCTGACCCAGGAACTCAACCGTGAACCGTCTAACGACGAAATCGCTAAAGAGATGGAGATTGACGTTGATAAAGTTGAACATATCATGAAGATTAAGCAGGATATCTCGTCTCTAGACGCTTCAATTCGTGATGACGAAGAGGATTCTGTACTGGCTGACTTTATAGAGGATGAAGAAACCGTATCACCGGAGGAATCGGCCACCGGCCAGCTTTTGAAAGAGCAGGTTAAAAACATGTTAGGTGCCCTAACTGAGCGCGAGCAGAAAATCCTAAAATTACGCTTTGGCGTGGAAGACGGCAAAAGTCACACCCTGGAAGAAGTCGGCCAGGAATTCAGTGTGACCCGCGAACGAATCCGCCAAATAGAAGCTAAAGCTCTCGCCAAACTCCGTAAACACCGCGACGCCAAAAAACTCCACGACTACATCAAGTAGTAAAAACTACAGATTAAAGCCGATTTTTGGCAGCAATTTTTTGAGATCGGCGAGCAAAACATCTACTGAGCCTTCGTTGGCTAAGAAGTAGTCAGCATTGGCGATCGGGCCACCTTTTTCAAGATTTTCGATTTCTGCATAGTCACGGGCCGTGGCTTCCTCTTCAGTTAGGGGACGAACTGCTCGTTTGGCAAGCCGGGCATGGCGATCTGCTTTCGGCGCCACGATGGCAAACATAATGGCGCGGTCGCCAAAAATCTCCTTGAATATCTTGTACTCTGTCCAGCTGTATAGCCCGTCAACAACCACGTAATTATTACCCTGTTCAAAAAACTCTTCAATTTGTCTGATGATACGTGCCGCGTAAGCACCTTTACCTTCCTTAGCCCGTATATCTTCGCGTACTAACTTCTCACTGGCTTCATTCACATCCATACCGCGCCGCTTAACCTCGTCGATGGTAATTCCACCAAAGTACACCGAGGGCACTTTCTGACCTTTCAAGTACTCCATACAAACACTTTTGCCAACTCCCGGCATCCCCACAAACACGATAACTTTTTGCTCCTGCATCCCCCCTATTGTACCAAGGTATCGCCACTCCCAGCCCTTTAATAACTAAAGGGTCGGCAAGTATTTTTTAATTCGTGCACTGTCTTCCCGAGATTTCTCGTTTTTAGCGAAGAGTTCTATAAACAAAATCTTATTTTTGTTGCGCATATATATTATGCGGAGGATGTCTTTGTTGCCCAGCGCTTGGCAATCGAGCCTGATCTTTATGATTTCCTTATCCTCAGACTCCTTATGCAATACGGCGGCTTTTTTATTGCCAAAAAAAGCCTCTCTGACATGCTGCACGGGAATATTCTCCGTAGGCAAGTACAGGCTGGGGAGTACTTTAATAAGCACTCCCAGGTCATCTGCCAGGGTGCGCCATTTTTTACGGAGGGCTTTTAGCTCTTTCTGGAATTCCGGTGTTTGTTCAAAGTTCATCCTCAGGCTCTTTCACGGAGGTATCGTTTGTTCGGTACATGGCTAATTGGTAATCAATCGGTTCGCCTAGCTTGGTAGCCAGCCACGGCGTATCTCTATGAGAATAGTCGGAAAGTTCTTTGGCCTGCTTATCGCCAAGCCTGTGGATGACTTCGTTGATATGCTCAAGTTCCTGGGCGCTGAGGCTGGAAAGGTCGGGCTCGACCATTGGCATGTATTTGCGCTGCTTGTATTTGAAGTAATTACCGGAAACCACATCCAGTTGTTGATTTTCCTGCATTTCCTCAATTATTTTTTTGAAGCTTATGGGCGTGGGACCGTAATGGTTTTTTATATATTTAGCACCAATTAATGCCTGGCCGTACTTTTCGTAGTAATCAAAATCTATAAAATACAGCAGCTTATACAGTACGGTTTCACCGACATTGGGCTTTGCTCCCACTTTATCAAGCAAGTAGAGAAGTACGTTCTGGAATTTCTCTACTTGTAAACGCGGGATTGCTCGAGGAACAATTTCCTGATTGCTGCTGACTGAAGCCGCTTCCAGCGGTTGCTCGATCTCTACGACATCCGGCTGGTCTTCTATGAGCTGCGCCACGGTTATTTTGTAAAGGTCGGCAAGCCCGCGAATCTCCGAAAGATTTGGTTCTCGTCGTCCCGCTTCAAGCCCCGCATAGGTAGCCCGCGCAATACCAAGAAAGCTCGCCACCTCTTGCTGGCTCATACTTGCGTCATCTCGCAGCCGGGCAACTATTTGCGTGAATATCATATTACCATCCTTTCATTCATCTCCTTCAATTATAGCAAGTGTTACAAAATTATACAATAAACACGTCTAACATTGCGACACTCTAATAACACCAATGGAGGTAAAAATTTCGTGCTATGTTATAGTTTGAGCAACTATGAAAGCCTTGTTGCTACATTGTAAAAACTATCATATCAAGGTTGGCTTGCTTGCTAATCGCCCAGTTTCAGTATCGCCGGAACCCATTATTGAGCCCGAGCAGACCCGGACGAATTGTGTGGTTGCCCTAGTAACTGTAGAAAATGGTGATGACGAGGTAAAAACCAAGCTGCTAAGCAACGACATTAGGATTATGGCTGAAAATGTAGCACGCCAAAGTATAGTTATTTTCCCTTTTGCTCACCTCTCAAACAACTTAGCTGATTCCAAAACAGCCATAGATTTACTTGAAGCGGTAAAAAATAATCTATCAGATGATTATCAGGTTATCCGCAGCCACTTCGGGTCTCATAAAGAGTTTCTCCTGGATGTATTTGGCCATCCAGGTAATGCACGCTTTAGAGATTATTAAGATGCGTTATAGCGGGTAGGCTGAACCATGGCTAGAATATGGTTGCGATTTTTAGTAGTTGTCATGAGCTCCGTCCTAAAACCGACACCGGAGAGAACTTTCATTAACGAAGCCTCTGTATATTTATGTGAGCGATGGACAAGTATTTCATCCCCGGCCTCAAGCTTTATAATTTGACTCGCCAAGTTAAGGTCTTTTTCTTCCTTAAGTTTAATCCTGCCTTCTACGCGGTTTAATGAAGCGTTCCATATATACTTGAAACTATCCTTTTCATTATAAATCCCCAAACTACGCGCTGATCCCGTAACCTGACCCACACTCACTTTTTTCAACCAATCTGTTAAGGTACAAAGCTCAGCCTACTTTCTACTTTAGCAGGCTGAGCAATGGAGTTTGTAGCAAGGCTTGCAATTGTTCCCAGGCAATCCTGAACCAACTGAGTTTTTTCTTGGGGTGTAGCTTGACTTTCGGTGCGTCTTTAGCACTGTACCGCCACAATAACCACCA
>JBBRXZ010000031.1:0-13717 GCA_038238095.1 Saccharimonadales bacterium (SeqCode)
AATTGATTCAAAAGCAAGTCCGGCGCCTCGCCTCCTAAAACCACGGCTTAGCTCCGCCTCCAACTGGTATTCATAAGCATAACTGCGGAGTTTAACCGGGCGCGTCGCTTCTTTAAGGCTACTGATAGTGATGTCTATTGCTCCTTGAATGGCGGCCAGTTCTTCGGGCTGCTTAATCACTCGCAGGCGGGCTAGACGTGGGCTTAAATCAATTAACTCCAGACCGCTTTTATAACTTTTGAGTCGTGTAGCTAGTGCCGCCCGCGCCGGATTAGTGTACATACCATAGTGTTCCACGTAAGCCGGTGGGATAGCCGCAGTGACGACACGTTTGACCTTCTTTAATCTGCCCTGCAGCTGCTCCCAGCCAGCCTTATCGTCATAAACTGTCTGGATACCGGAACGCCGAGTCAGAGCTTCGTCATTCAATGTACCATCAAATGCCTGACGGCTAGCTGAACGAACCGGAACAATTAAATAATCATTATCACGGTCCATCACCAGCACAATATCCGGCTCGTCAATCCCTGTTAAATACCAAAAGTTGGCATCCTGCGCGAAGGCATAGGCACTATCCGCCCGGCGTTGCAACAAACCATTAGCCGTTACAACAATCGGCGCTGTTTCAGTCAATAGCTCCCTAAGCCGCCGTCTATTTCCCGTAAAAAACTCACTTGTAAATCTAGATTCCATAATTAGACACTCAGTATAGCAAACCTTCAACTTCAGCGAATTATGTCAAACGTTTATCAGCTTTTAGCGGGTCGATGTATTGCTTAATAATATGGGCTTTCTTGTCCCCTACTGTTTGCCGAATTTCAGTATCTGAGGTTTGCATGATACCGCGGACGGAGCCGAAGGTTTTGAGGAGTTTTTTGCGGGTGGCCGGGCCTATGCCTGGAATATCATCGAGCAGGGAGGCTGTCTGGCGTTTTACTTTTAAGACGCTGTGGTAGCTGACAGCGAAGCGGTGGGACTCGTCGCGGATGCGTTGCAGTAATTTAACCAGGTTAGTATTGTGCGGCAGGTTCACCAGTATAAAGTCGTCGCTTTCAGTCGCAAAGCCGCCCAGTTGATGCAGCACTTGTGTATTCAAAGTTACGCCGGATTTTTGTTTATGAATAACCACCTGCTCTTCGCGCTTAGCCAGTCCGATAAATGGTATTGGGGAAGAACCGCATTCGTCACGAGCTTGAATGGCAGCATCGAGCTGGCCTTTACCGCCATCAACCAGTACCAAACTTGGCAACCCCCAAGCTTTACGATTTTTTTCGCTGAGCCGTCGTTTTAAGGTCTCATTCATGTTAAAAAAATCGTTATTATGGTTAAGTTTAGTCTTAAACTTGCGGTATTCGGCCTTATTGCTTACGCCGTTAGTGAAAACCACCATACTAGCCACTACATCGGTGCCTTGCATATGGCTAATGTCATAGCCCTCAATCCTTTGCGGAAATTTATCTATACTTAATAAGTTAACCAATTCATTTAAGGCATGGTCTTTACTGATATCAATGAATTCTTTATCGCTGAATATCACTTGCTTATCCAGCCCCTGCAGCGCAAATAGCTGGTTTCGTATACGGCCGGCCTGCTCAAAATCCTGAGCCTTAGCTGCGCGTTTCATGTCACGCTCTAATTCCTTAATAATAGTTTTACGCCTCCCCTGAATAATCGCAATCAGTTTGCGGAGGTTAGACCGGTATTTCTCCAGGCTTGTCTTGCCTTCTTCCAGTCCCGGATCAAGCCCCAGATGATATTGTAATACTGCTCTGTTTTGATTAATCTGGCGCTTTGTCGCAAAGGGAAAGATGCGCCTTAGTAGCTTAAGCGCCTGACGCACGGCTCCGGTACTAAAGTATGGGCCGAAATAACGCGCTCCATCGTCAAGTGGCCGGCGGGTAGTGGTGACAGTCGGATAGTCACTGTTGTAATCAATACGTATATAGCTTAGAGCTTTATCGTCGCGCAGCAGGATGTTATATCGCGGCATATAACGCCGGACCATTTCAGCTTCCAGAAACAACGCTTCCAGCTCGCTTTCCACTACCATCCAATCCAGGTCGGTGATTTCGGATATTAGAGCTTCGGTTTTCGGGTCACGATTACGCGACAGTTGGAAATACTGACGTACGCGGTTACGCAGCACTGCCGCCTTGCCCACATAGATAATCGCATCCGACCTGTCCTTATAAAAGTAGACGCCGGCCTCTTTAGGTAGTTGCGTTAGTTTCGTCTCAAGCAGTGAATTCATGGTTAACACTGGCTTACAGGAACGTGTCGGACACAGTGTTTATGAGTTGATTTGCAGGTTTCACAGATAAGGATCAGGTCGTTGCAGGCTTTATCGGCACAGTTTTCGTAGTTGCTGGTTTTAGATCTACAATGTGTGCAGGTGCCGATATCTTCGGCTCTGTCGGAGAATTTTGTACCCATCCTGCCATCAAATATATAGAGTGAGCCTTCCCACAGACCATCATCGCCAAACTCCTCGCCGTACTTAGTTATACCTCCGTCTATCTGGTAAACTTCTTTGAATCCCTGTTTTTTCATGAGCATGCTGAGAACCTCACAGCGTATACCGCCAGTGCAGTAAGTGACGACCGGCTTGCTTTTAATGGCATCATATTTGGGGTCTTCCAGGGCTTTAGTAAAATCCCGGGTATGCCTGACATCTGTTACGACAGCATCTTTGAATTTACCGACTGCAGCTTCGTAAGCATTCCGGCCATCGAAAAAGACTACATCCTTGCCCCGGTCTTTTACTAATTGGTGGACCTGCTTAGGCTTTAAATGTTTACCGGCGTTTATAATGCCTTTGTCGTCGACTTTTATGGAATCGGCCACGCCAAAAGTAACAATTTCAGGCCGAACCTTAACGGCTAGCTTTGGAAAGTTACCACGGCCACCTTCGCTCCATTTAAACGTTATGTTTTTGAAGGCAGTGTAATTCTTAGTCTCTTTAACATAGGCTTTCAGATCACTTATATTGCCGCCTAGCGTACCATTAATACCATGCGAGGCGATCAAAATCCGGCCTTTCAGGTTCAGTTTTTCGCAAAGAGCTCGTTGCCACAGTCGGACCGCTTCCGGATCACTTATCGGAGTAAATTTATAATAGAGAATGATCTTTTGCATAGAACCCATTTCATATCTCCTTTCTGCCACGAAAGTTAGTCTGGTGAGTGCTATTTGTTAGTTCTCGTGAGGAAGCGTAACTGTAGTTACGGTGACGAGCGAAACTGACAAAGAGTACCACCAGAATGGCTTGTAGTGGAAAGGAGATATGAAATGGGTTCATACTACCAGTATACCGGTTAACGGCGTGTTATATAGAGAAAGACTAACATCAAAATTAGAAAGGCTATCGTAACCGACAGGCTGATATCAATGATGTGGCGCCGTTTTTTGTATTTTTGCTGCTCAAGGGTTTCATAAGCTGCGCGGGCTTTGAAAAAGGCGACTTCTTCATCGCTATCAGCACTGGGTATAGCCCGTTGCAATAGCTCATTTAGGGCAGGACTACCGCCGCCCGTACTGACGTTGACATTTTGTGGGTCCATGTCGCGCAGAACAGGGTCGCGCTCGAAATCTATCTCGCGCTCAACGATTTCACGGCGCAAAGCCTTTTTTAGATCGCCGCCCAGCAAATGCTCAGTTATTAGTCGTCTTAGGCCGCGCTCACCTATGAGATGAGTTTCATAAATTTGACGCAGGCTGTTGCCATTAATAATAATTCGTTCGCTTATATTCAGCAGCTCGGAACGGCTCAGAGTTTCCACCCGTTTGCCGGTTGGCAGTACTGCTGATTCGTTATTTAGTTTCTCAGCTAGTTTCTCAACGCCGGTTTTCGCTTGTTTAGATGATTCTTCCTCCTCTTTGTCTGCTGATCGCTCACGCTTTTCAGACTTAATACGCGTTTCTGCTTCCGTAGCAGTCATTAGCATGTGCCCGATGTGTTCCGATGTCTTCGGCTGTTCATCATCAGGCTGATCAGCTTCAATGGCATTTTCGGGTCGTTCGGTGGCCACCCGTTCAGGCTGCTCGGCTTCTTCCTCGGCATCCGCCTTTACCGGGGTTTCAGACTCGACGATTACATCCGTTATTTCGCCAGCCTCTTCTTCGTCTTCATTTGGAACAGCCTCAGGAGCTCTACTAATCAGAACTACTTTCTCAGTAAAATTATGCGGTATTTCTGCGACAGCTTCTTTATTAGAATCTTTTTTCGGCCCTGCTTCCGGCTCTAAAGCTGGCTTTGTCTCTGATTCTGACTCAATTTCCGGTTCAGGTTCTTCCTCAGCTTCTGGCCCTCGTTTTGGTTCCGGTTCCACTTTTGGTTCCGGTCTAATTTCCGGCTCCGGAATAGGCCTTGGCTCTAATTCCGCTGGTTGAATCTTTACTTCATTGCCGGCTTCAGTAACTTCTCCAGTGTCATCGTCTGGTTTTTTAAGCGCCTCTCGCGGTCCAGGTCTTAAATCTTCCTTAGCATCAGGTTCAGCTTCTTCTTCATGCTCATTCTCCGACCCTCTTTCGGCGACTTCTTCGTCTGCTTCAATATGAACAGACGCTTCCCTATTTACAGTATCCGTTACCGGTAAGTCTTCATCATTATCTCTCGGATCTTCTTCAGCCACCCTTGCACTATTAACAACAGCCTCTTCGGATTCAGGGGATTTAACGGTGCGATCAGCAGGAACTTCTTCTCCAATTATTCGTGTGCCAAATAGATCCGTTTCAGTTTTTGGGCCCTCAGCTAAGGGTGATTTTTTGAGTTTTTCAGTAATCGATTGTTCATCTTGTTTTTCTCTCTCTTCTCTTTTTTCCTGTCTCTCTTCTTGCAGGCGTTGGAATGCTTCCAGCCAACTAAGTCTTCTATTTGAACCCTTTACTTCCTGTTCGTCAGGATTATCTTCAGGGCTAACAGGTGGGGGTGCGAGTTCAGTTCGTGCCATTTTATTGCATTCCTAAAGTGTCTAGTATAAGATGGTAAGCACTATTTAGCAATGTTACGTTTACGAGCGTAACTTAACCCGGAGGCGGCCAAAAATGTATATTACACCACAATCCTTGTTCGATGTTATCACCGCCACGGCGCGCTAACCCTCGACTCTCATACAAACCATTCCAAAATTTTACATATAACACCTATAAACCAAACGGCGCTGCAGGAGGCAGTGTGCTATGAAAATAATTAAACCTACATCTACAACCAAACAAACTTTGAAATTATTCTGGCGTTTCACCAAGCCATACCCTTTCCTATTCTGGTACGCCACGATAGGCTCAATGGTGGGAGTGATAGCAAACGAGATTATACCGCAGCTTATTATTGCCCAGGCGTTTAACCATTTACAACATCTGTATGTGACTCATCAGGCAATTACCTTCCGCAGTATGGAGTCATACTTTATCGGGTACAGCATTACTGCCGTCTTGGCCATGATCATCTGGCAAACCCAGGCTCGGGCGTCCTGGCGGTACATGATATTAGCCGAGCAGAAAATCATGGAACATATCTTCCGGCATATAGAATATATGGACAATAAATTCCACTCTGATCGTTTCGGCGGTGCTTTGGTGTCTCAAACCAATAAATTCACCAACGCCTACAACACCCTGATGGCTGCTTTTAACTGGAATATTCTGAATGGTTTGACAGCGTTTTTTGCCTCACTCGTGGTGTTGTTTTTTGTCAATCCCCTCTACGCATTAGCCTTTTCTGGCGTTTCTGTAATTTATTTCATGATTATTTATAGGCAAATGAACAAGCAAATACCTTATAATCACAACCTCTCTCAAAGTGAAAGTCAGACAACTGGTAAATTGGCCGATGCGATTACGAATATTGCAACAGTGCGGGCTTTCGCTGGTGAGAAGATTGAAGCCCAGCTCTTCAATCAACAAACCACCAAGACGAAGAAAGCCTATTTTGATCTTATGAATATTCAGATGAAGAATGAGCTTATTAGCCGCAGCGGCACCACAATCGTTAAGATTCTGTCCTTTGCTATAGGGATAATCAGTATAGTTGTTCTGCATGCCCCAATTGGTGTTCTATATCTAACCTTAACCTACACACTTAGCCTCACTGAACGGCTATGGCAATTTATGTTCATCCTGAAAAACATTAATCGTTCTTTCGGTGATTCTACCGATATGACTAACATCTTACAGATCGAATCAAACATCAAAGATCCGGCTTATCCTGAGACCGTTCGTATAGCTCGTGGCGAGATAGAGTTTGTTAATATCACTTTCAGTTACGGTGAAGGTACTCCTAAACCACTGTTTCAGGACCTTAGCCTCAAGATTAAGCCAGGGGAGAAGATCGGCTTGGTTGGGCACTCCGGCGGTGGCAAAACTACTTTCGTACAACTACTGTCCAGGATTATGGATGTCGATACTGGCCACATACTAATTGACGGCCAGAATATCAATGACATTACTCAACGTGCCTTACGCGCACGTATCGCGTATGTACCTCAAGATCCGTTACTCTTTCATCGCAGCCTGATGGAAAATATTCGTTATGGCCGACCCGAAGCCAGTGACGAAGAAGTGATAGCCGTCGCCAAATTGGCACACGCCGAGGAATTCATAATTGCTTCACCCAACCGCTACGAAACACTAGTCGGCGAACGAGGCATTAAGCTAAGCGGCGGCCAGCGCCAGCGCATCGCCATTGCCCGGGCTATGCTCAAGAACGCGCCGATCTTGGTATTAGATGAAGCCACCTCAGCCCTTGACTCCGAGAGCGAGGTGTTGATTCAAGACGCCCTTTGGCGATTAATGGAAGGCCGTACGGCCATCGTCATCGCCCACCGTTTAAGCACTATCCAAAAGATGGATCGCATCATCGTTCTGGACGAAGGCCAAATCGTCGAACAGGGTTCCCATAAAGAGCTGCTGCGCAAAGACGGCACCTATGCCCGGCTGTGGGCCCACCAATCCGGCGGCTTCATCACCGATGAGGAGGAAGCAAACAATGACTAAAACCAAACGCTTTTACTCCATACGATCCTACTTAAGTCACCTGGCCAGATACAAGCTACGTCTTGGTTTAGTTTTTGGCTGTTTCATTATTTCCGACGTGCTCATCGCAATTATCCCGGTCTTTGTTGGCAAACTAGTCGGTACCCTGGCAGCTGATCCAATCCAAAGCCATGAGGCTTTTAACTATGTTTGGATACTAATTGCTTGTAGTAGTAGCCATGACCTCACCTGGCGCATAAGCGAGTTTATATACATGAAGCTGCTCAACCATGTCGGTTTCATTTACGAAAACATCGTCTTTAGAGAGATTATCCAAAAGCCCTACGCCTATTTTGTAGATAAATTTACTGGGAAAGTTTCGTCGTATATTGCCACCATCACGCAGGAGCTTCGAGATTTCACGGAGAAAATATTTTGGGACTACGCTAACCAGATTATCAGCTTGGTGCTCGTTAGTATCATACTGACAGCGGTCAACTGGCAAACCGGTGTCATATTTATGTCTGGCCTGGCTATGATGCTGATTGTGGGGCAGTACACTATACGTAACAGTGCAAAGTATGAAAAACGGTTGGCCGATATTCAGTCCACCAAAAATGGCAAAATTGTTGACGCGATCGCCAATTTTGTGAATGTTAAATCTTTCCAGACAGAAGCAGTTGAAACCGAGGCTATCAAGAACGAGCAATCTAAGACTATAAAAGCAGCCAACACAGCTTTCCTTTGGAACATGGTCTTCTGGGGATCAATGTCATTTTTTGTCAGAAGTGTCATTTGGCCAGCAACCATTGCCTTGAACGTCTATCTTTTCGTCCACCATAAAATATCAATCGCTGACTTGACGACTTTTTTGTCGGCAGTACTGATATTCTCAACCTATGTATGGGACATTATCTGGGACATTTCACAATTTAACCTCAAACTGGCGCGCATAGAGGAAGCACATACTTATTTGTTTGGCAACGTAAATATTGTGCGCCAGTACTTGGTTGATAAAGAATACGCCAAAAAAGAGCGTGATTTTAAAAATGAATTGCACTTAGTCAATCTGGGCTTCGCCTACCCCGATAAGCAGGACGTGGAGGTGCTATCTAATGTAAGCATTGATATCCAAAAGGGCCAGAAAATAGGCATAGTCGGCAAAAGCGGCAGTGGCAAAACTACCATTACAAAGTTATTGCTCGGTTATTACGCAGTGGAAGACGACCAGATAATGCTTGATGGTACGCCGATAGATACCAAGGATTTGTCGCGATTAATCTCCTATGTGCCTCAAGATACAAGTCTCTTCCATAGGAGTGTGGCCGATAACATCGCCTACGCCACAGACAAGTCGGTGACGCGAGATGAGATCATTGCCGCGGCCAAACAGGCGCACGCTGATGAGTTTGTATCGCAAATCAGTGACGGCTATGACGCTTTGGTCGGCGAGCGTGGCGTTAAGCTCTCGGCCGGCCAGCGACAACGTATCGCCATTGCCCGGGCTTTCCTGGACGACAAGCCTATCCTGGTATTAGATGAAGCCACCAGCGCCCTGGATAGTGAGAGCGAGATGCTGGTGCAGCAGGCCCTGGAAGCACTGTGGCAGCACAAAACGGTCATCGCCATTGCCCATCGCCTGTCCACCTTGCGCCACATGGACCGGATTATTGTTCTAGATAAAGGTACAATTATTGAACAAGGCAGCCATGAGGAATTGCTGGCCAAAAAAGGCAAGTATGCGAAGCTGTGGGCTCACCAATCCGGCGGCTTCATCGATGACGACGAGGACTGACTGATACAATAAAGGTTGTGGAACAATCGACGCCAAATCTTAAAGCCCTCCGTCTTTACCTTAGTTACATGCGGCGCTTCCCTCTTTTTAGTATTCTTAGCATTTTATTTAGCCTGATGCTGGCGCTTCAGGTGACAGTAGTGCCATTGCTGGTAGCGTTGCTGCTTGGCCAGGTTATACATCATCACATTATCAATGTAGGACTATTGGTATTAACAGGAGCCGTGCAAGCAGCTCTAATAATCCTAAGCTATCTATTTGATCACTTTGGTGTGGCTCTCCTGCACGATGCGGTAGAAGAAAAGCTATATCAGCACCCCTTTGACTATCTTGTAGACCAGGATTATAGTTTTTTTACTGATCGTTTTGGCGGCGCTATCGTTACTCAAGCTAGCCGTTTTGCCAAAAGCTACACCATCTTTAACGACACAATTTTCTTCCATTTGCTGCCTCAGGTCTTTTCCCTATTGTTCTCGCTGATGGTCATAAGTTATTACAGTCTGCCATTAGCTTTGGCGGTTTTAGTTATGTGGCTTTTTGCGATGTGGGTGATTGTGAAGTTTGCCATCAACCGCCTGCCGCTCCGGCGTGGTGCTGTAGCCAAAGAAAGCGAACAAGTTGGTGAATTAGCCGACGTTATAACCAACTCGTTAACTATCAAAACTTTTTCGGCTGAAGAGCGAGAGAGGCAACGTTATAGCGTAATTAATAAGGAGCGCGGCATAAGGTTTTTGCGTAGCTGGCGGCGAGCCGTGCGCAACGCCTGGATAGTTGAAACCTTGTGCGTAATCATACAGATGGTGGTATTGGTAGTTGGTATTGTGATGCTGCAACGCGGCAACATTAATGTGCCGACGTTTTTGCTGTTCCAGGTATATATTTTTCGCATTGTGCACGATATCAGACGTAGCGTTTTCATTGTCCGGCAATTTGAGGTTGTGGCTGGCGATGCCCAGGAGATGACTGAATTATTAGAACAGTCACCGTTAGTACAAGACAAGCCGTTTGCCGAAAAATCACTGGTTTCGAAGGGCGCAATTGAACTAGTCAATATGACATTCCAATACCAGGATGATACCCGGCTAAACGAAGCCCTGTTTGAGAATTTTAACCTGGTTATTAAGCCTGGCGAGAAGGTTGGCTTGGTTGGTCCCAGCGGCGGCGGCAAGACCACCATTACCAGGCTACTGCTAAGATTTATGGACATTCAAGGCGGCGTCATTAAGATTGACGGCCAGGACATTCGCGACATTAAACAGCAAGAGTTACGCCGAACCATTGCTTACGTGCCGCAGGAGCCGTTGCTCTTCCACCGCTCTATCAAAGAAAATATCAGCTACGGTAAGCCCTCGGCTAGCGATGATAAAATTAGCGCTGTTGCCAAAAAGGCTTTTGCCCACGATTTCATCACTAGCCTGCCCCAAGGTTACGACACCCTGGTTGGTGAACGCGGCGTCAAGCTGAGTGGCGGCCAACGCCAGCGGGTGGCGATTGCCCGGGCCATGTTAGCCAATGCCCCGATTTTGATACTCGATGAAGCGACTTCGGCATTAGACTCGGAGAGCGAACGCCTGATCCAAAAAGCTCTCTGGGAGCTGATGAAAGATAAAACGGCTGTAGTGATTGCCCACCGTCTGAGTACCATACAGCGCATGGACCGCATCGTGGTGATGGACGAAGGTAAAATCATTGAACAAGGATCACACAAGACTTTACTTAATCATAAAGGTCTTTACGCCAAGCTCTGGAGCCACCAGTCCGGCGGTTTTATCGAGGAGTAGAAGTAGTCTTTGCTGTTTTAGGGCTTACTTTCTTGTTTGTCTTCTTGCTTATCGGCTTTGGCGGCCTCAATGGAGGCTGGCTTAGGCTCATCTTGGCCCTTGCCACCTGGCCTGTCTTCCGGTGCTTGGGCTTCCTGGTCGGTATCGCCGCCCTCTTCAGCTTCGACGTCTTCGACGTCTTCCGGTTCGGCATCGCCGCCGGCAGCATCATTGGCTGCCGCTAAGGCACTCGGTTCATAAACCGTAGCGATTGAGTGATCTGGTTCAGTTATCAGCTCGACACCTTCCGGTATAACTAAATCGGCTACGGTAGCATGATCGCCTACCTCCACTAACTTCTCAGCATCATATTCGAAAAAGTCAGGTAACTTAGTAGGAATGGCTTTAACTTGCACAGCCTCTAACTGGCTCAGAACGATCAAGCCGTTGCGTTCCGCCGGGCTTGATTCATTTTCTTCGGCGTAGCGGGGGCGGATTGGTATTTCGGCGTCAACTTTTTGATCTTTATCGACGGCATTGAAGACTACATGGGTCAATAAGTGCTTTTTTGGGTCAAATTCGGCAGTTTTAATAAGTGCCACAAAGCTTTTATCGCCTGTTTTTAGTTCTACCGGATGGTGCTTGCCAGCCTGGCGCCAAACTTTGAGCATAGCCACGTTATCACCTTGGACGTGCAGCGAAGGCTTGCCATGGTCATGAATCACCGCCGGAATCTGGCCTTGGCTCCGCAAATGTTTAACAGCCTTGCCCAGTACCTCACGCGGTTCCAATTTCAAACTAATAGTATCTTGCGACATAGGTCCTACTATAACAGATTACACTGGACGTCGGAAGTAAAAACGGCTAGGCTTAAGAGACATGTTGAGTGTCGATCATATCATTCAAGTCGGTGGCTTATTGCTGATCGCAGCTATCATCTTTGGTGAATCGGGCATGTTTATTGGCTTTTTCTTTCCGGGCGACACGCTACTGCTCAGCGCCGGGGTGTTCGCAGCACAGGGTAAATTATCTTTAACCCTTACAATTTTAGTTGTCGCCCTGGCAGCTATAGCCGGTGATAACGTCGGCTACCATATAGGTAAACGCTACGGGCGGCAACTGTTCAAAAAACCTGATGGTGTGGTATTTCGCCAGGAATACATTAAGCGGGCCGAGGTCTTTTACGACAAATACGGCAGTAAAACAATGTTGCTGGCTCATTTTGTGCCTATAGTCCGCACTTTTGCTCCAGGCGTGGCCGGCGTGGCCAAAATGAACTACAAACAATTTTTTATTTTTGATGCCATCGGCGACACAGCCTGGGCAGTCAGCGTAACTCTAGTCGGCTACTGGTTCGGCACCAAAATCCACAACCTCGACCACTACATTCTCCTAGCCGTGGCCGGCGTAATGATCTTCACCCTCGGCCCCACCTTCTACCACCTCGCCAAAGCCCTCCTCAAAAAACGACATCAAACACGATCTAAAGACAAAGGGTCAGACCCTTAAACACTTCAGATAAATCATAAGCTGTGGTAATTTTAACTTTAGACTGAAAAGGACTCATAGCATCTTTGCAGCTTGAGCAAATAAGTGATACAATAATTTGATTAACTTATCTATAGGATTTTGGATGATAGATAAGGATTTTGAACGCCCCCTATTAAATAACCTAGACGCACTCTATACCGAAGAAGACATCGACGGATGGAATGAAGAAATACCCAAGCCGATAATTGATGAAGATGGTTATACCGTAAGTTCTGGACCCAATATAGGTAGAACCACAAATCCGTACGATCGTGTTTGGGATGATGTGCCATACGAGCCAACACTTGAAGAATTATCTGCAGATGCTTCACCAGAAGAACTAGATAATCTAACATATACAGCGTTTTGGGATGGAGCTAGCAATTATGCCCATCGCCTACCAAGGTATGAAAAAATAAATAAATCAAGAATACAGACGGAACAAAAACTAGTATTGGGAATTGTTAGGCTATTATTAAAACATGTTTATAGTAAACATAGTTTACCATGCCCAGAAGTTTCTGTTTCTGACCGTATACAAAATGCTAATTTATACGCAATAGGTAGGGCTCCTAAATATGATTCGGCGAAAGGAGTTTCATTTGCTGGTTATGTAAAATCCCGCCTGAGTCAACGTATTCGAGGTTGGGAGCAAGGTGCAGAAGCTGATTTGCATCAAGGTGATATTATCAGAGTGCCCGTACATAATGTTAGCTATTATAGGGTAAGAAATTTCAAGAGAGCCGTAGAGAAGAGGTTTGATCGCACAGTTGAATCGAAAGAAATACAATATTTCGCTAATTTCACCGATGAAGAAATTGCCGAGTACGAAAAGTGCCGCCATGAGCACTTTCCGTTGCACACGGTTACCGAAGTAAAGGACTTAGTCGATGAAGATCCAACTGTTAATCCGGAAGCATTTGCATTTACCCGTATGCCAAAGACTGGCCTTACCGCCGTTTTAGATATGCTGGAAGAAAAGAGTAAAGATGTCGTGGTAGGCCGAATAGGGCTTAAAGGAGAAGTGAAGACTCTGCGGCAGTTAGCCAAAGACGCAGGTGTATCACGCCAGGCTGCTAATAATCGGTATTTGTCTGCAGTCAAAAAATTGCGTGCTACAGCAAATATTATTGAATTGGTACAAGGAACGTTTATTGAAGAAAGGGTCGACGAAAACGTCCCGGCAGCTAAAGAATCTCAAATCCGGTCACATCCTATTTCGCCGCCGGATCCAGAAAAAGTTAAGAAAAGCGCGGAGGAATTGCTGGCTTTGCGAGATTTACGCACTGTGTTGTTGGGGGATGAGGATAGACAAGGTCTGGTAAAGAAAATGAAGGGTAAGGGTATAACCCAGCAAGAGCTGGCAGGCAGCTTACAAATACATCAACCCTATCTGAGCAGTATGTTAAAAGGTTGGAACTTTTTAACAGCTCATTTTACTGTGCAGCTATTTCAAGAAGCCATTAAAAGGCTTGGCGGAATGAGCTCACTGTATGAAAATGCACCCCAGTTTACCGAGGAACTTGATCGTATATCTGACCGTTTTACACAATTAGAAAAATAATAAGCTTGCACAGTCTATTAGAAGCAGAAAGGTAAAAACTAAGTGGAACGGGGATCCTCAAACAGGCTGAGATCAATTGTCTCGCCTAAATCTCTTGGA
>JBBRXZ010000032.1:0-13030 GCA_038238095.1 Saccharimonadales bacterium (SeqCode)
CTGCAGGTCGCGCGGACAGAAAAAGCCCCGATAGAAAACCACTATTAAGGGATAGCCGTCTTTAAAACCCGCATACCTGTCGAATGTGGTCGGCTGCGTATACGAGGATAGTTGCTGCACCTGGCCGTCCTGGTCAGGTAGAGCTATATCAGGGAATGCATCACCAGCGGCAAGATTCATAAGTGGTATTATACCGAGTCGCCACGACCGGTGTCAAAACTGTTAGTTTTGACATACAAGTGCCGGCCAGCTAAGCATAAGTTCAATAGAAATTGTCTACTAAAAAGCCATAAGCTTGATATGCTGCAAGCTGCGCCAGAAGACTGCCCAAAAGTTAGCGCTAGAGTAATTCTGTTAAGCTGAGACATCCTGTATTAGAGAAATAAATATTGCGCGAAGTAGTCTATAGTAGTAAAGTCAACCGTGGCTCAAAAGTTCGAAATATGTCCGCTAGCCCCAGCCAATAACACCTTAACATCAAACATAATGGCCAGCCACAAACTAAGTAGCCATTGACATTTGTATATTATGGTCATATACTCTATATATGAGGATACTCCCTACCCCAATTGCGTTCCTATGGGATTCGGGCAACCTCGAGAAAAATCTTAAAAAACATAACGTTACACTTCAGGAAGCAGAAGAAATGTTTACTAATGAGCCCTTTACGGCGACCGAAGACAGCAAACATTCGACAATTAAGGAAAAGCGATTCCAGGCACTCGGCAGGACAAAAGCAAATAGAAAATTGTTCGCGACATTTACAGTAAGAAATAAGACAATAAGGATAATATCAGTACGAGATACGAGTAAAAAAGAAGAGGCAGTCTATGAAAAACTTGAAAACCATTCCTAAATTTAAAAGCTTGAAAGAAGAGGTTAAATTTTGGAACACCCATGATTCTACCGACTATATTGACTGGTCACGAGCTCAGAAAACGGTCTTTCCAAACCTAAAGACCTCCACGGAATCCATCTCATTACGCCTATCTTCACCCCTCTTAGCTCGAATTAAAGGCCTGGCAAATGAGAAAGATGTACCTTATCAATCACTTATAAAGGTATACTTGAGCGAACGGGTCGAAGAAGAACGCCAGGCAATCAAGAGTAGGTAGTATCACATGCTCAGCCATTTTGGCAGGAATTACTCGCGGCCGACAAGCGCGAGGAGTTTTGTTTGTAAGTCTGAATCCTCCGGGACTTCAATGGCTGGAGGGAAAACGCCCATTTGGCGATAGCTTTCTATAACCGGCGTAAATTCATCCCACAGAGCTTGTACCAGATCATCTGGCAGTTTAGTATCCACGCCGATCAACTTGGCTATATCGTATGTACGAAAGGCCCGGAAGCTAATTATATGCTGCAAATAGTCGTGCGCCGAGAAATCACCATAAGAAAGATGGACTATTTTATCCAGGTCGGCGTAGCCGCGTACTTTCTGTATAGCCAGGGCGTTGTACTTAGCATAAACGCTTATAGTGTCGGCCTGGTCTGTAGTTAGAATGGCCTCGTACTTGTCACCGACTTCGGCTTTCGTCTTACCGTCTAAAACATCCGGCACCCAAGCATCATCATAAGCATGGTAATTAACTGCCTTATGTAAAGTGGCGGGTTTACTGGTGGTACCGGCCGGCATGTCTTTACTCCATTGCGTGTCAGTAATCTGGTCAATGACTTTTTTGAGTTCTTCGTTTGATCGTATAAATAATTCTTGGATGGTCATATCATTGCTCCACTTGATTAATTATTGCTTCTTTACTATAGCAGTTTCATGATGAAGCAAAATATTATGCGTGCCTAATGAGAGGTAAGTTGCACTAGCAAAAACCGGTTTATAAGCTCGTCGGTGATGCTTGCTGGACAACTGTGCTAGGTCTATGATGAAGTTTGTGAGAAGATTTCAAATTTATGGTCGTCATCATTATAGTGTCAGCGGCCGCCTACCACTCCATTCGGCACTTGTCATCGGTGCAATCGGTGTAGTTTATGGTGATATCGGCACATCACCACTTTATGCGGTTAATGAAACCTTTTTCGGCGTGGGTCATACCCCTGTTACATATGATAATATCCTGGGTGTTATCGGGCTAATCTTCTGGTTGTTAACCATAGTAGTGTCCTGTAAATACATGTTCTTTGTGCTCAGAGCTAGCTATCAGGGGGAAGGTGGTATGTTCGCGCTCCATGAACTGGTAGCCAAACTGGGTAATAAGAGGACTCCTATCCTGCTTTTACTGCTGGTATTTGCAGCCACTTTGCTCCTGAGTGACGGTATTATTACTCCGGCGATATCGGTAATGTCGGCCGTGGAAGGCCTCAAAGTCGGCACGCACTTTTTTGTGCCGTACGTAGTTCCTATTACCGCCCTTATCCTAACGGGACTATTTATGTTACAACGCAAAGGCACGACTAAGATCGGTAAACTATTTGGGCCGATTATGGTGTTCTGGTTCCTGGTAATTGGCACTTTGGGTTTAGTACACATTATGCGGACGCCAGCTATTTTGTTGGCACTCAATCCGATCCACGCTATTATGTTCGCCGAGCGTATCGGACCATACCACTTCCTGGTTGCCATGGGTGCTATTATGCTGGTCGTTACAGGAGCGGAGGCGCTCTATGCCGATCTCGGTCACTTTGGCAAGCGGCCCATACGCCAAGGTTGGTTTTACTTAGCTTACTGGGCTCTCGTCCTCAACTACCTCGGCCAAGGAGCATACCTATTAAGTGGACAAGTGGTAAAAGAGGGCAACATCTTCTTTAGTTTATTGCCCACTATCGACCTATCTGCCGCCCAAGCTTCTCATCTGCCCGGCTGGATAACAGCTATTATTCCGCATGCGCCTCTGTATTTCATGGTGGCCCTGGCTACGGTAGCCACCATTATTGCCAGCGAAGCGCTGATTATTGGCGCGTTTTCGCTCGTCTCCCAGGCTATCGCGCTTAAACGTGCCCCGCGCTTCAACATCATTCACACCAGCAAACACCACTTTGGGCAGATTTACATGCCCGCCGTCAACTGGATGCTCTACGTCGGCTGCCTTATACTGGTGTTTAGCTTCCGCTCTAGCAGCCGCTTGGCGTCCGCTTATGGCCTGGCAGTGGCCGGGGTGATGATAGCGACCACCACCGCCATGATCCACATTGCGCGGTATCGCTGGGAATGGAGTAAAGTCCGAGCCTTATTACTTTTTGGCGCCTTTCTTACAATCGACCTGACGATCTTCACTGCCAGCACGCTCAAGTTCTTTAGCGGCGGGTACGTGCCTGTTATGGTGGCAATCATGCTCTTCACCTTCATTATTACTTGGCATTGGGGCCGCTCATTCGTTAAGAGTGCCTACTCGGGATACTTATCCTACGCCTCGCCAAAAGATATGCGTTGGCTGGCTGGGGTCAAGAAACACCTATCTGCCGAACATATGCTTGAGGACCGGCCACGCCGGCTGGTGGAAATCGATCGCTCCGTAGTGTTTTTAATCTCTAAGCCCGTCATTTCCATCGACAGCAAAGTGCCGGTCATACTGCGGATATATATGAAACGTACAGGAGCCTTGCCGCGCCACATAGTGTTGCTCCACATTATACAAGAAAGGAAGCCCTTCGTGCCTAAGAAAGAGCGTATAATGGTCACCGATTTCGGAGAAAACATTTACGCAGTCGAGGCGTGCTTCGGCTTTATGCAGACCCCGAACGGATTGAGCGTTCTAAGGGCCCTCAAAGAGAACCATTTTGTTGGTCCGGAACTGCACCGCTGCACCGTGGAAGCCTCTGAAGAAGAACTTTTTATCAGCCGTAACGCCCGCTTCAGCGACAAGCTACGAATCAAAGTTTACCGCTTCTTTGCGCGCATCACGCAACCGGCATACCATTATTTCCAGCTTGACGCCAAACCCGGCTTGTCCAAAACCGTCGTACCGATTCTGTTAGGCAAGCACGGCTGGCGCATCGACATCCCGGAATTCGCCCTGGAAAGCAAAGAGGAACGTATCGATCCCGATACCCGCAAGACCACCGACCTGCAATTCGGACGCTTTGTGGGCGGTGACGACTAAAGCATACCTGCCTCCAAAACTGGCTATTTTGTATATAGAATGTGACTAAGATAGAAAGGGTAATATTCCTACGAGGTATAAGTAAGGAAGAGGAGGCTCTATATGAAAAACATGACAAAATTCCTGAAACTCAATAACTCTAGCTAAAGTAAGAAGGTCATGAAAATAGGTCTTCTACTTTATATTAAGAGTCGGACAAAATCACTCAGGTGTGGAGCAAATCAAGGGTCTAGAATTAGGCGCGCTGGTCTCCTTCACCTTCAAGGTAATACCTAATTTGAGAGCGCATTTCATTGACAGAATGATGTCTATTATTTGGGTCTTTCTCTGTAGCTGTTTGAACAATTTCAATCAATGCCTTAGGAATATTCCGCCTAGAAGGTGCTTCAAAATTCATACCCCTAGAAAGGTGATTTTTCCTAATTCTATCTGGTGGCCCATTATACGGCAAATAGCCATATAATAACTGATAAAAAGTTATACCCATGGAGTAAATATCACTTCTCGAAGTCGTAGCTTCTTCCCTAATCCGTTCCGGCGACATATAAGCAAAAGTACCTCCGGATTTCACCTTTTTACCAGCTGACTCAAAGTCAATGAGAGCAGCCATGCCACACCATTGCATAACAAGATTCATAGTTTTAATATCATTGTGCGTCATATCCTTATCATGCAAATGTTCAAGTGGATCAAGAGCAGATAATATCAGTCTGGCTGCAAAATTCGGTGCCGGAAACTTTACCAGCCATAGGGGTATATATGAATTTCCTCTCATAGCTTCAAGGACTATATAGGGTCTCCTATTTAGGAAATTAGTCTCCAGTAAACTCGGTATTTGGGGGTGGTCAACGCTAGCCAGCACCTCTGCTTCATTTTGTAAAGTATAAGGATCATCCAAATAAGACCATGGTGAACTTTTAATAACTGCGGGGGCGCCAGACTCCCGATCATTAACCAGGCACACTTGGTTTAAATGTTTACCTGATACATCACGAATGTGGTTATATCTTGATGGAAGCTCCAGGTCTGCCATAGCCTATAAAGCTTACCAGCTTACTAATGTTTTAAACAAAAGCAAAACCGAATCCACTTGTCAGCTATTCGCTAAAAATGTTGTAAATATATAGGGCGCAGCTGCTAGCCAGCAGCTTGTCACAAACCTTAACAGCCTGGGCTAGGCGCGCTTTACGAGTACCGGAAATAGGCTGATATGGTTTATGGTACTTTTTTGGAGTCATCGTCTTTATAAATGTCGTCGATTAGCCTGACATTTGCACAAGGATATGTCTGATTTAACCATTTTTGCCCGCACAGGCATGATGTAGTTATTAGTTTGCTCTAAAAATAAGCCAGCATGAGCAAAAAAATTAACACTTTCTTCAAAGTGTTCACGCTTGCCTCCCCTTAATAGTCGAGCTTCGCAATTCTGCTAGCCAAGAATAACAAACTTACGGTCCAGCTGCTAGAATAGCTATTACATGAATAGTCCAGAATCGTTTACAGATCTTCAATTTAATACAAAAAGTTAAAGAAAAGCCTTAAAATTTAAGATGGATGTTTCATAAATGACTAAGACTGATTTCCCAATGAATACGTGGCAGGTTGGCTACGAAGAAATAGAAAATCAAATCATTCATTTTATTACACAGAAGGCGCCAAGTAACGGTGTGATTCTGGGCGTGAGCGGGGGCATAGATTCGGCCTTAGTCTTGGCATTATGCGTTAAAGCACTCGGCAAAGAAAAGACCAAGGCCCTCTTGATGCCAGAAGCAGAAGCTGATGTGGGTGATATAATCAATCAATACGTACGAAAGCTCGGGGTGAAGTACGAGGTTATACCCATTAAGCCGTTATTTGAAGCATACTTGCAGCATGCAGGCATTTCAGATGAACGTCTTGTTACCGGTAACTTAAAGGCCCGAATTAGAATGAGTCTGTTATATAGTCGTTCCAACGCGGAGGGCTTAGTGGTCATGGGTACCGGTAACCGGTCTGAAATCCTGACCGGTTATTTTACCAAATACGGTGATGGTGGTGTCGATTACCTGCCTATCGGTGCTTTATATAAAACCCAGGTAAGAAAGTTGGCAAAGCGAATGGGTGTACCTGAGGAAATAATTGCCCAACCACCGACCGCCGGACTTTGGCTTGGTCAAACCGACGAACAAGAGCTAGGCATCACCTATCAAAAATTGGACCTCATCCTCTATGAGCATTTCGGCAAAGGCCTCTCCTTTAAACAGATCGACCTCCCAAGCATTACCAAAGAGGAGATTGAGATTGTCCAGCAGCGCGTTGAGAATAATAGTTTTAAATCGATGTCGCCTCCCATATGCCAGCTGGAAAAATAGGTCTCTACATCGGTAAATTCCAGCCTTTTCACAACGGCCATTTATTTGCCATCACCACTATTTCCCCCAATGTTAGCAAGTTAATTATTGTTATCGGTAGCAGCCAATATCATAATTTAAAAAGTCAGCCGTTTTCGGCACAAGAGCGCCGGCAAATGATTGAACATACACTAGCAGCAGAAAGCATCAATAATTTTTCCATTGCAGAAGTGCCCGACGTTCATGACAACGACAATTGGGTAGAGCACGTGAGACACTACGTACCACAATTTGACATAGTTTTTACTAACAATGAATTAGTGCGACAATTGTTCGCCGAGAAAGGCTTTGAGGTTAAAGCAATTAGATTATTACCGGGTGTAAGTGGTACCTTGGTCCGTCAAAAATTAGGTACCAAAGCCAGTGATTGGCAATCGTTAGTACCCGGTGCTACGGCTTCAATAATCAAAAGCAGTATTTCCGCCTCATAACCACTGTCTAACACCCCACCTAGGAAGGCCACGGTTGGAGATCCAGAGCGAAGTCCAGGGCGGGGCTTGAGTGAGTGAGGGCGCCCACGGCCAGGAAGTGCACACCAGTCTCCGCGACTGCTCTGGCAGTTTCCAGCCTGAGGCCACCGCTGGCCTCGAAACGCGTCCCTGGGTAGTCAGTTCCTAGCGCGACTGCGGCCTTAATGTTATCAAGCGACATATTGTCGAGTAGGATCAGCTTAGCTCCGGCAGTCAGCGCTTCACGGACCTGAGCAAGGGTGTCGCATTCAACTTCGAGCGGGATAGCGGGGCTAGCTTGGCGCACGGCCTGGATCGCTGCAGTAATCCCTCCGGCTGCCACGACGTGATTGTCCTTAATGAGAGCGGCATCGCCCAGTCCCATACGATGATTGGTGCCACCACCGCATCGGACGGCGTACTTCTCAAGACAGCGCAGGCCCGGCGTGGTTTTGCGAGTATCCCGCACCACACACCCCGTACCGTCAACCGCGTCCACCCAGGCCCGGGTGGCGGTAGCGATTCCCGACAGGTGGGTCAGAAAATTCAGAAGTGTTCTTTCGGCGCCCAGTATCTTACGCAAGGAGCCAGTGATCCGCAATACGGTAACTCCCGCCGCCACTCCTTCGCCATCCACACGCAATGCTACGGCAGCATCCCACGGCAACCCGATGGCATCAAAGACAGCCATGGCAACTGGCAATCCAGCCAGCACGCCAGGCTGTCTGGTAACCACATCAGCAACCGCTTGCACGTTCTGGCTGATAGTCGCATAGGTGGTGACGTCGGGACCCCAACGGAGATCCTCATCGAGAGCAGCCCTGACTGCACGCTTGGTGTCGGCCGGGTCAAGGCCCGCTGCCCGCAACGAGGCGGCCAAACTGGAGTTCAGCCGGGGATTGATTCTCTGGGCATTTGTCTGACGCTCACCCTTACTGGTCATCATAATATTCTAGCAAAATTTTGAACACCCAGCCAAAAATTTTATAGAGCTGTCAGGCCCTTTATTATTGTTCGTAGGCTTGCTTTAAACCATTTATGTCTATTTTACTCATTTTCATCATGGCTTCCATGACTCTTTTCGATTTTTCCGGATCGGGGTCTTGCAACATTTCGCCTAAGGCGGAGGGGATGATCTGCCACGACACTCCAAATTTATCTTGAAGCCAGCCGCATCTATCCTTGTTTCCGCCCTCCGAGAGTTTCTCCCATAATTCATCCACTTCTTCCTGGGTTTCACAGTTCACGAAGAGGGATATACCTTGCGAGAATGTGAAGGTAGGACCGCCGTTTAAGGCTATGAATTGCTGCCCTTCAATCTCAAAGGTCGCAGACATTACGCTACCTTCAGGTCCAGGCCCGGCTTCTCCGTAGCGAGAAATGCTGCCGATCTTTGAATTTTTGAAGACGGAGGTATATAAATTAACCGCCTCTTCAGCTTGATCGTTATACGTCAGGAATGTAGTGATTTTTTGCATACGATTTACTCCTTTAGTCTATATCTCTAGTGTAACAAATCGAAGGACTTCAGATAAATTCGTGAATCGGTCGTACCCACTGCAACATTGCCCGTTTCGTATCATCCCTACATACCCCAATTCTTTCCAATAATCCTTAGGTCAAATATGTTTACTGTGCCGTTGCCGTCTAAGTCACCTTGGCTCTTGGTACGGCCACTCTGGCCCCAGTTCTTACCAATGATCCTTAGGTCTAAGATATTGACAGAGCCATTACCATCTACATCACCGGGCTTCCCTGCCGGTGGGGGCGGAGGGGGAGTGCCGGTTTGGACGAAACTCGTCGCCCGCTGCTGATAAGTCGTCCAGGCCGGTTGGCGGTTGTCCTGATAGTCAATAAGAGCCCAGCCATTATCGGCGTTAGGATCATAGGCTTCCCAATCTTTTTGGTTATACCAAAACAATCCCACTTCCCAGTTATTATTCTTGAGTTCATCAAAATAATAGTTCATGGCAGCTGCTTGTTGGGCGAAACCAACTTTTGGCCCTTTTTGTCCCACCTCGGTCACATAGACGGGCACATTCCACTGGCTATGAAGTGTATAAAGCACCTGATGCGAATCGTTAATACTAGTGTCCGTGCCAATGCCAATCTGGGGAATGTCTCCGTAAGGATGGGCAGCGATACCGGCGATATAACTCTCAATATCCGGAACTGCTAACTTACTTTCTCGCGCCCAGTTCTTCCAGGTCCCCGAGCTGCCGCCGCTAAAATCATTAGTGTCCAGATAGTCGGCCGAGGCTGACATGATCAGCTTAACCCGCCCATTAGTGGCAGTATTGACGGCCACGGCCGCCTGCTTGATCATCTTTGTATATTCCCCGGGTTTAATGAAGCCCTGATCGGGCCATGGGTACCAATTGCCGTAAGCCTCGTTGGCTACTTCAATAACCGGTGAGCCAAGATCAGTCTTTCCATTCCACCAGGTGCCCCCTTTGCCATAGGTAATAGCGGTATGAACAACTTGATCTACCCACTGTTGTTTACCGGTAGAGGTAACCCAGCTGACATTGTAATTGTTAACCAACGGCAGCATACGAATATTTTGAGCTCCGAGCCGGTTTAGCGTGTTAGGAACAGTATCATAACTGGCATTATCCCCCCACTGGTCAACCCTCATCCATTTGACGCCAAGGTTACGGGCATCCAATACGTAGCTATCTACGCTATAGCTGCCGTTGATGCCGATCATTTTGTCGCTATCAGCCGCCGGCCCAGTGCTAGCTTGGCCGCTTGATAATAAACGCACGCCTACCGCCGCAAACAAGACCATAAAAAGAGCACCGGTGATATAGCTAATTTTATTTTTAGACTTAAGTTTTGGTAGCAGGCTAGGCTTACCCATTGCAGAGAAAAGGCTGTCTTTTATGTGCATATAATAAGATCTTATAGGTGTTTTTTTTAATTAAAGTACCTGGTCGTATTTTACCACCTTTCGCTTACTGTCAATAAACTGAGGAGGCTTTTAAGTAAATGCCGTGTGAAGATTTATAAGCTCTCTACTAAACAGGTTCTAGAAGCGGCTTTTTTAAACCTAAGATTATACTATCGGCCGTGCCGAGCATTGCTGTTTCTGGCAGAATTTCTACATTTCGGGCGAGACCCAACCCCACAATTTTTAAAATCATCGTTTCGTAATCCATATTCATATTTAAGACACAGGCTTTAGGGAATGAGCCGTAACCGCTTATTAAGCTGGGTATCAAGTTGGCTTCTAAAAATTGGGGGATGCCGTCTTTATCTAAACGGATATCAATCCGGCCATAGTCCCTGGCACCTAAGGCGTAGAAAATGTCTGTGGCCAGCCGAGCGACCTCGTGCCTGACATTTTCATCAGCGACCGTGGAGACGTGTTCGGAATTAGAAGATTTCACCTTCTGCCCTAAAATACGATTGCCCTGCGTGTCTGGCGCGGCTATTAACTCTATGGGCATAACCGCGACTTCTTCGGAATGTTCATTTTCAAGTATCGCCACGCTGAACTCCCGCCCGGGCAAATATTCTTCTACCAGGCAATCAGACTGAAATCTGACGGCGATAGACTCCACTTTCGCCTTAAAATCAGAAAAATTACTTACGACAGAAGCAGCGTCTACTCCTCGGCCGCCGCCCTTATCTACCGGCTTAACAAACAGAGGGAACGTTAGCGGCAGATCATAGCTACTGCGATAATAATCATCCTGTCTGGCAACAAAAAAATGCGAGGTGTCCAGTCCGGCATCCAGGGCGTGCTGCTTTGCCCTTGGTTTGTTGAATTCAAGTTCGATAGCCTGCCGGTTGGAACCGGTATAGCTTATGTCGTGCTCATCAAGATATTCTGAGATCCAGATTTTAGCTGGGCCCCATCTTCCCAACTTATGACCGAAGTTGTTATTAGCAGGCAAAAATTTCATGCCCAGAAAAACCAGATCCGGCTTAGCGCGGACCAGTTGCTCAAGATCTGACAGATTATTGACTATAGTAACCTCGACGTATTCATAATGCCGCCGGAGGAGAGCATGAATAGCGTCACAGGATTTTTGGCTCATAGAGCTTAGCCCATTTACCGTAGAGCGGACAATTTCAATGTGTTTATTTATCTTCTTCATAAGAGTTAATACCACTAATAGGCCTGGTGTGAGCCAAGCCGCTTTATATTACAAATATATATAATTTACTAAGATCGGTAGGATCCGCCGCCATAACTGGGGCGCCGGTCTTCTTGCGGGCGGGCTTCGTTAACCGTAATTGCGCGGCCGCTTAGATCTTTTCCATTTAGTTCTTTTATGGCGTTCTGCGCTTCTTCGTCATCGGCCATTTCTACAAAACCAAAGCCTTTTGACTGGCCGCTATCCCGGTCTTTGATGATTACCGCGCTGACAACTTTGCCTTTTTCGGCAAAAAGCGCCTCCAATTCTTGTTCGGTGACGCTATAGGCAAGGCCGCCTACGTAAAGTTTCTTTGACATTGTTATTTATCCTTCTTATTAAGTAGTATCGCTCGCGTGTAATATCGTCTAACCGCAGGCTGATAGTTAATTCATAAAAAGACTAATTCAAGACAACGGAGAGGTCATAGTAACCACTTGCTTGATTAAATTATAGCACAGCTAAATTAGTTCCATGATGCCTAAGCTCTGTATTCGCAAATTTTATTTTAAATAGGGCTACGCTTTTTGGGCTAGCACTAATGTCCAGGGAAGCGGCGTTTCTATTTTCACGACTGGCCCAAAATGCTTTTCTATATAGTTCACTAGACCCCGGCTTGACCAGTGGTTGAGATGGCCGGGGGTATTGCCGAAGTTTTTTAGGTACTTGCCTCTCAGCATGTTTAGGGCGCACCACAATGGTTCGCGGGGCACGCCCATGATGAGGTAACCTTGTTTGGTTAAAGAGCGTGCGATTTCGTGTAAGGCTTGATCGGGATAATCAAGATGCTCCAGTACTTCCAAAAGAAATACAACGTCGAAGCTAGCTGATTTATGTTGCAAGTCGTAAACGCTTTCTTGGGTCATCTTTAGGCCAGGATTATTGGCTTTAGCGAAAGGAATCTGTTGGCCGACATATTCTGAGGCTTCCAACTTAACCGTTTTAGGCAGAAATTCGCGCAGACGCTGAGTTGAGTAGCCTTCGCCACAACCAATTTCAATTGCTCGCAGATTTTTTTCAACAGCTAATCTATTCTGGCCGATCTGGCCGAATAAGTGTTTCACACTACGGAAATAATTATCCAGCAACTTGCGGTAGACTCGGCCGCTGCCTTCTTGGGTATATTTATGACGAAAATCTTCTCGTTCTGGAGTAGCTCGGAGTTTCGTATTATCAAACTTCATGGACATGTTTATGGTCTAGTTTAGTATTCAATAGGGCAATGCACATAATTATTTCATAAAGGAATCCAACGTCCAATAGACTCCAAAGTCACTTCCGTAACATTAGTACTCTTCTTTTCTTCTTACTCCTATTGACACCTCCTGCCGCTAATGTTTAACTGTACATGAAATATCCATAACATAATTAGGAGTGCTCTACTTTAGAGCGTGAAGTGAAGTAATGAGACTAAAACCAACCAAACAAACACCCGGAGCCGGTAACTAACCATGTCCCGCCTCCCCACCCCCGGTAGTGATGATGGAACCTGGGGCAATGTTCTCAACGACTTTTTAGTACAGGCTCATAATACTGACGGTACTATTAAAGATGTCGGCGTAGTTGCTACTAAAGCTGATGACTCTACGGTTATCCATAATGCTGGTAATGAAACAATTAGTGGTACTAAGACGTTTAACTCCTCCCCGGTAGTCCCAACACCAACTCTTGGTTCTCAGTCAGCTAATAAGACTTATGTTGATTCGGTAGGCGGCAGCGGTTCCACACCCGACGCCGATACGACTACTAAAGGCAAAGTACAGCTTGCAGGTGACCTAAGCGGTACAGCAGCGTCACCGGCGATTGCTACAGGTGCGGTAACCGATACTAAGGTTGCTTCTGGGGCGGCTATAGCTAAGTCCAAACTAGTCCCCCGTCTCCCATAATCTAACGACTGTCTGCTATACTGTTCCTGTCAACCTAAACAGGAAACAAACAGTCATGAAAAAGTACATCATCAAACTGAGTCCCGACGAACGGACTGAACTGAC
>JBBRXZ010000033.1:0-12974 GCA_038238095.1 Saccharimonadales bacterium (SeqCode)
CATTTGTGGTGCTAATGTTTCTGCTCCTACCATAATATATGTTCCTCCTTCAATCTGGAATTCCAGATCAAATTATTATTCCTACTTTTCCCACACAGCTGAGGTCTTTACAGGCCTCAAAAAGTGTTATGGTTACAATATGTCAGAACTGTTATAGTATGTCAAGTATATTATCTGCGTACTTTAGCATAAGGGTTTTGCAGTGATTATTAATTCACTACGCAAGGTTGGGCTAATGATGCTTTAGAAATCCGTTTAGAAGCAGAGCATTTTGGGTCAAATCTTAACTGATACAAACTACGTCTGCTCTAAGATAAAGTCTTATAAACTCTGGCTATCTAGATTTAAGGGTTACGAGCTTTGCAAGCTGTCTAGGAACTCTACCTATGGTAATCCTTGGATTCCATGATACGTGGCCTCTACGTGTATTACCTTCGGGTGCCCCCAGTTTACCTAGGAAATGCGAAAAGTTCACTCCAAATGCTGTTTTAGAACCATCATGGTGACCAGCCGGTACATATTGTGTCGACCAGGCTGCAGGTACATCAGAGCCCCTACCTCTAGTGCGCCGAGCCCAACCAGTTTCCATCCAAGGATTATTATCGCCGTGCATGTTACATATAACAGTATTTCTATGAACTGGTTGCCCTACGTGCACTCTAGGAGTACAACTCTCAGAAACGAATACGCTTCGGCCCCTGGCGGGGCCCTTAGTTAGACGATAGACAGTTGCTTCACCCCCTTCGTTACCCCAAAAACGTGAATTTCTGGTGGCGACAGTCACTACACCATCCCCCATAGCGAAAATCTTCCCATGACCGCCATAATCAACTCCCATGTCAATACGGTGGGCCTCCAAGCTACGATTGCGCATGATATCACGCAGTGGGTTTGAATAATACATACTTAAAGAATTGGGACGGCCGTTTGCTGTGTCTGAATGGCGTGAGTTGTGATGACCTGGCTTGTTATGGTGAGGCCTTGGGGCTGCCCTACGGGGTGGTGTAGAGTGTCCCCGCGTAGGACCTGTCGAACCTGATTGATTAGTACTCTCTGATGTATCAGATTGAGAACAGTTTTCACCTACCACTTTACCGTCCTGTACAATTGGAGCACACGTTTCTCCACTAGTAGCAGCCCCAGCAGTCTCCACGCTCGGCAAGGTTGACCCTAAGCCCACAACAGAGACTGCAGCGGTAACGATAACACCTGCCCTTGCTACACATAGCGGCCACTGCCTAGGCAGTGCTTCAAGACCCGATTGAAGTCCGCTTCCCATATTATGTTCTTTATCCATAAGCTAGATGATACACTAGTATGGATAAAATGTCAAGAATGGGTTTAAGCTATATTACTTGGATTTGGGTGGGACGGCTAGTTTGCTTTTGCTGAAGGTGAAGCCGAAGGTGCTGCCCTGGTTTTCTTTGCTTTCAAAGATTAGGGCGCCGCCCTGGGCGGTGATGACTTTTTTGGCCATAAACAGGCCCAGGCCGGTGCCGTCGGGGCGGGCCTTGCGGGCGTTGCCGGCCCGGTAAAACTTGGTAAAGAGGTGCCTCTGTTCGCTCCTTGGTACGCCCATTCCGTTATCTTCGACGCGTAACTCGATAGCCAGCGGCTTATCGATCAGCCGCACCTTAATATGGCCGCCGGCCGGAGTATAATATATGGCGTTATCCACAAAATTCATGATTACCTGGCGGGTTTTGGTTTCGTCCAGCATCAGCTTCGGTAAATGTTCCGGTTTCTCGTAAGTCAGCTCCAGAGTACGGGTAGCAGCGGTTTCCTTAAGCTGATCTAATTCCTGGTCGACCACGTCTGCCAGGTTGACGGGCGCCGTCTCCACCATAAATTTACCGGTTCGCAGCCTTGAGACATTAAGTAAGTCGGCAATCAGATAAACCATGCGCTGCGAGCTAAAGAATGATTGTGTCAGTAATTTTTTCTGAAGCGGGGTAATCTTGCCGGCATCACCTTCCAGCACCATGCTGGTGTAGCCTTTGATACTGGTCAGGGGCGTACGCAGTTGATGGCTGGCCATACTGACGAAATCGTCCTTGGCCTCGTCCAGAGCTGTGAGTTTTTCATTTGCCCGTTGCAGCCTATTTGTTGCTTCGTCAACTTTTGCTTTTAACGTATCTGCAAAACCCCGGATCTCTTCAAAACGAAGCGAATTCTGGATAGCAATTACCAGCTCATCACCAATAAGGTCAATGATCCGTAGGTCCTGCTTGTTATACGAATTACCGCTCTTTTTAGGACCCATTACCAGGTAAGCAATCACCCCTTCATCACTATGCCCGGATATCAATAGCTTCACCAGGGCTATACTATTATTATTTAATGCCCGTTGTAATTTGGAATAGGACTGGTTAATATCATCTGTTATCACTAACTTTTCCTCGATTTTACCAATCTCGGACTCTATATAGGAGATTTCACTCCTTTTAAAATGAACTTCACGATTACTTATGATACGAAGCTTCTCGGTAGCAAGTTCTTTGACGCCCACATAGCAGAAGTCACACTTTAAGTTAGCTTCAATAACTTCGGTAGTTTGCCTTAAGAGTAGCCCAAGATCAATATTATTCAGCAAAGTTTTATTTAACTGATCAAGCAAGGCTTGAGGGTCATAGGCATCTCTATAAAACAATTTGTTAGTAAGCTTATCAAAAAGCCGCCTAAAAAAAGGAGCCGTGCCGGCTACCAATAAAGCACCTATTAGGGGTAAAATTCCCTGGGTAAATAATGACTGCTTAGGTATCAGATATATTGTAGAGCCCAGTACTATCCCGAAATAGATCGCAGCAAGCGTAAATACTAATAATATGTAAGCTAATGAGCGCGCAACAATTAAGCGTACGCCCAGGAAGCGGTAGCGAAACAGCGAAAACAGGAAGCTAGAAGTAAAAGCCAACACTCCAAGGGAGCTATAAGGGATAAAGACATTGGTATGAAATGCCTGAACTGCAATGAGATTAAAGCCAATAATGGTAATGATTGAAACGGTGGTGCCGCCGATAACAAGTTTAAGCTGTTTTTTCTGAGAAGCATTACTTTTAACATACTTATTACGGCATACCCAGGCCGTCAGTAGGATTGCCATAATCTGCTGAAGCACAAAAAAGACGATTCCGGGAGCCGGAACAGGTTGGACCCCGTGAGAGGTAGTTTCCAGCCTCGTGAACACCCACGGACCCATAATAAAAAATGACACGAATATGGAATAAACTACAAAAAATTTGCCTAATTTAGGCAACGGCGGTGCTTTTTTATCGAGAAAAGTTGAGAATGTAAGATATAAAAATAAGAACAAATAAACGGCGCTTACCAGATCAAGACGTATCCAGATAAGCTGATCAATCAGAAAAGGGTGAATAGAGATATAATTAATAAGGCCAAAAGACACAAAAGCAATTGTCAGCGCAAAAAAGTAGCGGTGAATGGCACTCCTGGGGTCCCTGGCAATTACAAAAAAGGCAGCAACCAGGTTAATGAGTATAGAGATAGTCAGTATGGCGGTTATTAACATAAGAGGTTTATATGGATAGTATAGTTAAACTTGGGCCAGATGCGTAATAAATCCCCGGCTGAAATTGCCAAAGAGCTTTACAATTCAGCTACACAGGGGGCTCTTGACCTGACCGCTTTGGCACACCTGGGTCACCTGGCCCCTTCTATCCATAACGTCCAACCCTGGGCCTTAACTATAGATCAAAAGCTTCAATTGATTGAAGTCCGGCCTAGCGTAGAGCGCCACCTTAAGCACTCTGACCCGGCTTGGCGCCAAACTTGGATTAGTATAGGCGCTCTGGTACAGAATATTCTATCTGTAGCTGCCGGCTTACCTTTATCAGTCTCTGTAAATTTTGATAATGAAGTTGCTAAACTGAGCTTTAAACCCCGGAAACAAAATGGTTCGAAAGTATCCTTAACGACAATAATTGCAGCAATTTTGGCCCGCCATAATAACCGCGCTGATTATTTGCCTAAAAAGTTGGCCAAATCAACACTTAACACGCTAAGAGAAGATTTAATAAATAATGGCTCCGTCCAAACCAACTTTATAGTAAATACATCTACTATAAACAAGTTGGCCGAGCTTTCGGGTAATGCCACGCGGCTGGCCTTCAGCAGCCGCGACTTGCGGCACGAGCTGGCCAAGCATATTAACCGGCCGTACCGGCCACGGCCGCTGGGAATACCGGCTAGAGCCCTTAGTAAATCGTTAGCCGGCGCATTCTTAGAAAGGCCAGTCAGTAAATCAAGCCGTTTTTTAAATTTAAATGCCGGTAAGGAGCGGCGGCGAATGCAGCAATCATCTGCTTTAGCCCTTATCTTTACAAAAGGTGACACCAAACAAGATTGGCTGCTGGCCGGACAAGAGTATGAAAAACTATGTCTTAAGGCCACAGGGTTAGGTTTGGCCCATTCCACCAGCGCGGCTTTAGTGGAAGCTCCGGATTACTACAAGGAGGTCTCAAATTTACTAGATAATTCTATGCGCCTGCAAGCCGTGATACGCCTTGGCTACGCTAAATCATCCAGAGGACTCTCAGGGCGGTTGCCGCTTGAGGCCGTCCTACATGTTACTGACAATCCGCGATAAGTCCCGCGAACTTTTGTTATGTGCTAATTTATAGCGAAGATAGGCCTGGGGCTTCCAGAACTGACTGTTAAGATCCAAGCGATGCCGCCCGCTTTTCATAGGAGCGTTAGTAGCCAGTTGCCGCACAGCGTAAGCAATGATTCCGCCGGCTATCATAGCCGTACTGCCAATCTGGGGTGCTGACGGAATCACGCTGCCAACTTTAAGCGCAGCTTCCTGATCACGGATAGGAAAATTACGGACGCCAATAATTTTAACGATGTTTTTAATTTTTTCCCGCTCATTCTTAAATGATCCGGCCGCGGCAATGGCTTCGGCATTTTTTAACAGACCATGGAATAAGGGTAGATTGGCGTCTTGATCATAGCGCTCGATATCAAGCATCACCGTATCCCCCGGCTCAGTCACCATAACTACAGGTATACCCCGCTTTCTGGCTTCCATACGCAAGCGGATCTTGATTATTACGTCGTCAACTTCATCTACCACGGCATCCAGTGCCCAGGGCTTATCAAAGAATTTTCCAATGTTTTTAGTTGTAATATTACTGGTTAAACTATCGATTTCCAGGTAGGGGTTCATTTCATATAATTCCCTGGCAATTATGGTGCTTTTAGGTAAACCAACGCTTTCGACCCCTGTCCTGACACGGTTCAGGTTAGATCCGCTAAAGACCGCTCCATCTGCGATCTTTAGGCGGTTTGAGCCACCGGTAATTGCCAAAGCAGCCGCCCCATTGCTGCCTACACTCATACCCACGCAACCCACTTTATATGAGCTGTAAAGAGCTTGCTCGTCTGAGTTAATAATAAACTGGTTTCTCAAGGTTCTTAATTTAGTAAACTCCTGCTTATTAAGTATATGTATCAAAGTACCTGACCATGGGTAGTAAACCCAGGTTCCCAGTCGCCATGATTGCTTATTCTTCTTATAATCCTGCAGATACTGTTTAACCGATTGTCGCTTGACGGTTGTAGTGGCTTTATAAAGTTGGGCGTTGTCACTAATGAAAAGCTCGGCCAGTTGTTCGTCAAAAACATCGACGAACCTAACAATTTTTCCTTTTTTAACAAACCGCTTTAAATCCTCTGTCGCCCCTGTTGATCCCATGGTGATAATAATCGGTTTTGTAACATCAGAATGGTAAACATCTGAAAGGGTTGCCTGCTGCTCACATTCCTTAAGCCAGGCCGGACTATTTTGGCTGTTTGATTTACTGGTTAATCTTTTATCACCCACTTATGTTTTCTCCCGGCTTTATAGCCAATGCTACCATACTTACACAAGCTAATTACCGGCTTGGCTAACTCGCTAATAGACTCGGCAAGCTTACCATATTCCGAATTATAGGCCGGTAAATTAGTAAATATATGCTCACATATGTCTTGCTTCTTCGTTTTAAGCGTCTTACCTGAAAATTTCCTATCGGTAAGCTCCAGTTTGATATGAAGTTCCTGTTGCATATCGGCTGTATCCTGCCGCTTTAAAATAAATCTTCCGGTTAGGTCCTCATCACCAAAACCATCCATAATCGACCGCACATGTTCAGGGTATATATTCAAGGCGTAAAAGGTAATGGCATGATCGCTTCGGCCGGTCAGGTAGACAAACGGGTAGTGATTATAATTTTTCGTAACCGGCAAATCGATTTTCCCAGCTGTTAAGTTTTTAATCTCGGCAAAGCTGACAATAGCGCCATTATCTTTGGTATCGTAATTAAACAGTGGTAAGCCATACTTAACATGAATTAGCAATTGGCCTTTCGGGCCTGATTTAAAGTAACGTTCTGCCGGGTCATACTGAAAGAGTGCGGTGTTACTTTGCCCGCCAAAAAGCCTGCTAAGAGCAGCTGGCTTACGCGCATCACTAAAAATCAGTTGGCGAAGAACTCTAGTAGCCGGTGTTTCCATAGCCAGTACTCCGCCGCCATCGCTCATCCCGTAAATACTTATGACTTCGGTACGTTTGGCAGGCCGGAGCCTAGCCTCAATATGTCCTCGCCACGCTTCGCTAATCGATTCACCGCCAACAATTACATAGACTGAGTGATCCTTGGTAATAATAGATTTGTGAGTTTTTATCAACTCCAGAAGATCTTTAATAAACGGCGGATAGCCTAAAATTATAATATTGGTAAAATTAGGTGCTAAAGCTTCAAGCTGCTGGATAATAAGCCGGCTATCAATGCCGGAATTTATAGCGACTATCGGTAAGCCATGGTCATGTGCGCGGAGAGCAGCCAAAAATGCCTCAGTTCCCGCTATCCAGCTGCCCTGCCCAAAGGAGTTTACAAGCAGTGTAGGTGTGCGTAAGCGAAACATACCATCCAGTATAAATCGATACATTCTACCGGAGGCCAAATCGGCATTCATATCCCGAGGCCAAAAATACGGCCGGCCGGTTGAACCGGAGCTATTCACTATATAAGTATTGGTTTCAAGCTTACCGTCCCAGCACAGCTCGGACAGTTTGGATTGGTCAATATAATTTTTTTTATCACTTATTGGTACAGCCTCAAGGCCGGCCGGCGTAGTGACTTTACGATAATTAACTCCATATTTCTTTAAGAAAACTTTATAGGCCGGAACTCTTTTTACCATCTGCCTAAACAGATCAAACTCACCAAATTTATCCGGATCCTGCTTATATGGCATATAGAACCCAGTTCATAGATACGCTATAATCATTAACACTATCATATCAGCTGGCAGAATTATCAAAGCCGACTAATTATATAAATATGCCTGAACAACCAAGCCTCCAAATTGCTTTTCACCCATCTGTAACTCCAGCTTTACAGGCACGCAGCCGGAATTTAATCCGCTTAACCCGCTTCCAGGTATCGGCTGACCGGCCAAAGTTGGACTTAGGCCACAAGGAGATCGGCTTAGGCTTATACGTACCCCCTTTAAGCAGACTAAATACTGAAGTCTGGTTTATTAACAACGAAACTCCTAAAACAAAAATATTAGATTCCGAACATAAGCGAATTAGCTTGGTGGAGGTATCGTCTAAAACATATAGCTATTTGCGATTTATATGTGCTGAATCCAACCCTAAAGATTTAGTTAAACACCCGCAGGAGCAAAAAAATATAAGCGAGTTGCATGAATTAACGTATTTAGCCTATAAAAGATTATTTGCGCTGATCAAAGCCGGTAGGTTTCCCAAAAATATAGTACGCATGTGGAATTTTATCCCTGATATTTTGGAGCACCACCCCAAAATTCAAAAAAAAGATCAGCTTAACAGCGAACGCTACCGCCAATTTAACACCGGACGGCAGGAAGCGTGGATAAAACACTCCGGACTCGATATAGACATCAGCGGTAACGGTAATAATCATTACCGTGTTCCAGCGGCAACCGGTATTGGTTCGGCTAAGGGCCCGCTTATTATTGAGGCCCTGCTGACCAATAACGATGTCATAGATATACAAAACCCCAGACAAACTAACGCCTTCGATTATTCGTCAAAATACGGTATCAACCCGCCGGTATTTTCTAGGGCAACTGTACAGGTTTTTAAGGATAAAGGACTACTGTTTATTGCCGGTACTGCCAGTATCGTCGGCGAAGATACTAAGCATACTAGCGATCCCGTCGGCCAAACACATGAAACTTTTGCTAATCTGAAGGCTCTGATCGATTACAAAAATATTAGTACTTATTTACCTTTTAAACCAAAACGATTAAAGCTGATTGACCTTGAGGGAGTTCGGATTCATCTTAAAGATGCGGCCCACAAAAAATTAATTGAGCCGATAGTTAAGCACTATTTAGGCAACAAGATTGTTTGTTTTGTAAAAGATGATATATGCCGCGATGGCCTGCTTATAGAAATAGAATCGAATGGCACGCCGCTATAAGATGATACTTTTGTTATAGTATATACATGCAGCGGCTTAAAATCGCGATTATTGAGGATGACCAGGCAATCTGCCAAATGTACCGCTTTAAATTTGAAGCCGAGGGGTTTGTCGTGGAAACGGCCGAAGACGGCAAGTTCGGCCTGGAATTAGCCGAGAAAATGAAGCCGGACATTATATTGCTGGATCTGATGATGCCCGGGATGGACGGTGATGAGATGCTAGACTTACTGCGTAAGACCTCCTGGGGCAAAGATATTAAAGTTATTATTCTTACTAATATGGGCGAACAGGAAATTCCGGCCAAGGTCAAAGAGTATGGCGTTAGCGGCGTAATTTTAAAAGCCGATATGACGCCCCGCCAGGTGGCCGACATGGTAAAAAAGCAATTGGCAGCAGCTTAAGCCGCAGCAGCAATACTTTGAATAAGCAATGCCTGGCATTACAGCCAGTATATATTGATTATTTTCAAATCCTGGCATAATGGTGGTGTGAAGATTGCTATTCTGGGTTACGATATCGAAGGACGCGCCAGCTATGCTTACTTTGCCGCTCAGGGACACGAGCTGACTATCTGCGACCAGAACCCTGAGGTAGTTGTACCTGCCAACACGCCGAACGTCCTCGGAGAACACTATCTGGATGATCTGGACCGCTTTGATCTATTAATACGTACGGCGGGATTGCCGCCTAAACTGATCCTGGAGAAAAATCCGGACGTTGCCGGCAAAATTACCACTCAGCTTAATGAATTTCTACGCGTCTGCCCTAGCAGAAGTATCATTGGTATTACCGGCACGAAAGGCAAGGGTACTACCAGTGCGCTGATTGCCGGAATGTTAGAGGCCGCCGGTAAGGATGTACGCCTGGGCGGCAACATTGGCGTGCCGCCGCTGACATTCCTGGATAAGTTAACGCCGCAGTCATGGGTAGTATTGGAACTATCCAGCTTCCAATTAATAGATCTGAAGGCCTCGCCGCATATCGGTGTCTGCCTGATGGTAGTGCCCGAACATCTTGACTGGCACTTAGATACAGATGAATATATTCAGTCCAAATCCCAGCTCTTTGCCAACCAGACCCAGAGTGGTATTGCCATTTATTTTGCTGAAAATAAGGTTTCTAAGCAGATTGCGGCAACTGGTAACGGGCAAAAAATTCCCTATTATACTCCGCCGGGAGCAGTTGTTGATAATGGAGCGGTCGGCATAAATGGACAGGCTATATGCCGGACAGATGAGCTTAAACTACTTGGCGCCCATAACTGGCAAAATGTCTGTGCCGCCGTCACCGCCGCCTGGCAGGTTACCCAGGACATTTCAGCCCTGCGCTCCGTTCTAACCAGCTTCAGCGGCTTGCCGCACCGTTTGGAGCTGGTGAGAGAACTGAATGGCGTGCGGTACTACGATGACAGCTTTGGTACCACCCCGGAAACTGCTATCGTCGCCATGGAAGCCTTCCAGCAACCGGAAATTGTTATCCTGGGTGGCCGCAGCAAAGGTATTCCTTTCAATAAATTAGCTGAATTCGTGGCAAAGCGAAACGTTAAACAGGTGATTACTATCGGTGAAACCGGCCCGGCAATAGCTAATTTACTGCGACGCAATGGATTCGGCAAAGTTATTGACGGGGGAAGTAACATCCAGGAAATTGTTAGCCTGGCCCAAAAGTTAGCCGATTCCGGGGACGTCGTCCTGCTTTCTACAGCCTGCACCAGCTTTGACATGTTCGAGAATTACAAGCAGCGGGGCGAGAAGTTTACGGCAGCTGTGCAAGCACTCGCTTGAGTTGTTCAATTATGGCCATTTCCGGCTGTAACACTATTGCCCTGCCGGCAACCATTTCTGTTATTTCTTCTTCAATCCAGTGGTAATGAGTGCAGGCCAGCACTATAACATCGGCGCCGGAATCAAGCACTTCATTAATACGCTCGTCTATCCTTTTGTGGTTAACTTGCTTATTTTCAATCATTAACGCCCAATCGCTGCAATCCGGCTCCAATACTTTAATATCATTGGCATAAGTTTGCTTCAACCACGCGTATCGGTCACTGGCCAATGTTGTTGGCGTGGCGCAGACAGCAACGACTTTACTTCTGGTCCGTTCAGCTGCCGGTTTAACCATTGGCTCGATAGCCACCAACGGAATAGCAAAACGTTGGCGGAGGTCTTGAATAAGCGTTGTTGTGACGGTATTGCAGGCTACCACTATCACCTGGCAGCCATCATCGACTAAAGCCTGGAAAATCGGCACCACAAAGCCTAGTATCTCCTGCGGTGTTCGCATGCCGTATGGGACGTGCTTTTTGTCTTCACGAATCAGCACCTCATACTCCGGTAGGGCTTTATGAATAGCATTAGCCATCGATAGGCCGCCCACGCCGGAATCAAAAACACCTATTTTCATGAGTATCAGGCCTTTTGTTTCGCCTTTGCCGCTTCGGCAGCCTGGATTACATTATCGAACAAGGCACAGACCGTCAGCGGTCCGACTCCGCCTTTAGGAGGAGTAATGATCAGGTCGGACCGTTCGTAAACTTCCGGTGCTACGTCGCCGACTGTTTTGCCGCCCTCGCTAGCCACCCCGGCATCAACTACTACCGCACCTTCTTTAAGCATGTCTGATTTTATTAAACCCGGCACGCCGGTAGCACTGATAACTACATCGCTTTTTCGTATTTCGCCGGGTACGTCCGGAGTGTCCTTATCGACAATTTGCGGCGTTATATCAGATTGCAAAAGTAACTTTTCCAGAGGCGCGCCGACCAGCTTGCCGTGGCCGACCAGCAATACCTGTTTACCGGCCAAATCGATGTTATAACCGGATAACAGCCATAAAATAGCCAGTGCCGTGGCCGGATCGAACTTGGAATCAGGTGCCAGGCCATCAACATCCTTTTTAGGGTCAACTAAACCAACTATCTCGTCAGTCTCTAAGGGATTTTCCAGGGGTAGCTGAACAATGATGGCATGAACATTTTTATCCTTACTTAACTTGTTAAGTAATTCTTTAGCTTCTGTCTGGTTGACTTTATGTACCTCCACCTCCACCAAAATGTCTGCACCATAATGCTGTTTAAGGTTCACATAAACATTAATTACCGGATTATTCACGGTCAGCACAATCGCCAGTTTAGGTGTAATACCATGTGCTTGGATTAAAGATCGCACTTGCCCGGCCTGCCGCTCTTTAATAAAACCGGCCAATTCCTTGCCATTGAGTAACTTCATTAGCCTTATTGTAACAGAGAAGTATTGACCTCAACCAGCCGTCTGTTGTTGGCTTTACATAGTCGATGGGGTAAGATTAATTTAGACACGTTACTACTAACCATAATAAGCAAAAGGTTCTCTATGGATCCTCAACCCACAAACCTCCCAACCAACCCGGTGCCCCCTCCAGCCGTAACTCCAGTCGCTGCTCCAGCTGCGTCCCCACCAGTCAGCCAACCCTTACCCAGCGTACCCGAAACTTGGCCAGGTGCCTTTGGAATTTATAAATATTCGCGCGACGTCGTGCGGCTTAACATAGTACCGATTCTGGTGTTTTCGTTATTTAACCTCATCGTTGGCGGAAGCCTAGAGTGGAAATTAGGCAGGAGCGGTGGAGTTATTTCATTTTTACTTGGTAACATAGCGGAAGTATGCCTTATATTACTTTATTTTGCCGGGGTCCGAAGGCAGCACCTCTCACTTGGCGAAACTTTGAACAAAAGTCTACCTTTACTGTTAAAAATGATTGGTCTTAGTATACTGGTAGGATTATCTCTAGTGGTCAGCTTTCTGTTACTGATCATACCCTTTCTCATAGTTTTGCCTCGTCTAACTCTAGCGCCTTATTTCCTCGTCGACAAAAATATGGGCATCCTCGAAGCTTATAAAACCAGTTGGTCAGCCAGTAAAGGCTACTCAACTAAGGTATGGGGAATCATCGGCGTCAGCATATTGATGGCAATGATAATGCTGACTCTTATAGGCATACCGGTAGCCATTTACCTATTGATTATGTATGGCGCGTCCATGGCTGTATTGTATGAGTTCATCAATAAACAGCACCCCGTCACAGCTACTGCACCTGCCGATAATGCAGTGAACCCTGCTGCTCCCCCGCCGGCAAGTATTGCAGAACCGCCCGCCCAGACAACGATCGAGCCTACGCCGCCCATGCCACCCCCACCCCCTGGCACTAATGCATAATAGACTGCGTCAAACCTCAGACGCACTTGCCAAAACAGGGGTAATTTGCTAAAGTTTTCAAGTTGCAATGCAGCTAGTCAGACGCGGGCCAGTAGCTCAGCTGGTTAGAGCACCTGCCTCTTAAGCAGGGTGTCGAGGGTTCGAGTCCCTCCTGGCCCTCCAAGTCACTACCGTTGACTTAAGCTTTTTAAATTGACTTTATGCAGGACTCCGAGGATATACTATAGGTAAAAAGGAGTACTCATGAAAAAAACACATACTATTGCAATGTATCGATCAGCATTTAGACGACCTAGGGTTCATC
>JBBRXZ010000034.1:0-12852 GCA_038238095.1 Saccharimonadales bacterium (SeqCode)
AGGTTACTTTCTCGCGTCAATTAATGTTAACCCGGGAAGCTTCATTGCCAGTATTTTCTTATCCGAAGTGATTAACGTCAACTTTCGTTCGATAGCCAGAGCAATAATAAGTAGGTCAAATGGGTCACGATGATTCAGGTGCTTCAAGACTGCCAACTGTTTAAATTGAGCAAAACTAAGAGGTAGTTGCAGAATTAATTGTCTGGTCATTTCCGCTTCTAGCGTATCCAGCAAATTAATCCTACCAAGACGTTGTTTAATAGCAACTTCGAACTGCGAAACCACACTAACAGAACGCCTATCGGCTGCTTGAATAGTCTGTAGGGCATGCTTACCAAGACGGTCGGCATCAGTCAAAAGCCAGATCAGTACACTAGTATCAAGTAGTATCGTCATTAAGGGCTTCACGGTTGGCTTCAAAACTCTCGGAGATCTCATTGTCGAACTCTTCACTAAAGGCATCAGAGGCTATCCATACTTTGCCTTTAAGCGTATTAAGCTCGAGCTCGTGGTGTAACTGCGTTGTAGGCTCCTGTCGTTGACCTATATCTCCTTCGGTCATAAGCTGAGCAATTTCAGCATCGGTTTCCGGACTGAATGCATCGGGCGCAGCCCAAATTTTTCCGCGCATAGTGCCAAATTGACGACGTACAGGCTTCTGACGTTGAGGTGTTTCTTGCTGTAATGCAGCAAGCTGAGGCTCAACCACCAATGAGACTTCGTATTTGCCATAAGCGCCAATAGCGATCTGCTCGCCACGCTTAGCAGCCGCAATATACTTGCTCAGATTGGTTTTAGCATCATGTATCGGCACTGTTTTCATATACTTAGCTTAGCTAAGTTTGTTCTCTCTGTCAACACCTACACCTAGAAGTTTGGTTCTTATTCGTTGTGACTTAATCTGGTTAGAATTCTTTGAATACGCGGCTCTAGGAATAAAGCAATATTGCGATTTATAAACTTGGTCAGCACCCGTTTACCCATGTCACTGGGGAAGTAAATTTTCTGATCCGGGCCCTTAGTCCCTGGCCGCATGGTCATCTCAACCAATTCAGCAGTATGAAATCGCTGCAGAACTCTGTACAAACTTCTTTCTTCCACTGTTATAGTACCTTCGGTAACTGTCTGTAGCCAGAGCCGGGTCTCAGCCATGTTCTTGGAACTTTCAGAGAGCGCCAGTAAGACCCATAGTGTCAGCTGTCCCCGCTTATACACCTCTTCCCAATTGTCGAGCAGCTTTTGCTCGTAAACATTATTCAGCGAGGTCACTGGAACAGCTTCTCTTTTTTCATGCCCTTAATAGTGCGTTTATATTGGTAAATGCCGATGATGAAGACAATGAGCATTGGTAACAGGTAAAAAATAATTTGCCACAGATCCTCGCGCTGAAACAACAGCACCCATATTGCGCCAAAACTTGATGGAATCAACGTAGCAACAGCACCATAAGCTGCTCCAAGGTTGTAACGCACCCTTGAATCATCATCTGCCTTGCCTAGCCGTTTGCCCGCAATACTAAAGCCGATGCCGTAGATAAGCGAAAACAACAATATCAACGCTCCATAACGCGCCTGGTTGTTAACCCCCCAGTTTAGCGCTATATAAAACAGTAGGGACCAAACTGCCGAGAAAATTGTGAACTTTTTCAGATTAGCTGTCATAATAGCAACCATCATTAAAACCCTAGTTTTTTAGCCTCAGAGCTGTTTAAGAAGCCGCGAGCGAAAAAAAAGCTAAACACCGCGTAAAGGCTGACCGTAGCAGCCAGAACAATCACCGTTCTGCTCGTGCCTATAAGTCCGAAGTGTCCGGCTAACGCAGCCATCGATAACCAAAGTAGCCAGGCTACTATCGGTTGAAAACCAAGAATAAACATTAGTGCCAATTGTTTTTCCATATTATAATTCCTTAAATTAAGTAATGTATCAATGATACAGTACTATAAGTACACATGTCAAGCACATTAATAACTTTATCTCTTGAAGTTCTAGAAAGATTAGCCGATGTCGACGATTTTGTAGGTATTAGTGTCGGTGGGGGTGATGATTTCTACGGTTTCGTCTACTTTTTTGCCGAGCAGAGCCTGTCCGATTGGTGATTCATCGCTGATTTTACCATTTAGCGGGTCGGCTTCAACCGTACCGACAACCTGGAATTCTTTGGCCTTGCCATTGCCTTTTAGTTTGACGACTGAGCCGAGCTGGACTTGACGGGCGCCGCGGGGCTTTTTAATGATTTCCACGTTCTGTAAGATGTTCTCCAGCTCGCTGATGCGAGCTTCATGGCGGTCCTGTTCGGCTCGAGCGGATTGGTACTCGGCATTTTCGGTAAGATCACCAAGTTCACGAGCATTTTTAATAGCCTCGGCAATACCGGCACGCTTGGCAATCAGTACATCATGTTCTGCTTGTAGTTCATCGACCCCGTCTTGGGTTAATCGAAATAATTTTTTCATCGGTCTTCCCTCCTTATATCGGTCATTACGGTACTTATCAAGTTGCTATCAGACGCTATAGTGCTGGGCTCATTATAGCAATGCTCAGTCGGTAACACCTAGTGTTTTAAGCAAGTTATCGATACTAACCTGCTGAGACGTTTCGGCCTGCCGAGCTTTTAGTTCATAAGAGTTATTCGCTACCGTTTTGTCACTAATCACTACCCTATAAGGTATTCCCAGCAGATCAGCGTCCGCGAATTTCTCACCGGCTCTTGTATCACGGTCATCATATATTACCTCAACGCGCTCTGCTGTCAAGCGATTATACAGCTCATCAGCCTGTTTTACCACCTCCGAAGTATCACCCAGACGCGCCAGATAAACTTTGACCGGCGCTACGGCCTCAGGCCAAACTAGGCCTTTTTCATCAGCAAACTTTTCAGCGATGACCCCCATAACTCTAGTGATGCCTAGGCCATATGAGCCCAGGTGGATGAATTGCTTTTCACCGGCTTCATTCGTAAAACTGAAATTCATCTTCTTGCTCTTATCGGTGCCGAAATTAAAAATATTGCCAACTTCGCTGCTTTTAACTGATTCCAGCTCTTCCCGTTTAACACCTAGCTGGCTCAAACTTTCCTCATTCAGTACTTCTTCGTTGATGGCAATATTCTTGCCCCGGTGCAAATAGATTGCGTCTTCGCCAGCTTCGCAGACAGTCTGGAACTCATGACTGAATTTGGTAAACGCCCCGCCGCTAGCAAAGGTCACATAGGTGTCTGTAAGACCAAGCCGTCCGTAGACTTTTTTGTAGGCCTCAATTACCAAATTGTAATAATCATCATGCTGAGTAGCGTTAGCACTCAAAGAATACATATCTTTCATAATGAATTCACGGCCGCGCATAATACCGCTTTTGGCCCGCAGTTCGTTCCGTAGTTTGGTCTGGAATTGATAGACACTGACCGGCAGGTCTTTGTAGCTACTTATGTACTGCTTCATCATTTCTACGATAGCTTCCTCGTGCGACCAGGCCAGCCCCAGCTCAGTTTCATCTTTGAGTTTTGTCTTAAACCATATATCGACGACCTTATCATCCCAACGTCCGGTTGTTTCCCAGGGCTCTCGCGGCTGCAGATTGGACATGATCAATTCCTGTCCGTTGATAGCATTCATTTCCTCACGCACAATCTGCTTGATGTTTTCAACCACCCTTAAGCCAAGCGGGGTGTAGGCATACACCCCGGCCATTACCTTGTAAATATACCCTGCCTGAATTAACAGCTGCGCGTTGCGCGCCGTCTCATCAGCCGGAATCATTTTGCTGGTTTTAGTAAAAAGTTGTGACAGTCTCATGAATTTATCTCGATTCCCCTAATATATCACCCTTTGGTGACACCATTGCTTTCCACAATCCATTTGTAGGTGGTCAGGCCCTCTTGGCCGACCGGGCCACGGGCATGTAGCTTACCGGTACTAATACCAATCTCTGCGCCCAGGCCGTATTCAAAACCATCGGCCAATCGTGTAGACGTATTATGCATCACGCTTGAACTGTTCACTTCGGCTAGAAATTTCTCTGCCCTGATACTATTTTCAGTGATAATTGCATCTGTATGGCCAGAGCCGTACGTATTGATATGCCTAATTGCTTCATCCAGGTCATTCACCATTTTTATAGATACGATAGGTCCTAAATATTCTCTCGACCAATCGTCTTCAGAGGCCTTTTTTGCATCTTTGAACATTTCTCGTACTGCCTGATCGCCCCGGATTTCTATGTCTCTTTCTGCCAGCCTGGCACAGAGCTCTGGAATAATAGCATGGGCGATATCTTTATGAACTAGTACACTTTCGGCCGTATTACATGTTCCTAAGCGTTGAGTTTTAGCATCAACCGCGACCCTGATTGCCATATCCGGATCAGCTTTATTATCAATATACACGTGGCAATTGCCTTCAAGATGAAGCAGGGTTGGGATTGTCGTATTGGCTTGGATAAACTCGAGAAGTTTGCGACTACCTCTTGGAATTACTAAATCAATGGCCTCGTTATGCTTTAATAAGGCCGCTGTCATTTCCCGGGCTTGGTCGGTAATTGCGATCACCGTTCCTTTAGGAAAACCGCACTGGTGTACCGCCTTTTCCAGACTCTGGTGGAGTGCTTCATTGGTAGACTTAACTTCTCTGCCGCCTTTGAGAATAATCACATTACCCGTCCTGATAGCCAAAGCGGCGGCATCAACCGTTACATTGGGCCGGCTTTCATAAATCATCAGCATAATGCCGATTGGCACACACATTTTGGAGGTTGTAATACCCGATGTTTGCTGACTTTTATCATAACGTTTGCCGATAATATCTTTTAGATTTGCTATCTGCTCAACCGATTGCAACATGTCGTTAAAACGTGACGCCGTCAAGGTCATACGGTCAATGTCGGCACCACTAAGCACGCCCTGAACTTCAAGAACACCCTGAGCATTTACGGCTAATATTTTCGTCTTATCGAGCTTAAGCTGAGAGATTATTGTCTTAAGCAGTTTTGTTCTATCGGCCGCGGTCAACTGAGTAAGTTTATATTTGGCTTGCAGCGCTGCCTTAATAATTTCTTTGTCTTTCATTTTGATAATTCCTTGGACCGTGCCTGGGCAGCTTGCACGGCCTTATAGATTATTTCTCCCGAGTTATACTCCTTTAAAACCCTTAGCGCCGCCTCAGTTGCGCCGCCTTTACTGGCAACCTGGCTAATTTTCTCACTGGCAGTATCATTATCCAACATTGATGCAGCACTGGCAAGCGTACCATTGGCAATCTTATGTGCAAGATCTGTCTGAAAACCCAGCTTCTCGGCAGCAATTTGCAGCTGATTGGTCAGTTCAAAAAAATACGCCGGACCGCAACCGGCAATCGCGGTAAAACCATCAAAGTCGTTTTCCTGGTCCAACCAAACAATTTCACCCCACAGCTCAAGCAAGTTAGATAGTTCGGCTTTGCTGTCCTTACCAGGGACATAGCCAAAAATATGAACCGCTGTAACACTTTTTCCTCTAGCAACGCCAAGATTCGGCATAGTGCGCACCAGTGAACGTATACCAAGCATCTGGCTGATCCGCCCGCATTGAAGACCAGCCATAACTGATATAACTATCTGCTCACCTATAAAAGGGCGCAACTGCTCACTCAGCTCATTAAAAACCTGTGGTTTCACCGCCAAAATTATGAAATCAGCCTGTTGGGTCCGGCTAAGATCATCACCTTGATCAAGGCCAACTACTTTATACTTGTCGCTAATTATCTTACTAATTGCGCGTCCCATAGTTCCAAAACCAATAATTGCTACTGTTTTCATCCTCTTATCCTCGCATACTTATCATAATGCACAAGTAACTTGCTTATCTTATTTGTAATAGCTTCGCGTGCTGTTTCTGCATCCAAAGTAGCCTCGCCATAACCCAGTATTTTTTTTCGGTGCCTTATAGTGATGATGTCGTTCACCAAAAATTTACCCTCAATCGACTCTATCCCGACCGTCAAAAGACTGGCCGATTTGCCATCTTCAATAACTCGGGCAAGGCCGTCATCGACTTGTATTACCCCATTGGTAAAATCCTTTTTATCTAATATCCAACGCTTTCGGGCAGCAATACGCTTATCGGATATAAATTTTGTTCCAATTTGTTTGCCTGTTACGGCTTTTTTAACATTTTCTAAAATCGACCCGTCACAAATAATCGTTTCCAGCCCCCGCTGGGCGTTGTGTTCAGCAGCGATACATTTGAACTCCATGCCGCCTTTGCCATGTTCTGACGTTTTTTTGGTAACGTAGGAGGCCCAGCTTTTATCGCCGTATAGCATCTCACTTACAACAGTTCCATCGGGCCTTAAAACGCCACTCACGGTACTCGCTAATATGACTTTGTGAGCATCAACCAAGGACGCGACCAGTCCGGCTATTTCATCATTATCACTGAACTGGCGCAGGGCAAGATCTTCAACATTTTCAAGGTCATTTATTAACGCTATCACCTGCTGCTGCGCCAAATTATTGAAATTGTCCCGAATTTCTAAATAGCGCTTCCGATGTTCAAAATCTTCTTTGGCTATCAGCACTTCGGCCACATCCACCCCTGACTTTGAAAAGGCTTTTTTGTATAAATTAAAGAGTTTGCTCTGGCCTTTCGTAATGTCGTGTTTATTGAAGGGATCGTTACCGTAATGCCTGGTCAGGGCTACAGCACCGGATGTGACAAGCCAAACCTGGTAGTTATCTTTTTGCAAAGACGCAACTAACCGCCCGAGTTCATCCAACCATTCATATTGGACCTCTTGGTTACTTATTAACAAACCGGAACTAAGTTTTATGACTACCCGTTTCATATGTACCCTGTCTTAACTATAGGTATATTTTCTTATTAATGCACATGTAGCACAAATAGCGCGGTGAAGGCGATGCCGTTTTTGATGGCGTGAAGGGTGATGGGAGCCCACAAGCTACCGGTCTTTTCGCGGAGGTAAATCAGTATTAGGCTGAGTACAAAGGTGTCTAAGGCAGCGATGTAGAGAGGTCCGGCGACACCACCTTCCGGCAAATGGGCAACAGCGAAAATGGCGCTGGTGACGAGCACTGCCCAAACTGTCGGTAGAGCTTTTTTGAGACTTGTGTAGAGGAAACCGCGGACCATAATTTCTTCTGCTAAAGGCGGTAAAACCACCAGACTGATAAACGTCAGTACCAGCGGGGTTAAGCCATGGACGTTGCTAAAACCAATTTGCTGCTGCTGGTTGATATTCAGGCCGGGGACGAAGTGGCTGACTAAGCCGACCGTGAGTAAATATAGAATGAAGTAGAATGGTATAGCTGCCAAACCATATAACGGATCCAGGCAGTGTGGACGTTTCAGCCCAATGCCGGCAAAATCGGTTTTATATATCCGTAAAAACAGATAGATCGCACTGAGTGTAATAACTTCGGCGATTAAGATGAAAGTAAATTGGGCATTTACAGAACTATCCAGCCAATCAACCGCCTGGCCGTGAGACCAATGCCTGGATAATGGATAGAGCGATACCAGCATCCCGCCAATGACCAGCGAGACGTAGTAGACAATAATCATAAAGAGCACTGCCCACCAGGGGTTCCAGGGTACGGCAGGCTGGCGTGCTGGTGCTTCTTGAATTGGACTAGAAGAAGCGTTTGACATCGACTAGTGTAATCACAATAATCAGGCTGATCAGAATCAGGAAGCCGGCCAGGTTGATGGTTTCTTCAAGTTGAGCCGATAATGGCCGCTTGAATCCGCGGGCCACCAGAGTGATCCACAACCTGCCACCATCCAGTGCCGGAATCGGCAGGATATTCATAATCGCCAGCGTGAGCGAAATGATGCCGATAATCAGTAGCATATACTGGTAACCAAGCAAGCTGCCTTGTTTCAGGATCACAAAGATGCCGACCGGTCCCGAAACCTGCGACGATGCATTAGTCTGGCCATGCTGGCGGGCCGTAGTATTGCCGGTCACGGCCCCGGCGATCAGGCTGCCTAGGCCACCCAATGCGTGCCCCAATCCCTGGAAAGTCAGTGCCGTTACCTGGGCGCTGAAACCGATTGCCACTACCGGTGCTGACCATGTGGAGCGCTGAATGGTGAACTCCTGAGGGCTGATGCCCAGATAGTGCTTTGGACTATCAGACTTGCGGCTGGCTTCCACAGCTTTAGTGCTCAACAATTTCAGTTTGGCGTTTCGCTGGTAGCCGCCTCGAACGTAGAATACTTTTACAGTCTTGCCGGCGAAGTTTTTGGTCACCTTTGGCAGCTTACTGACACTCTCGACATTTACCGGTCTGGAGCCTTCCTGGGCAATACCGGTCAGCTGGTCCTGCGAGCGCAGACCGGCGTTGGCAGCCGGTGAACCAGGCTCGATATAACCGATTAAGATCTTCGATGTTACCAGATGAGTGTCACTCTTGACAGTGAACTGGTTATTGATCAGTTTAGGCATGCCGACTAAGGCCAGGATAGTAAACAGCGCCAGGGCGGTCAGCAAGTTCATGACTACACCGGCAGCCATAATTTTACTCTTGACGGAGAGAGTAGCCGCGCCGAAGCTGCCCGGTTCGGTATCACTATCGTGCTCGCCCTTAAGCCTGACAAAGCCGCCGAGTGGTATGGCATTGATGGTGAAATTCCAGCCGCCGCGCATCTTGCGCTTATATAAACGCGGCGGGAAAAAGATACCAAACTCTTCTACCCCTACGCCATTACGGCGGGCCACTATGAAATGCCCAAATTCGTGCACTACTACCAGCCCGATAAACAGAATAATAGCCACAACTAACAATATTATCGACATTGCTATCTATTGTAGCAAACCCGGTGTTATATTAACGGTCATGTTTAGAATTTAAGCGCGGCCATAATTTCTATTTACAAATCAGACAGGTTGTATATAATTATTCCTGAAGCTTATAAAAAGCAAAACGTATTTAATAAAAAACACGTAAAAACAGAGGTTAACAAGTGAGCCGGGTGATTTTGTCAACTGCAATGGTTGGTAACGAGTTTGTAATGCCGCAGCCGAGGTTAAGCATAGCTGTGACTAAGCCGGCAACCAGCTTAACGAGCATACCGGTTCAGGCCGTTTCGACTCAGGAATTCATTCCGGTCATTACGCCAAACGATCCCGCCCGCCGGGCACCATTGGCGCAACTGATTGATATCCTTCACCGCTACAGTTTGGCCACCTTTGCTTTGCTCTTCTTACTGGTTGGCAGCACCGGTGTGCAAGTTGGCGGCAATTATTGGTCAGCCCGTACCTTAGGCAAGAGCAAACCTGTCGTCAATCTCAAGACCACAGCCCATAGTATCGTCGGCCTTAATCTATCCGTACCGAGCGACCAACTCCAGGCCAAGTTGGAAACCATTACTTCACAGCCGGCTAGTTTGACTGTAGGCGATCAAACTGCGCCAATCAGCCCTAGTACCATTAAAAGCTGGCTTCAGATTACGCCCGATGCTAAAGGTTCTAAGCAGTACATTCATATCAAAGCCGATAGTATCAGTAAATCACTGGCCGAGCTGGCCAATAAATACGTCAGGGGGCCGGTCGACCAGGTAAGCGTAACTCACGATGGTAGCTCCGCTATTGTTGTCGCCGGCATCAATGGCACCAAACTCAGCGACCCGGGAACATTGGTAAACCAAGCAGCCGGAGTTGCTAAAACCGTCATGGATGCTAAAGGCCTGCAGTTCACCACTCCCCTTGAATCCGTACCCTTTCAGGCTATAACGCCTGCCGCATTCAATAAACTGATCGAAGTCAACGTCGTCGCTAAACAAATGTACCTATACGATAACGGCCAGCTGACTCGAAGCTATCCCATCAGTGCCGGCGCAGCCCAGACGCCTACGCCCATCGGTGAATACCACATCTATTCAAAGCTGTCCGTCCAGGATATGAAAGGCTTCAACCCCAACGGCACCAAGTACCTTCAGCCCCACGTACGCTGGATTAATTACTTTTTGCCAGGCGGCTACGCCGTACACGGTAACTATTGGCGTCCGCTCAACTTTTTTGGCGCGGTGAACAGCTCGCATGGCTGTGTGTCGCTGCCGGAAGACCAGGCTAAATGGGTATACGACTGGGCACCGCTAGGCACTACTGTTATTACCCACCGCTAAAACTGCTTACACGGTCATAATCTCAGATTCTTTGGCTCGGGCGATGGTTTCGACTTCAGCGCGGGCTTTAGTCATGGCAGCTTCCACCTCGGCGCTCAAACGCTTGGCGTCATCTTCACCTATATCCTTATCTTTTTTCGCGCTATTGAACTCATCAAGTGCTTCATGACGAATAGCCCGCAGGGCGATCATGCAGTCTTCTTGCTTCTGACTGACTTGTTTGGCTAATTCGCGGCGGCGTTCTTCAGTGAGGGACGGCACCGGTACCCGGATTACCCTGCCATCATCGGCCGGATTCAAGCCAAGGCTAGGGTTATTACGTATGGCATCGGCAATCGCCGCTAGGTTGTTCGGGTCAAATGGAGTGATCTGGAGCAGTTGGGCCTCTGGCGCCGTGACTGTCCCTACCTGTATCAGGGGCATTGGCGTACCGTAGGCCTCAACCACCACGCCATCAAGCATGCTGGCACTGGCCCGGCCGGTCCTTAAACTTTTCAAACTATCTCTAAACCGCGCCACTGCCTGTTGAAGCTTTGTCGCTGCATTCCTCACAATTTGATTTGGATCCATAAATTTTACCGCTTAATTTATATAGTAATTATAACGCAAGCTTCGCAGCTATCCATATCATTGATCCGGTTATTGATCCAAGCCGTCGAGTTCTTTTAGGCGGGCCGTGAGTTCCTGAGCCGAAATGCCCTCACTGATTAGTGTTTCCAGCTCCATTAGTTTTTGCTTATGTTCTTCAGGAATAGTGCGTTCACGTTCATTAACTAACGCCACAGGTAAACGGCGATATTTTTCAATCAAAGCCTGGCGAATGAAATCACTGCGAGAAGCATAATCACGCTTGGCAAGAACATCCACCAATTTCAACAAGTCAGCCGGAATGGTTATATTTATTCTTTTATGCCGATGCGAGTCCACACACTTAATGTATCACATATACACACTTCGTGTTCACCCCCTACTCGGTTTATTCAGATCACTCTTGCCGATCCCAATGGAAACCTATGTAAGTTCGCCGAGAGCCAAGCGGGAGAAGCGGCGGATGACGATGTTTTCGCCGAGGCGAGCAGCGTGGTCTTTTACGTAGCCGGTAACCGTTTGGTCGGGATTCTTGACGAAAGGCTGATCCAGCAGGCAGCGTTCGGCAAAGTACTTGGCCAGCTGGCCATCAACGATTTTATCTACCATGTCGGCTGGCTTGCCTTCAGACTTGGCTTTGTCGGTAAATTCAGTCTTAGCTTTACCGCGGACTTCGGCCGGCACATCGTCTAAACTAACGTACTCCGGCGCCGAAGCGGCTATATGCATGGCAATATCTTTTACCAGATCGGTGAAAATCTTGTTGCGCGCCACAAAGTCGGTTTCGCAGTTCACTTCGACTAAAACGCCAATACGGCCATCATGGTTATACGTGCCAATAACACCAGCGCGGGCTTCGCGCTCACCGCGTTTTTCGGCTTTGGTCAGGCCTTTCTGCCGCATTGCGGCCAGGGCTTTGTCAAAATCAGCGCGGGCTTCTTCCAGGGCCGCTTTGGCGTCAGTCAAACCGACGCCGGTTAAATCTTTTAAGCGTTTTACTTGCTCAATATCAATTGCCATAAATGTGTTCTCCAAATTTACTAATAAAGGTTACTGCTCCGCTGTTTCGGCCTCGGCTGCCGGCTTGTCTTCGTCAGGAGCTGCTGTTTTAAGAGCTGCGGCCTTAGCCTCCACTTTTGGGACCGGCGGGGTTTCAGCTTTAACTTCGCTCTTTTCGGCCTTATCGGCTTTAGAAGCAGGCTCGGTTTTATCTTCAGTTTTTTTGGCTGAGGCCTTACCGGTCTCGATAGCACTTTTAACATAGTCAGTTATAAGCTGAATCGTCTTAATAGCATCGTCATTGGCCGGAATCGGATAGGTCACCTGGCTGGGATCGGCATTGGTGTCCACCAGCGCAACTATCGGTATCCCCAGTTTATTGGCCTCGCGCACGGCATTATCGTCATTCACCATATCTATGATAAACAAGGCACCGGGGCGGCTATTCATTTCCTTAACGCCGCCATACAGCACGTTCATTTGTTCAATTTCTTCCTGGAAGCGTTGCACTTCCAGCTTATTGTATTTGTTAGCCAGTTCACCGCTGGCCATGCGGTTTTCCAGGTCCTGCAGATGCTTAACGCGGCCGCCAATGGTATTCCAGTTAGTAATCATACCGCCGAGCCAGCGCTCCGTAACGTATGGCATATTGGTGGCGATAGCAGCCTGTTTGATTATGTCCCGCGCCTGGCGCTTTGTACCAACCAACAGGACCTGTTTGCCTTCACTGGCAGTTTTTGTCAAAAATGCTAAAGCCGTCTCAAGCCCCGCTACCGTCTTAGTCAGGTCGATTATATGAGTACCGCCCCGCTTACTATGGATGTAAGGCGCCATTTTAGGGTGCCAGCGCTCCGTCTTATGCCCAAAGTGCGCCCCGGCCTCTAATAATTGCTTAATATCTACAGCTATAGCCATAATATATGTCCTTTCTCTTCGACTGGGAGCCCAAGTGGTCCGCTCAAGGTGCCGCCCGGGAGGATCAAACCCCAACCTGCTTAATTAATACCCGCTCAGTGTAACAGATACGTTAGGCTGTTACAACACCTACCTAGCCCAGTGCTGACAGGAATTGCTTAATATCACTGAGTTGGAGTTCTAATTTTTCCAGGCCGGAGTGGAAACGAATAATTGTATTCTGAGATACTG
>JBBRXZ010000035.1:0-11691 GCA_038238095.1 Saccharimonadales bacterium (SeqCode)
GGGGTGTCAACGGTGCCGTCATCAGTAGAGCTCGAGTCACCGGCAGTATCATTCGAGGATGTAGTAGGTGTAGTAATTGTCGGCTGCTTCGGAGTTTGTCCGGTAGCATTACTTCTAACCTGGCCCGAAGTTGATTGGCGTTGAGCTTGATTTTCTTTAAGTAATTTCTCTTTTTGAATTGCGATTTCTTCTTTAACTGCCTGTGCGGCTGCGTTTGCCTCTTTCGCAGACAACCGTTTACTAGGCCTTTGCTTAAGCTTATCCTCTAGCCTTTGAATTGACTTTATTATAACCGCTCTCCGAGACGGCTGATGAACGATAGGAGTTGGTTTACTATCTTCTTGGGCGCTGACATCCTCTTCGCTAGCGGGATCGGTTTCAGGAGGGGTTGGGGTATCTTCGTCACTGCTGGCAGGATCGGGAGAAGTCGGGTCAGCTAAGATAGTATAATCGCAGGTTGCACTCGGATCGGTGTAATCAATACTATCGCCGGTAAAGTCGCCGCCGGATGTGTCGCTGTTGTCGCTGGTATCTGAGGAAGTGTCCAGCGAGGTATCAGAGGCAGCGGGGTCATTGCTGCTAGTATCTGAAGAGCTCGAGTCATTTCCGTTATTTGAGTCTTGGCTGGGTTGGCTTGTGCTGCCATCGCTTGATCCGTCCGAAGAGGAAGTAGGCGATTGGTCGGATTGACTGGATTGCTGCGAGTCCGAAGGCGGCGTAGGCCGCGTAGTGTTTAAAGTATAAGGGGTTGCGGTGTTCGGGGTAGCCTCTTTGCCTGCCGTACGGTTATTTTTAGTTGCCAAGGTGCTACCAACAGACGTGCTTGCCGTTTGTGAAGCTTTGCGGTGAGCGGCAATGCCCCAACCAACTAACGAAATAACCAGTATAACGCTTACACCAATAACCAGTTCGGCTACAAAAGCTATGCCGGATTCGTGCTTATGTACAGATTTAATATTTTTCATATTTTTGTTTTATAGGATCTTCTATAATTTGATATGCCAAGCATAGCAGTAGAGACCAAACCTTGTCAATTAGCATAAACACATTGACAAGTTTACCTGCGCCGTAGTAGTGTAAAAAAGACTATGAAAAAGCTAAAACTAATGCCAAAAGGTAATTTTAACGTTAAAGACAATCCAGCAACCCCGATAAATAGCCTCCGTTCGGAAAAAGGCTTTATACCGCTTTGGATCATTTTGGTTGTGGTAGTAGTAGGTGTCGGCCTCGTCGGCTATGGCGTTTACCATAAAAGTAACACAGGTAAGGTCGTAAAAGCTGCGAATCGGCCTGGCATCATCAAAAATGAGCAATTCAGTACCGCCGTCGATTCTAAAGGAGCGGCTACGCATTCTGCCAGCGAATTCTCACCAACCGACCAAAAAGTGTATGCCGTCATCAGTCTGGATAAAGTTAAAGCCGGCACGAATATCCAGTATGTGCGCTACTACAATGGAAAAAATATCGGTGGCGGCAGCGTAAAGATCACAAAAGATGATACCAAAAACGTGGACTTTTTATTCGCTACCAAGCCCGGCAAGTCCCGTCACGTCGGCGATTACAAAGTCAAGGTCTATACCAATGGCAAAGCCGAAATGTCCTCGGTATATACCGTAAAGTAATCAGTTTTTAACATTCCTTCAACTCTGGCCAGACTCTGATCAACTGCTTTAAGCTGCAAGGCCGCGCCCCTAGTAGGCTGGCTTTCAAGCATGACATTAAGCTTTTCAGCGGTGTCTTCCAATAGTGCATCAAGATAGTCATCATTCATAGTACGTTACACTATAACTCCTGTTAGAAATCACGTGCAACTTAAGTTAATATTTTTTTAATAACTTGGTTGTCGATATTCCGGGCTCTAAATAATGGATGCTTTAATGGTGGAGCATATCGGATTCGAACCGATGACCTTCTGACTGCCAGCCAGACGCTCTAACCAGCTGAGCTAATGCCCCAAAAAGTTCCAATGGAACCTTTTGTAGACGCGAGCTAAGCGTCTTACAGTGAACTTCAGTAATTCTAACAAAACAGGGGTAAAAAAGCCAGCTTGGAACGCTCTTAGATAATGCGTTTTTTGCGGGCAACGGTAACGATAATCACAATAAGCACTAAGTTAAAGGCTACGATGGCCGGAAAGGCCCAATCGGCGTGCTGGTAAGGCAGCTTGACATTCATGCCGTACATGCCGAAAAAGACATTCGGCAGGGCAACTAATATCGTTGCTAAGGTAAGCAAAGTTATAGTTTTATTCAAATTATTGCTACTGATGGCGGTGTAAGCATCGCGGATGTTGCTCGTGGAGCGTAAGCTGGAGCGGATTGCCTCGATTGATTGCTCATTGTTTAAGAGCAGGTCTTCTACAATGTCTTCGTCTTCTTCATACAGTGGCAACTGCCGGCCGGCCAATAAACGGCGCAGTGTGGCATTGGTGGGCAATAGTGACGCTAAGAATTCGTTCAGCTCGTCTTCTATAGTTACAAAATCGATCAGGTCCTGGTTGGTTATACCCTGTCCCCTGAGGCGGGAGCGGATAGCTTTAATCTTGCGCGACGTTTGATTAATAAATATGTCGTATTGGTCGCTGATCTGCGACAGGATTAATAAGACTAACTTGGCCCTTTGAGTGGTGGCCAATATGCTGCGGCCTTTTAGAAAGACATCCAGTGCCGGGAGCTGTACGGGCGAAATTGTGATCACATGTTCGGCGTCAAAAATAATTAGCAGCGGCGCGGTGTCCATATCATTGTTGTCTGTTTTGTAGGAAAAACGGACAAAGATATAACTCTGTTCGCTCTCACGCTCCAGGCGCGGCATCTCATCTTCATCCAGGGCGTCTTCCAAGTAGCCCAGTTCCAGATTGAAACGTTTGGCTAATTGCTCAATCTCTTCGCTGGTAGGCGCTTCAACGTATACCCAGGTACCGCGTTGCGGCTCGGGCAGTTCTTTGAGTTCCGTACGCAAGCTTTTATAGAAGTATTTTATCATTACGGTATTCCTTACCAGTCATTATATAGCTTCGAGCCAAATCGGCTATTATTTTATGGAGTGCCGATGCAGTCTTTTGAATATTTATAGCTTAGGCTATACGATAAAGCCAAGCAGTTCTCCCACTTGGCTTTTATCATATCTTCGTGCGCGCCCACCCGGCGGCAGGTGATAGATATATTTTTATTTTTATCTGTTTATTTCACGCGCCGCTTGTTGCGCACGATCTATTCTTAAGCATAACCGTTCCGATCGGTTTGTCAAGCGCCCGCTTAACTTTAACGCTTGAGCAACATAGGTAGCTTAAGTGTAAGATCACGTTTTTGCTCAGCCAGGCGCGGCAGCACATACAGAGCCAAAATCAATCCGAAGAGTACCGCAAAGCCGCACATAATACTCGGTATACCCGCCTTGGTCGATGGGCTGACGGTATTCGCCACAGTTGTCGGCACCAAAAATACCAGGTAACCGATAATCATAGCGCGCGTTGATTCCAGTCGCCTACGCGCCGCTTTGCCTTTGGCCCGTAACTGGTTAGCCCAGTGCATGCCCAGCAAGATACTTATAAAGAGCCAGGCATAATAGTAAACGTAATAAATGCCGCCTACTTGAGGAGAAAGATGGAAAATTACATAATTACCGGTGCACTGATAAGCTGTGAAAGTCCCGTGGTGCAGAAGGAAGAAGCCTATAAAGCCGGCCATTGTAGCATAGGCGCTTAGTACCAGGAGCCGCCTCGGCTTCTCGGCTACGACATGTAGTAAGTGCAAGCCTAGGGGCGGCAAAAAGGCGATAGCCACAAAACCCAACCGCGACCATTGCTCCCCGCTCGTCCCCACACCTGTGCAGACAAAATACTCGGCTAATTGGAAAGTAGCCAATGCTAAAAGTGTTCCCACAATTAGACGAGTCAGTACGCTCATCTTGTAGCGCCAAACCGTATATAATGCCAATGATGTCTCAATCACTAATGTAGCCACCATAACCGGTGGCGAAAAGCAATTAAATTGCGTCCGCGAACGATTATTCATAATTGTCCCAAGTATAGCATGAGAAGAATGCAAATTTAACCAGTTGTTAGCCTCTCTTACAAAAACAAGCCAAGGACGATACCGATAACGGCAAAAGTGGTGACATGGCTGAGGCTGTTGATGCCAAACAGCGCCCAGCTGCGGCGCTCGAAAAACACCAGCATCAGACTGGCTGAAACCCAGAACCAGGCTAGCATCATACAAACTTCTAGAGCTTGCAGCACAGTCTCAGCGCCCATAGTAGCTACGATAACAGAGGCCACCACACCATTTATTAAAGAGGTGACCAACATCATGGCTATGGCCTGGCCCGGATTACCTTCCTTCATTTCTTTCTCGGTCATACCGATTTCTTTCATCCAGCGTCTGCCAAGTACAGCCGGCATGTATATGATTGACCCGGGAACCATGGCAGCTACGCCGGCAGCCAGGCCAGCCGCTACGTTAATATCGAAATTCATTCGAAGTCCTCCATTATTTAATAATTCGTACTATATGCCGGTTTGTAAATTTTACAAGCGCAACTTTAGAACATTTTTAAGAATTCTGTTTCAGTCAATTGCTTGGTACCTAGTTTGCTGGCCTTAGCCAATTTACTGGCGCCGACGTTCGCACCGACGACCAGATAGTCAGTATCTTTACCGATTGAGCTTTGAAAGGTACCGCCCAGCGCCCGGATACGTTCACCAGCTTCTTCGCGGCCCATGGTCTCCAGGCTACCAGTAACCACAAAACTCAGGCCACTCAACTTGCCACCTATTTGTTTAACTGCCTTCGGCCAGACACTAAGCTTCTTAAATTTTTTCAGTAATATTTGATTACGCGGTTCACTAAACCACTCCACAATCGCTTCAGCCACCACCTCGCCAATACCCTCAACCTTAGACAATTCGTCGATCCTAGTTCTGCATAGGGCCTCAAGCGTACGAAAATGGTTGACTAGATCGGTTGCCGTCTGGATACCTATATGCCGGATGCCCAATCCGTAAACAAAACGATAGAGGGCGGGGGCTTTCTTTTCTTGAATAGCTTTAATTAGTTTGTTGGCTGAAATTTCAGCAAAACGCTCCAGCTGTAACAGATCATCAGATTTTAATTTGTAAATATCAGCCGGATCTTCAATTAGTCCGGCTTTGAGAAGTGAAATGACATTTTTTTCGCCCAGGCCTTCAATATCCAGGGCGGCCTTGCTGGCAAAGTGTTCAATCCGCTTCCAGGACCGCGATGGGCAGGCTTCATTTGGGCAACGCCAAGCCGCGTCTTCAGGCTTATATTTAATAAGTTTGGTATTGCATTCCGGGCAATGTTTAGGCATAACAAATGGCTGTTCTGAACCGTCGCGTAATTTTATGAGCGGCTCCACGACTTCAGGTATAATATCGCCCGCTTTATGGACAATAACCGTATCACCTTTTCGAATGTCTTTACGCAACACTTCGCTCTGGTTGTGCAGCGTGGCCATTTGCACGGTGCTACCGGCGATCACTACCGGCTCCAGCATAGCCACCGGTGTAGCCACGCCGGTTCGGCCAATTGAGACAAAAATATCTTTAACTTTGGTAGTGGCCTGTTCCGCCGCATATTTCAGGGCGATAGCACCTCGCGGCGCTTTACCTACGACCCCGAGACGACGATATAACTGCCGATTATTGAGTTTAACCACCAGGCCGTCGGTATTAAACGGCAGCTTCTGGCGCCTGGTTTCCCAAATGTGAGCGAACTTCATCACTTCAGCAATATTTTTAAGCACAGCGGTGTCTTTATTGACTAAAAAGCCTAAGCCTCTCATAGCCTCGTAGGCATAAGAGTTAGTAGGAATATTGTCCGGATCGCTATAGAAGAGAATGTCGTAGGCTCGAAAGTGCAGCGGCCGGCTGGCTACTAACTGCGGGTCAAGCTGGCGTATGGTACCGGCAGCCGTATTACGGGGATTAGCAAATAGCGGCTTGCCTGCCGCAGCCCGTCCTTCATTTAACTTCGCAAAATCAGCCTTATACATAACTATTTCGCCGCGTACCTCCGTTCTTCCCTGCCGGAACAATTTATATGGTTTGTCCTGGCGCAGCTTCAGCGGCACCGAGTCAATTGTCCGTACATTGGCCGTGACATCCTCGCCTACTAGACCATCGCCCCGGGTTATGCCTCTCATCAGTTGGCCATCTTCATAAACCAGTGCACATGCCAAACCATCCATCTTAAGATCGGTAAAATATTCAATATGAGCATTTTCGGGCAACAGTTTCATTATACGTTCCCGCCAGGCTTGCACTTCAGCCTCATCAAACACGTCATTAAGGCTGAGCATTCTTGAGCTATGTTCCATCTGAGTAAAGCCAGGTAAGGGAGCACCGGCCACCCGCTGGGTAGGTGAATCCAGTGTAATCAATTCCGGGTACTCGGTTTCCAGCTGTGTGAGTTCGTGCTTTAAACTATCGGCAGCAGCCTCACTCATAATAGATTCATCCAAGACATGGTAATGATACCGGTAATCGTTAATGAGATCGCGCAGCTTCTGAATGCGCTGCGCCGCTTGTGGCTTATTCATTAAGCAATTCCCGATACAGCATATACATATAGGTATGCACGGCTACCAGACCCGACATAGTAAGCAGGAAGAATATCCACTGCGCCAGCGCCGTCAACCAGATAATTATCGGCAGCATGATAACCGCGGCCAATATGAGTAATATAATCGGTAAACACAGGATTTTACGCAGTATGGTCCAGCGCCGGTAACGCACCAGCTCTCTTGCGGAGCGTAAAGCTTTCAGAGGTGTCATGTCGGGTAGAGTTACAATATACAACGCGAATAGCGATGAACTGATCATATATAGGCTAAGCAGTGCCAATAAACCATATAGCAGTGCCCAGACCAATTTTTCGACAAAGAAAACTGCTATACCATTATTAATGACCAGGCTATAGATTGACGAGCCAATCAGCAAAGGAATCAACTGCAGACCGACGACTATTAATACTAAAATAAACGGGATAAGGGGGTACATGCCGCGGTAATAGGCATCACGCACGCGGACTGCCGTACCGGCCAGCACTTGCCGCAGGGCCCAGATAACAGCCAGACTGGTTATAAGTGCCAGGAATAGCTGATAAGCGCCGGCTGTCGGGCTGGAACCATTGCCGGACGATCCGACTAGTACCGCAAAGACACTCAAACTGGAAGCCAGTGACCCGAAATGGCCTGTAAAAACCTGGCTTAGCCCCTGCTTAAGCGTGCCGACATCTGTGCTGCCGGCCAATCCTTGCACCAGTATCAAATTTAGCAGTCCATAAACCAGTGTAATGCCAATAAACAATCGTTTATGTTGCCACAGAAGTTTCGCTGACGCCTTGGTAAGCCGCCAGACATTTGGCAGTTTGATCGGGTGCTTAATGCGTTTCGCCACTCTGAGCGTTTTATAAGTAGGCCGCTTAAGCCGCCGAGGCTTATGTGAAACTACGGACTTACTCTGAGCAGGCAGTTCTTTAGCACTTGTTTTCTTTGAAACGGGTTTTGTAGGCTTTGGTTTACTTACAGACTTCCCGGATTTTTTCGCCATGCTATCTATTATATAAGAAGAGGAGAAGATTTTTACGTATTCTAGCTCAGGTCAGGGCATGCATTAGGTATTTAATATCAGCATCATGGGCTTTAACAACATGTTCAATGACGATTAGCCTATCTTCTACTTTAGTAAGTCTGTCGTCAATTTCATATAATTTATGTTTGATATCCGGTATTTCCTGGACGTATTCGAGGATGACTTTAAGTTCATCGGACAGAACTTCGCCCAGGACTTCTCTTCTTTCATCGTTACTCAAGCTCTGCATATTAACACTTATAATAGACCTTAAGGGCATAGTTTATCAATGAAAATAGGCAATTATTGCAGCAAAGTTAATGATCTTTTAATACTAAGCGTGGGTACCCATAGCCCGAAGGCGGGCTATGCGGTCATCCAGGGGCGGGTGGGTGCTGAAGAGGCTAGCCAGGCTATGGCCTTTAAGCGGATTGACGAAAAACAGATGGGCTGTAGCACTATTTTGGCGGCGGGCAACGCTGCCGGTCTGTTTTATCTTTTCCAGAGCGCTGGCCAGACCTTCCGGATAGCGAGTCGTCAAGGCACCGGTGGCATCTGCCAGGTATTCGCGCTGGCGTGATACAGCCAGCTGGATCATAGTAGCAACCAAAGGCGCTAAAATTGCCGCGACAATACCAAGAACCAGGGTTAACTGATTGTTCTCGCGGTTATCACCACGAAACCACGTCAAACGCAGCATAATATCAGCTAACAGCGAGATGACCGCGGTCAAGGCGAAAGCCACCATACTTACACGAATATCATAATTTTTAACGTGTCCCATTTCGTGAGCTAACACGCCTTCCAGCTCCTGGTCAGTCATCATTTGCAAAATTCCACTCGTGGCACAGACAGCTGCATGCTTGGGATCACGGCCGGTGGCAAAGGCGTTAGGCGCGGGATCATCCATAATGAAGACCCGCGGCATAGGCAACCCATCTGTAATAGCTAGGTTTTCTACTATGCGCCATAAACGCGGATCGTCTTTTTTCTGGATTTCACGGGCTCCATTAACTGCCAAGGCCATCTTTGAGCCGCTATAGTAAGTAATCAGAGTGTAGATAGCCGCGCCAATTATACCTCCGTAAAATACCCCTGTGCTCTTACCGCCATAGATCTGGTCAAAAATCCAGATCAGCAACGCCACAAAAGCCATGAAGACTATCATGATGAACACGGTCTTACGCTTATTACCGGCTATATCGGAGTACATATTGAAAAGTGATTAATATTAAGTGCTGTGGGTTGAAGAAGAATTTTTACAAAATAGTGCAGTTTGGGATGACAAGCGAGCACCGGAACGGAGACGTACCATTTGGTACGCCGGAGTGAGGAGCGGAGATTGACGCCCAAAATGTGCATTTTGTAAAATTCGCTTAGAATTCAACTTTTACGGCGTTTTGGACGGCAGCTGCCTGGGCTTCGTCAACCTCGTAAAATTCTTTATCCTGCTTAAAACCAAGCATACCGGCGAATATATTGGTGGGGAACGTCTTGCGCTTAGTATTGAAATCGCGCACCACACCGTTGTAAAAACGACGTGAGGCTTGGATTTTGTCTTCAGTATCGGTCAGCTCAGCTTGAAGCTCCTGGAAATTCTGCGAAGCCTTAAGGTCAGGATAAGCCTCGGCCACCGCAAACAAACTTTTCATAGTCTGCTGGAACATATTGTCGGCCTTGGCAGTCTCAGCAACACCTTGAGCGTTCAAGGCGTTAGTACGAGCTTTTGTGACATCTTCAAATACTGTCTTTTCGTGGCTGGCATAACCTTTAACTGTATTTACCAGGTTCGGTATAAGATCGTAGCGACGTTTTAACTGAACGGTTATATCGCTGAAGGCCTCGCTGGCTTGCTGGTTCAAACGCACCAAGGCGTTGTACATAAAGGCCGCGAAGATACCAAGTACTACAATAACTGCGACAATAATAATTATGACGGTCATATTATAAGCTACTCCTTTACTCTATAACTTCATTATACAGTATTACGTGAACAGTTCCTGTATCATAATAAATAACTTATGAAAAAAATAAGGCGGCGTGGGGCTAAGAGGTGGCATTATGGCCTAATCGCGTTTGTACTGCTGGGCAGCTACAGCTACTACGCTTTACAACGAGCTCTGCCCTTGATAAATCCAATAAATTCACCGATTCTTACGAATCAATCGAAACCCACATCGGAAAACCCCCATTTATCATGGCCCTCCACTGGTCAATCAGCAGTAGGTATTCTAGATTCAAACATACTAGAGACCCATGGTATTCAAACCCATGTACCCATAGCCAGTACTGCTAAAGTCATTACCGCCCTGACAGTCTTACAAGCCAAGCCCCTTACTTCTGACGAACAAGGTCCAGTTACTACCCTCACAGATACCGATGTGACTTTTTATAACAATTATGCCGCCCAAGATGGCTCACTGGTTCCAGTATCAGCCGGTGAACAGATTAGTGAATACCAGATGCTGCAATCTATTATGCTGCCGTCGGCCAATAACATCGCAGATACTATGGCTATTTGGGCGTTTGGTTCACTTAAAGCCTATAGTACCGCTGCCAATACCTATCTTACGGAGCATGGTCTTACTAACACTCATGTCGGCAATGATGCCAGTGGCCTATCCCCTACTACTACAAGTACGGCACAGGACCTGGTCAAATTGGGCAAGCTGGCCATGCAACACCCGGCGCTAGCCAAAATAGTCGGTCAAAGCTCCGCCACCGGCATTCCCCACACCACCACTGTTAAAAATGTTAATTTTCTGCTTGGGACAGCCAACATCATTGGCATCAAAACCGGTAATACCGAGCAGGCCGGCGGAGTCTTCATATCCGCTTCCCGCGTAACCATAAACCATAAGCCAGTCACAATCGTGACTTCCGTAGCAAACGCACCGACACTTTTCATAGCTCTAAAAGACAGCCTAACCCTTATAAAAAGCGCCCAGGCCAACTTCCAGACAGTATCACTAGTAAAAGCAGGCGATATAGTGGGTCATTACAATGTGCCATGGGGTAATAACATCAATGCCATTGCCAGCCAGGATCTCACTACCAGCATCTGGAAAGGCAGCGCGGCCAAAGCTAAAGTACAGTTAAGACCAGTTGACGTTAACGACAAGTCCGCCGGCGAAATCATATTACCCACCTCCGCATTAACAAATAAAAAATCAATCCCTGTTAAACTAAAAAACCCACCACCCCCACCAACCATCTGGTGGCGCCTCCTCCACCCTAGGTAATAACTGGTACTCAGGTGTCTGCTCTAGCGAATTACTTAATTAAGGCCTTAGCTGAGTAGTAAATATCTCTGCCCTCCCCAAAAATACCGGGGCTGGGAGAGAAGAAACCGCCTCTAGCTGAGCAGCTAGTTCCTCTGCAATATTTTGATTTGGTGTATTTAAGACGCTAATATGAGCTATAGAACTTATTGCGCACGTTATTCCTAACTGCCTCATTATTGCTTTTTGGTCTTTCTGAACTAACTCCTGGCCTTGACTATCAAGACAATAGCCAACATATCGATTGCCTGGCTGTGAGCCTTGCGCTCCCATAGTCTTGACTGTGTCTACCGAACAGCGCAAATCTTCAGGCAAGCTGCATGCTACTGATTGTAAAGCATTCCATGTTTGTAAACCTCCGCCAGTCTCTTTGTTAACCCGCTCTACTCGTTTAGAGTCAAGCAAAGATACTCCAATATGTCTACTAACATTTGCGAAGCGACTATTTTCAGTAATTGCCTCCATGACCTCTGGTGAATCAAATAAATGCCCTGGCTCTGGTAGCAGGAGACGTCGAAGGGTATATGTCCTACGATCATCCGAAATAACTCTTTCAGAACGAATACCTGCCACGCTTCGCCGGCCACGAAGTTGAGCATTAGTTGGTCGTCTAGGACGTTCTCTGTTCATTGCGATACTACTGAAATGGAATTTACTATAATAATCGTGGTGGGTCACTGCCGTTGACTTAAGCTTGCTCATTCTAGAAAACCACCTTTCTTTGTCGTTTCCAGAAGTTTAAGACTTGTCTGCTGGAATTTTCCAATCTAGGTGGTTTGCGACCTTTACGGATTAAGGTAGGATTGGTAAGAAATA
>JBBRXZ010000036.1:0-10918 GCA_038238095.1 Saccharimonadales bacterium (SeqCode)
CAATGCCGCCCAGACAGGGGTTAACTGGCAGTTCACGACCGACACAGCCCGCACCAAGCTGAAGCGGCTATACCCGGTGGTGGAGATGTAACAAAGGGCGACTATTATCTAGTCGTTAGGTTAGGGGAGATGGGGGACTAGCTTCCCTCAACATAGTAGATGCTGATGTAAGCACTATCTCAGAATCAAAGATTACTAATTTAACCACTGATCTAGCCGCTACTGAAAAAACTGCTAACAAAGGAGTAGCTAGCGGTTATGCCGGACTAAATGGTAGCGGTTTAGTACCTACCAGCCAACTCGGTACCAGTACAGCCAATACCACTACTTACCTACGTGGTGACGGTTCCTGGCAGGCTCCGCCCGGCAGTGGCGGCTCTAGTACTTTAGCGGGAGATAGTGACGTTAGTATCACCAGCCCGGCCGGTGGACAGGTATTAACCTATAACAGTGGCAGTGCGGTGTGGACCAATCAAGGTTTACCAACTGCCCCCGTCACGAGCGTAGCTGGTAAGACCGGAGCAGTGACTCTCTCTCCCAGCGACGTCAGCGCCGCGCCAAGTAGCCGGCTTATTACAACAGGCACCGGTCTTGCCGGTGGCGGTGACCTCACTGCCGACCGTACCTTGAGTGTTAGCTCAGACAGCACTACCCAAAAGGTTGAAGTTGCCTCAGCCGGCACGCTACAAGGTACCCGTAAACGTATTAACTTTATTGCCGGCTCGGGTATGACCGTTTCCGCAGCTGATGATTCCGCGGGTAATAAGGTTGACGTCACGTTGACGAGTACGGGGAGCGGTAGCACAACCATAACTGCCAATACCCAAACCGCGTCCTATACAACAGTCTTGAGCGACGAGGGCAAGAGCGTCGAAATGAACTCCGCGTCCGCGACAGTAGTGACAATTCCACCCAACTCCTCAGTAGCCTACCCGTTGGGTACAGTTATCGAACTTGCCAGAATCGGCGTCGGCACGGTAACCATCACCCCTGGCGCCGGTGTAGTGCTACGCAATCGGATTGATACGGCTGGCACAGCCAGCCGCACGATAGCTAACCAGTGGTCGTCAGCTTCAATCCGCAAGCGCGCGACCAACGAGTGGGTGCTCATAGGAGATATTTCTTAGATATGAGCAGCCTGATGGTTATGCGGCGCGGCGTGCTGGCACAGCCCGTTGGGTCCGGTGCGTTGCCTGGCCCGGCCGGAACGGTCTATCAGACTATGGACGGCTTCGGATCATCTGAGCGTCTCTTTGATGACCCGCATGTGCACAACAACTTCAATTCTACGACACAACGATCCGCGACGACGCTAACCGTAGCCCAACAGGACGCGGTTCTAGACGCTCTTTACATTGAGCTCGGACTAACACGCGTGCGTCCTGTCCAGCCAGAACCGCGGACCGCTGGCGGTGAGATTGAAATCGCTAACGATAACTCCGACCCGGCTGTCACCGATCTGACACAGTTCGACTTCACCTGGAAGAAACTTGATGGACACGCCAACTTCATAGGCCGCGCGCGCAGCCGGGGCGTAACCCAGTCCTTCTACTCTCCGCTCGACCGCGAGACGTGGATGGGCATAACAACTGCCAATGATGCTGCCGAATATGGCGAGTGGCTGTTTGCACAGACCAAACGATCGATAAATCAAGGCGGCGACGTGTCTCATATAAGTGTAGCTAACGAGCCGTCCTACACCAGAAACAATATGAGTGGTACTTTTATCCGCGACGTCATTAAGAACGTCGGGCCCCGCTTGGCTGCCATTGGCCGCAGCGACGTCAAGTTCGTCATCCCCGACGACGTTCGGAGTTCAAATGGCGCCCTTAAGGCCACCACTATCTTGGCCGATGCAACGGCTCGTAGCTACGTCGGAGCGCTCGCGACTCATCTCTACGATGAGGTGGTCAGTAACCTCGCGACCCCTCCGACCCCGCCAGGTCTTACTTCCCTCGCCGCCACATACAGCCTGCCGCTCTGGATGACCGAGTTCTCCCTGGCAGGCATGGCAAGTGCCAGCCTGGGAACCACAGCCTTTGATTGGGCTCTGCTTATGCACGATCTGATGGCGACGTATAATGTGACGGCGGTTGACCATCTATGGGCTTTTTTTGGTGACTGGGACAGCGGCAGGGCCTCACTAATAAATCTGAACAGCGGCGGCGGGACAACTTACTTAGGTTTCACTCGCAACAAGGTCTTCTACTACACGGGGCAGTGGTCGCAATACGTCAAGCCCGGTGCACTCCGGGTGGGCGTCACGCGGGGCAACGGCTCGGTCGAGGCCACCATGTTTTTCGATGGTGCTACTCGTGTGATTGTAGCAATCAACCCAACCGGCTCCTCAATTTCTACTACACTGTCCTCCCCAGACCTCGCTGGCGTTTTGACGATGCCGTCTTACCGTACCAGTAGCACAGAGAACTGGGCAACGACGGCAACGCCTAGCGTCACATCCAACTCCATCTCAGTTACGCTACCCGCCAGTAGTGTAACTACATTCGTAGGAACTCTTGGCGCCTAATGTCAAGTTGCATAAGCATACTGCCTGTGCTTAAATAAGGATGAAAGCATCAAAACACTTAAAAACCAATAAAAATTATGTTTGAAAAACTCTTGTCACTGCTGCCCTACAACCCTGCCCTGGCCCATCAGCTGGTATTTTATAGCCGTCGCATGCGGCAGGAAGCGGCTATTCGACGCATAGGCGTAGTTTTTATTGTACTGGCTTTCATGGTGCAGTTTTTCGCTTTTGCCAGTCCGCCGCAACCAACCTCAGCGGCTTCTACGAATGACCTTATCAATGGCGGTATCAGTTCGGCGGCTGATGCTAAGCGAAACTGTGACAAGAATGTTCAGAACTACCGCGACATCATGGCCTACTACGGCATTACTTGTGCCGACATTGGTAGCGCCGGTACGGTCACATTTCGTTCCACCGATTTAGGCAACCGGCTTTACTCAATGGGCCGTTTGCCATATGGGGCGCGTAATGCTAATACCCATAAGATCACCGGCGAGACACCGGTTGATATTCCTGGGGCGGGCAGGATATACATGCGGCATTTATCAAGTTTCGACAGCGGTGCCTACTCCACCTACCGCGCCCTAAAACTCAGGAGTTCGGGTACTGGCCGGATTTTTTACATTCTTTATAATTGTGGTAACCTCGTGGGTATAGGTATTCCTACGCCATTTAAGGCTTGTAAATACGACAGCAGTCTGCCGGCTGACAGTTCAAAGTGTGTGGCACCGTGTAAGTACGATAAGAACTTGCCAGCTGATAGCTCCAAGTGTTTCAAGCCTTGCAAATACGATAAAAGTCTGCCGTCGGACAGTTCAAAGTGCTTTAAGCCTTGTAAATACGACAAGAACCTACCGGCTGACAGTTCAAAGTGTGTGGCACCGTGTAAATATAATAAAAACCTGCCCTCCAACAGCCCGCAGTGCTTCGCTCACTGTCCGCTACCAGGCAAAACCAACCTGCCCCAAAATTCACCCCAATGTGTTGCCCCATGTCCATACAATGCTGCATTGCCAGCCAATAGCCCGCAATGTTTCCAGGCTTGCCAGTATAATAAGACACTCCCGGTTGATAGCCCTGATTGTTTCCAGGTGTGCCAATATGACAATAGCCTGCCCGTTGATAGTCCCGCCTGTTTCCAGCCCTGCCAGTACGATAACACCATCCCGGCCAATAGTCCGCAGTGCGTAGCTGTTTGTCAGTACGATAAGACCCTCCCCGCTAATAGCCCGCAGTGTATCTCCCCCTGCCAATACAACAACACTATTGCCAGCAACAGTCCGGATTGTAAACCATGTGAACAAAGCCAGAGCAGCCAGGACACTGCCGCTTGTGTGGCCGTAAATAAAACTGCCGGCAATGTTACCACCGGCACGGCTAACGCCGACGGCACCACCGCCCAACCCAACGATGTCATTAATTACACCCTATACGCCCAGAATAATGGCAAGGCAGTGGTCAAGCAATTTACCTTCCAGGAAAGCCTCAGTGACGTATTAGATTATGCTGATGTCACCGACCTTCACGGCGGTACCTTGAGCGATGATAAAACCGCCACCTGGCCAGCCGTCGACATCGCTGCCGGCCAAACCGCCACCGTCCAGGTAACTGTCAAGGTCAAAGACCCTATACCGCAAACTCCGACTGATCCTGGTGATCCCGGCCACTTCGACCTGGTCATGACCAATGTTTACGGCAGCACCATCAACATTAAAGTACCGGGAAGTCCGACCAAAGCCATAGAGACAGTCGCCACCACGCTGCCAAATACCGGCCCCGGCACCAGTCTATTCATAAGCGTACTGGCCGTTATAGGCGCTGGCTACTTTTATGGCCGGGCCCGCCTACTTGCAAAAGAAAGTATGATCGCCGTCCACGAAGCGGCTGGCGCCTAAAAAGGAGAGACTATGAGTGAACATGCCCCCGACCAAAATCCTGAACATCTAAAAGGTTTTGAAGAGTTAGCTGAATCCGCGGAGCATATGCTCCCTAAAGGCGAAATTATAGATATCAAAAAGCACGAGCGAGCCCGCAGTGAAACGCTTGTAGAAGCTCGCGCACAGGCTGCAGAAACTGCCCAGTCCGAGACCAAACACGACGCCTTGAAGCAACTCGAAGCTGCCGAAGACGTACCACAGGTTAGCCATAGTAACACCCTCGATGCACCGCTAAGGGCTCTTAGCTTCCACAGGCAAATCATAAGAATCCAGCATAAATTACCGGCCGCACAACGAGTACTCAGCAAGGTTATCCACCAACCAGCCGTTCGCGTTGTAAGTGAAGTAGCTGAGAAAACTGTCAGTCGGCCCTCCGGTCTGCTCGGTGGTGGTCTGGTTGCCTTCCTTGGCAGCTCCAGTTATCTCTATCTAGCTAAACATATCGGCTTCAACTACAACCATTTTGTGGCCATCGCTCTGTTCGTTGGCGGTTTCATCGCCGGTCTCATCCTGGAACTAATTGTCCACTTCTTCGCAGCTTCCCGCCGCGCCAGCAACTAGCTAATTCTTAGCACTCCTGCGAAAATGATTGGCTGAGATATAAATCCCGAAGACGATTAGCCAGATGGTTTGCGGATGGGCGGTCAGCCGCTCCATGCCGCCTTGGCCGAGTCCCAAGTAGGTATGAGTATAAAAAAGCAGCAGCGCAATAAGCGCTATAAGACCTGAAAGTATTGTGTAGTACCGGAAAGCCCGCGGTATATCCAGCGCCAGTCCCAGCACTACAAAAGAAGCATTCATCCAGCTATGAAGCGGCGAGCAGACGAATCTGCCGGAGTAGACACCACAAACGGTATTACCCAAGTCGCTAATCGTATTCCTGGACAGGCTATAATGATTAGTCCAGGCGTGGGCAACAACAATCTGAGTTATAAAGTACTGGACACTGCTTATCCAGAAGGCCGGGCCGACAAGCGGGTAGCGATCATTGAATGTTTGGATCATTCTGGCTGGTTTTCTCATTAGTTTCATAGTTTCCAGACTATCACGGCAGCGCATTTTTGTCCTGAGCGCTAAAATGACTGTTACAATAAAGTGTAAGCGGAAAATGTGTAATTGATATGAAAATAACAGATGTTTTTGCCCGGCAGATATTAGATAGCCGAGGTAACCCAACCGTTGAAGCCGACATTACGTTAGAAGATGGCACACTGGGGAGAGCCGCCGTGCCATCCGGCGCCAGCACCGGTACGCGCGAGGCTGTAGAACTTCGAGACAATAGCGCAGCCTATGGTGGCAAAAGTGTTTTGAAAGCCGTAAGCCATGTCAATACTGAAATAAAGCAAGCGCTGATGGGGCGTGAGGTTGATGATCAACTGGCAATCGATAAGTTGATGGTCGAACTAGATGGCACGCCCGATAAAAGCCGTTTGGGCGCTAATACAATTTTAGCCGTTTCGCTGGGTACTGCTAAAGCTGCTGCGGTGAGTCGCAAACAACCTCTCTACCAATATTTCGCTGGCCTAGCCGACAACTCCAGCATCACATTACCGCTACCGATGATGAACATTATTAACGGCGGTAAGCACGCTGCGGGCAGCACCGACATTCAGGAATTTATGATCATGCCGGTCGGCGCGCAAAGCTTTAGCCATGCTGTCCAAATAGGTACTGAAATTTTTCACGCGCTTGGTAAAGTCCTGCAGGCAAATGGTTATGGCACGACAGTCGGTGACGAAGGCGGATATGCGCCCGCTGTAAAAAATGGGAATGTGGAAGCGCTCGAACTAATTGCTGAAGCAGTTAATCAAGCTAGTTACTCGTTAGGCCGGGATGTAGTATTAGCGCTGGACAGCGCCGCCAGCGAACTGTTCGAAAACGGCCAATATCAGCTTAAGAGTGAAGGCAAAACACTTGATACCAAGGGCATGGTCCAGTTCTACGAAGGACTCATTCAGCAATATCCAATTGCTTCAATCGAAGATGGTTTGGCTGAGGATGACTGGCCTGGTTGGCAACAACTAACCGCCTTACTTGGCAACCATCTCCAGATAGTCGGCGACGACTTACTGGTGACCAATACCGAATTCTTAAAAAGGGGTATTGCCGAAAGGTCTGCCAACGCTATTCTTATCAAACTAAATCAGATTGGCACGCTTAGTGAAACCATAGATGCGGTAAAGATGGCTCATGATGCCGGCTGGAAAGCTATCATATCGCATCGTTCCGGCGAAACAGAAGATACGACTATTTCCCACTTGGCAGTCGGGCTTCGTACCGGCCAAATAAAAACCGGCAGCTTAAGTCGCACGGACCGCGTGGCCAAGTACAATGAACTGCTAAGAATCGAAGAACAACTAGGATCCAAGGCAGTATTTGCCGGCCGCTCGGCCCTGGATAGAAAGAAGACGCAATAAAATGGCGTACCTTGTACTGGTCCGTCACGGCCAATCCGAGTGGAATGCCTTGGGCCTATGGACAGGTCAAGCTGATCCGCCATTGAGCGAAAAAGGCAAGCAAGAAGCCAAAAAAGCAGCTGCTCATTTACGTGACATCACATTTCACAAGGCGCACACTTCCAAGTTGTCGCGTGCTCAGCAAACGTTGAATGAGATCAAGCAAGCTTTGAGACAAATGGAGCTTGAGACCATCGAGCATGAAGCCCTGAATGAGCGCAACTACGGTGATTATGCTGGTAAGAATAAATGGGAAGTGAAGGCTCAAGTCGGGGAGCAAGAATTTCAGAAAATACGCCGTTATTGGGACCATCCGATACCGAATGGTGAAACGTTAAAAGATGTTCACGCACGAGCTGTTCCCTACTTCAAAGAACACATCCTGGAAGATCTCAAAGCCGGTAAAAATATAATCATTGCTGCCCACGGTAACTCACTGAGGACAATTATGAAACACTTGGAAGGAGTTGAAGATGATAAAGCCCACGAGCTCGAGATCGGTACAGGCGAAGTGCTAGTCTACGAAATCTCTAACAGCGGCGAAGTCATAAGTAAAACCATCCGCGCTGCCGGCGGCAAGGCCTAACAAAACAGAGCTAGGATCAAATTCCTAATTATTATCGGGAAGAGCGGCGCTTGAACATCCAGGTTGTGAGTGGCACCGATACTATAATAATACCGACGCACCAGATTACGGCCAGCCAGGCGGAATTACCCATAGGTGTACCGACCAGCCACGAACGCATAGCATCAATCACGTGGGTCAAAGGCTGGTTACGGACAAAAACCTGGAGGGCAGATGGCAGGGTATCGATCGGTACAAAAGCACTGGAAATAAAAGTCAGGGGGAAGATCAGCATAAAGCCGACCCATTGGGCAGCCTCCACGCTCTTAACGAGTAGTCCGAGAATGGCCGATAACCATGAAATGGCGAGAGTAAAAAGCATCGCTAAACCAAAGACGAGCAGCCACTCAGTCAGACTGGCATTGGGGCGGAAACCGACTGCCAGGCCAACGGCGATAATAATTATGCCTGAAATAATATTGCGCACTAAATCGGCCGCCACGTGCCCGGTCACCAGGGCGCTGTTGGCCATCGGCAGGGAACGAAAACGATCGACTATGCCTTCCTTAAGATCCACAGCAATGTTTATGGTCGTATAATTGGCGCCGAAGGCCAGGGTCTGCACCAAAATACCAGCGAATAAGTAATTGGCGTAACTCACTTTACCGGTGTGAATGGCGCCCCCAAAGACATAACGGTTCAACAGCATGAACATAATCGGAAACATCACTAGCGACATAAGCTGATCTATACTTCTGATGATATGCGTGATGCTGCGTTTCATCATTATCCAGGAATCGCTTAAAGTCCAAAATACGCCGCCTGAACTAGCTTGCGGGTTATAAGTGACTAGTTGCGATGTCTTGCTCATTTTTTTCCTTTCTTTTGCTTACCGTTATTCTCTGCCAAGCTTTCCTTGGTAGCGCCATGCCCAGTGAGAGAAAGGAAGACATCATCAAGCGTCGGGCGGCGCAGCTCGACGCTTTCTACTTCAATCTTAGCTTCTTCTAAGCGCTGCAACACACCCTTTAGTTCTTTGACACCACCCTTGGTGGCTATGCTCAAGATCCTTCTTTCGGCGTCAGCCTGTAGCTTCTTGCCATTAATAACTTTTTTAGCCGTATCGAAGTCACTCTTTTGGGAAACGGTCAGCTCCAAACGATCAGAGCCAATTTTGGCTTTTAGTCGGTCCGGGCTGCCTTCCGCAATAACTTTGCCATCATCAATAACCACAATTTCATCTGCCAGTTGGTCGGCCTCGTCCATGTACTGGGTTGTTAAGAGTATAGTTGTCCCCTTTTCGACCAACTGTTTGATCATACCCCACATGGCCAACCGGCTCCTGGGATCCAGGCCGGTAGTGGGTTCATCCAAAAAAATGATTGGCGGCGAAGCAATCAGGCTCATCGCCAAATCCAGTCTTCGGCGCATGCCCCCTGAGTATGTTTTGACCGGGCGCTTGGCAGCCTCGATCAAATCGAACTGTTTAAGGGATTCATTTGTGCGTTGCCTGGCATCCTCCCTACTCATGCGGTAAAGCCGGCCGATCATGAATAGGTTTTCTTCACCGGTCAGATATTCGTCGACGGCAGCGTACTGGCCGGTTAGGCCAATACTGCCCCTGGCTTTACTGTCTTGCTTGACAACATCGTAGCCGTTAATTAGGGCTTGGCCGCCATCCGGTAGAAGTAGAGTACTCAAAATACGTATGGTGGTAGTTTTGCCTGCGCCGTTCGGACCAAGCAGCGCCAGGACCGTGCCCCTTTTAACGCTAAAATTAATACCGCGCAGCACCTTGAGGTCTTTATACGACTTCCGTAAATTCTTAACGACAATAGCGTTATCGGTGCTTTTTGCCTTAGTCTTAGCCACTTTTAGACCTCTTGGCCAGCTTTACCATGAGCTTTTAGGTTTTCTCGACAATTTCAGGCCTATAACGTTTCCAGCAACTCGTCCAGACGCTCATTGCCCTCATTGACACCTGTTTTCATACCGCTTTTTATCATGCCATCGCGGTCTTCGGGTGTTTGAAAAACCGAGGTGGCGGTAATTTTGGTTTTGCCGTCCTGGTCTTCAAAAAGCGCCGTTTCTAACGAGACGTGTCCGGGCCAACCATGGAATTCGAAAGTTCTCGTCAGCCGCTCCGGCGTCGTAACTTCATGGAAAAAGCCATGGAATGAATATTCACCATCCGCGTCGGTATGAGTGAACCCCCACCGGCCGCCCGGCTTTAACTCCCAGGCGTCAATCTTTCCCGTCAGCCTTCGCGGGCCCATCCACTTTATGACCAGCTCCGGATCAGTGTAAGCCTTCCAGACTTTCTCGCGCGGCGCATCAAAAACCCTAGTAATGATGATTTCCCGGCCGCCCGGCGAAGCGGTAATCTCGGTTTTGTTGGTAGCCATAATTAGTCCTCCTTATTAATTACTTGTAAATGTTCGGCAAGACGATTTAGGAAACCGGTGTAGCCTTCTTTGACCCTTAAGTACTCATCAGGCACCATGTGTCCGGCTTGATGGCATACTACCTTAGTGTTGCCCCCTTGGTCGGTAAAAGTAACAGTCAATACTTCGACGTTAGGGTCGTTTGGATCATCCGGGTTTTTAAAGGTCATGACGAGCCGTTCAGGCTTCTCTACCTCCAGGTATTCGCCAAGAAAAGGTAGTTCGGTGCCGTCGCTCTCATGGACCATAGTCGCCCGCCACTCGCCCCCCGGCTTCACGTCCATTCTAATTGTCGACAATGGCGTGGTAAATGGCGGCGTACCAAACCAGTGTGCGAAGTGTTCAGGCTCAGTCCAGGCCTGCCACAATTGTTCGCGGGGAGCATCAAAGACGCGGGTAATCGTCATCTCCTGCTTCTTACTGCCCTCATTATTTTCACCCATATCTATTCCTCCTTACTTAAATATTCTTCCAATGCGTCAAACCTTTCATCCCACAACTTCTGGTAATTTTCCAGGTAAGTCGCAGCATCTTTGAAGGCTAGCGGCGAAACCTGCACCAACTGCTGCTTGCCCTGGCGACGTTTAATTACCAGCTTAGCCTTCTCCAATATCTTAATGTGCTTAGATATGGCTGCCAATGTGAAATCATACGGCTGGGCGATTTCACTAATCGATAGCTCCTTCTCGGACACACGGTTTAAAATGTCGCGTCGTGTCGGATCGGCAAGTGAGCCAAAGATAGAGTCTAATGATAAAGTATACTCAACCATTTAGTTGAATGTTAATTCAAACCTTTGCTTATGTCAAGTTAATTTTATTCACTCTACCTTAACCTATCCCCCTCTGCCTAAGAGGCATGCGAATCAGTACTCTTTCTCGGCTCTGTCGGCCTAATAATCTGTCCTGATAGCGGTGTCGCCGATCCTACAACCCTAGGGCTTTGGTCACCTGGAGATGTAGTTACATCTGGTTTTTGGGTGTATTGGA
>JBBRXZ010000037.1:0-10838 GCA_038238095.1 Saccharimonadales bacterium (SeqCode)
CACGCAGGCGCCATCAAGCACCCGCAGGCTTCGCTCAACTTCAACAGTAAAATCAATGTGTCCGGGCGTATCTATAATATTGATCTGATGATCTTTCCAATAACAAGTCACAGCGGCCGAGACGATAGTAATACCGCGCTCGCGCTCCTGGGCCATCCAGTCGGTCGTAGTCTCGCCCTCATGCACGGCGCCAATCTTGTGCTTCAGCCCTGTTCGGTACAAAATACCTTCGGTTGTCGTAGTCTTACCAGCGTCAATATGGGCAATAATCCCGATGTTCCGTATTTTATCCATTGCCGCTTTCTTGCCTGCCATCTACGACAGCCTTTCTGTATTAGAGCTAGTTACTTGACCAAGTTTACCCTCGCAAGCGAATTTTCCAAATAAGGTCTCTCGTGGCGTATTACATTTCTCATCATTAATCTCGAAACTCGGATCGCCTGAGTCACTAAACACGAGGGGCCAAACACGCATAGCGTCCCAAGCTGTCAAAGCTGACAAAGATGCGAAAACTTTCTCTAGACAATTATTTCTGTCTGTCAACTGATCACGGGCATGCTGGAGTGGACAGTTTTCGCAAGCCATAATTTTAGGTCCTGGCAAAGTGGGCGAAGGCGCGGTTGGCGTCGGCCATCTTGTGCACGAGTTGAGGATGGTTATAGACACTGAAATCAGAACTTATTTCGCGCATTAGCTTTGTTCACCCTAAACATTAAATTATTTAATGTTTATTATACTCCAAAAGCCCTGATTCACCAACTTCTTTGGCCCCCCTGTTAAAATGCAGCCATGACCATGTACCAGTCAAAACGAGGCAGATTACCTGGTGGTAGCAACTATAACAAGGTTGTACGGGCGGCTCGTCTCGAACACCGTGCTTTACAAAAGAACGCTCCCAGACGCCTAGCCTATGTAAAGAGCCGTTACTTTAAGGGTAAAAAGATCTTTATAGATGAGTTTTGGATGCATTTAAAACAAAAACCGCCAGCCGACCGGGTTCGCCGGTTAAGATTGTATGCCTGCGCCATAGATTTGATTATGAATAGCCCCTTTGAGCCTACGACCCGGATCAATCAAAACAAGCCTGGCGAAAAATTGCACCGCTTTACAGGCTTAAGTGCTAATGATGAGATATTCTACGTACAAATTCGCGAAAGTAAGAAAGGGCGAAAGTACTTTATGTCTACTTTCCCGGAATAAAAAAGGGCCCCGACTGGTGTGGTGCTTAAACCACGGTGTCGAAGGTCCTTACTAAGATACTACTAAGGATAATGGTCACATGTCAACAAAAAAAGGCCCTCAGCATTGTAATTCTATGACTACGGGCTGAAGGTCTCACTTAGTATGTTACTACTAAAAATCAGAAAGTCAAACTTCATGGCGTCATGGTGGCAAAACCCCTTCGCTATTGATACTAACGTTGCGGCCCCACAACTCTCGTGGCTGTAGCTTATAAACTACGGGCGAAGATTTTTACCGTGGATCAAGGCGCTTTGACCGACTTATGATTCTCACTGCGCATAGTACCCTTGACCATGGAAGCATGCCGTTGCAAAAACCTAGGTGTCGCACGGCGATCTCCACCATTATTCTATATCTTGTAATTACACCGTGTCAATTGCGAGTGATCTTCAGGTCCGGGCGAAGTGGGCGAAGGCGCGGTTGGCATCGGCCATCTTATGAACATCTTCACGCTTTTTAACTGCTGAACCCTGGCTATTGTAAGCATCTGTAAGTTCAGCAGCGATGCGGTCCTGCATGCTCATGCCTTTGCGGGAGCGGGCGGCGGTAACAAACCACATAGTAGTCAAGTGGTTCTGCCGTTGGCCGCGGACTTCAAAAGGTATCTGATAGTTGGCACCGCCAACCCGCCGGGAGCGGGTTTCCATGTGCGGCCTGACGTTTTTCATGGCTTGCTCAAAGACCTCCAATGGGTTGTCGACTTTGAGCTTTGCGGCAGCCTTTTGCATCCCGCCGTAAACTAACCGTTCGGCAATCTGTTTTTTGCCATTCAGCATGACACGGTTGATCAGCCGCTGCACCGGCACACTGTTATAAAGGCGGTCAGGTGGAATATCACGAATTAATGAAGCGGTTTTCTTCCTAGGCATTACTTGCCGGCTTTCTTAGTGCCGTATTTGCTGCGGCCTTGTTTGCGGTCGCTGACACCTTGGAGGTCGAGTGAGCCGCGGACGACGTGGTAACGGACGCCGGGCAGGTCTTTAACGCGGCCGCCGCGCACCAAAACCACGGCGTGCTCCTGTAGGTTGTGGCCTTCGCCGCCGATGTAAGCCCAGACCTCGTAGCCGTTGCTCAGGCGCACCCGGGCGACTTTGCGCAGGGCAGAGTTTGGCTTTTTTGGCGTTTTGGTGGTGACCTTTACGCAAACGCCCCGCTTGAAGGGCGCGGGCTTCTCGTAATTACGGGTCTTTAGGTTGTTGGTAACGCGCTGCATGGCCGGTGATTTGCTACTACTCGTCACCTTGGTGCGAGGCTTACGCACTAACTGATTAATTGTGGGCATTTATTCTCCTGTTGTAGTCTACAATCTGCTGCTACGAGGCAGTATGCCGGCTGCCCTGGCTCGGATTGCTCAAATGTTTAATGAACTTATTCTAACAGATCTAGGTTTAGGTTTCAACCGGGGCGGCACCGATAATGTGCCCGGCTTCGGCAATCAGATCATCCTCGGCTTCGTCTTCATCAGTTTTAACACCGGTACCGACAGGGATCTTACGGCCTAAGATGACATTTTCTTTAAGCCCATAAAGTTTATCTACTTTACCGCTAGTGGCGGCGGCAATCAAAACACGGGTAGTGTCCTGGAAAGACGCGGCGCTCAGGAAGGAATCGGTGCTTAAGGACGCTTTGGTTATGCCTAGCAATAACTGGTTGTATTTAGCCGGTTTTTTACTGTCGGCTAGTAAAGTCTCGTTGACTTCGACTACCGCTAACTTGCTAACTATGTCACCGGTTACAAACTCGCTGTCCAGGGCTTCTTCAATCTGGACACGGCTAAACATCTGGCGAACGATTATTTCCAGGTGCTTATCGGCAATATTCTGGCCCTGGGCCGCAAAAATCTTTAAGATTTCGCTCATGATGTAACGCTGCGTAGGCTCCACACCCTGCAAACGCATCAAGTCATGTAGATTGATCGAACCGTTTGTCAGGCGCTGCCCTGAGGCAACTTTATCACCGTCACGAACTTGCAATTGCTTAAAGCCAGGAATTTCATAGCGTACTACGCTCTGCTTGGTAGGGGTGATTATGACGGCCTTATCCGTCACGTTAGCTTTGCCGGCCATGGGGGCTATTAGCGGTTCCGAGGCATCTTCCAAGGCAGCCACCACGTCACCGGCCACCACTTCGGTACCACTGGAGACGGCCGGCTTACGCTCACCGAGATTTAATGTCACCTTTTCTTTGTCATTAGCTGTCACTTGGACAACATAGTGATCGCCTTCTTCCCACGTATTAGCTACGCCGGAAATTTCGGTCAGATAAGCCTGGCCTTTGGGTGCCCGGACTTCAAAGAGCTCTTCAATACGGCTCAATCCCTGGGCGGTATCGTCGGCAATGGCGCCGCCGGAGCGGTGCTTACTGTCCAGGCTTAGCTGAGTGCCGGGCTCGCCGATACTTTGGGCGGCAATGACACCAATCGGATGGTTTTCGGCAACTAAATTACCGGTAGCCGGATCGACTCCATAGGATTTCTGGGATACGCCCCGCACGTTAGTACAGCTCAATCCGCTCATGATCTTGACACCGTCTACGGCAGAGTCAGCATCAATTTTGGCGGCGACTTCTGCACTAATCGCCTCGCCTTTTTTAAGGTAACCGTTAAGTTTTTCAGCGGCAAAACGGCCAACTAATCTGGAGCCGTAGGCAACGCCAATATATTCGGCATCAGCGCGCAGCATGGCAAAGCCGGGATCGTTGGTATCGTCATTTATAGTAAACACGTCTTGCGATACATCGACCAAGCGACGCGTTAGATAACCGGCATCGGCAGTCTTAAGCGCGATATCGATTAGCGCCTTGCGGGTACCGCGGGTACCGGTGAAGTACTCCAGCGGGTTGAGGCCATTTATGTAGCCGGATTTGATCGGCAGTTCGATGACGTTACCGCCGGCATCCTGAAGCACACCGAGCATACCAACGGCACTCATGAGCTGCGATATATTACCTCGGGCACCGGAATTGATGGCTATAGCCATCGACGAATCTTGTCCGACCATTTGATCGGATAACATGTCCTGGACTTTGGTCTCTACCTTCGTCCAGTTGTCGACCGTCAGGCGGTGGCGCTCATCGTCCGTGATGAAGCCTTCTTCATACTGGTCGGAAATAGCCGCCGATCGATCCTCGCCGGTTACCAGTACATCGTTCATGCCTACAATCGGCGCAAAGTCGCCCATACCGATACTGAGACCGGAGATAGTAGCATAGTGAAACCCTAGATCTTTCAAGTCATCAGCAATCTGGGCCGTTTTTTCCTGACCATACAATGCATAAACATCTGCCATTACCTGTTGTAGACGTTTTTTAGTCATGGTCTCGTCCTGGAGCTGAAAATCCTCAGGGAAAATTTCATTGAACAATATACGGCCCAGAGTAGTCTCCCGCATCTGGCCTCTGAATGGCAGACGAACGCGGCTCTGCAATGTAACTTCGGTGTTATCGATAGCCATTAGCGCTTCCTCGATACCGGAGAATGCATGGACAGTTTTATCGGCATTTTGCGGACGCTCATACGTTAAGTAGTAACAGCCCAGCACGATATCCTGCTCAATGTGCAGGATTGGCGAACCGTCGGCCGGCTTAAGCAGATTACGATTAGCGGCCATGATGTCGCGGGCCTCGGCCTGGGCTTTGTCGCTCAAGGGCAAGTGGACGGCCATCTGGTCGCCATCAAAATCAGCGTTGAAACCTTTACAGACCAGGGGGTGCAACTGAATAGCCCGGCCTTCGATTAGCACCGGCTGGAAGGCCTGAATACTCAGACGATGCAGCGATGGCGCCCGATTTAACAGCACGTATTTGCCTTTAATGATTTCGTCCAGCGCATCCCAGACAATGGTTTCGCCCATTTCAATCAGGCGTGAGGCGCTGCGGATATTGTGGGCCTGCTCGCGGGCGATCAGTTCGCCTATAACAAAGGGCTTAAACAGCTCCAAGGCCATCATTTTTGGCAGTCCGCACTGGTTTATTTTTAGCTCCGGACCAGAAACGATGACCGATCGGCCGGAGTAATCGACGCGTTTACCCAATAAGTTTTGGCGAAAACGGCCCTGTTTTCCTTTAAGCATGTCACTAAGGGACTTCAAGCGGCGGCGTTGCCCGGTAGCAGCCACTGCCCGGCCGCTGCGAGTGCTGTTGTTGTCGATTAAAGCATCGACGGCTTCCTGAAGCATACGCTGTTCATTGCGGCGAATGACTTCCGGGGCATTCAGATCCATCAACTTCTTCAAGCGGTTATTACGGTTAATAACCCGGCGATAAAGGTCATTAAGGTCGGAGGTGGCGAAGCGGCCGCCTGTCAATTGCACCATAGGCCGCAGATCGGGAGGAATAACCGGCAGCGTGCTGATGCACATTGAGCTCGGCTTGATGCCGGCACGGTCCATGCTTTCCAGCAGACGTAGGCGTTTCATAAGCTTTTTCTTGCGCTGGCCCTTAGCGTCTTCAGCTTCGGCACTCAGGTCGGTAATCAGTTGTCTGAGGTCAATATTTATCAGCAAGTCTTTCAGGGCTGCACCGCCCATGCCGACGCTTATGAGGGCGCGTAGTTGGGTAGGCAGATTCCGATAATCGGTCTCGTTAATCAGGTGCAATCGTTCCAGCGCGCTTATTTGCTCGCGCAGTAGTTCAAGATCTTTAGTTAACTGGTCAATCTCTTTGGTTTGCATCTCGGCCAAAGCTTTAACATTGGCTTTAGCGTCTTCGGCTTCTTTTTCGTAGCGCAGCTTAATGGCTTCTTTGGCAGCTGCAAATTCCGCCTCTTTATCGCTCAGCAGTTGATCGCGTTTGGCAATATCTACCTTTTTAATAATGTAGCTGGCAAAATAAGCTACGCGTTCCAGATTTTTAACCGTCATGCCCAGGAGTAAGCCCATGGCGCTGGGGGTACCGCGCAGGAACCAGATGTGCGAAACCGGCACGGCAAGGTTGATGTGCGCCATGCGCTCGCGGCGGACAATACTGCGGGTGACAAGCTCACCGTTCTTATCTACCGCGGCTTCGCGGCTACGGACACCTTTATACTTGGCGTCGTGGGGGTTAATGTCTTTGACTGGACCAAAAATTCGTTCGCAGAAAAGCCCGTCGCGTTCCGGCTTTTGGGTTCGGTAATTGATGGTTTCGGGTTTGGTAACTTCGCCGTAGCTCCAATCGAGGATGTCGTCGGGGCTGGCGACTGCCAACCGGACAGCATCAAAATCAGATATATCGGTACCGGTATGGCTGGTATTGCTTGTATGGTAAGGTTGCGGCGTCATTTTGAGGCCTCCTCTTTACTGTCATTATCTTCGGTGGTATCAGTGCCATCATCGGCGCTTACTAGTGCTATGTCATCATCGGTAGCTGTTATATCCATAACGTTGCTGCCGGCGTCTCCACCGACAGCGTCATTAACATTCATAACACTGAATTCGTCAACTGCCACTTCCTCGGTGACATCGATTTCTGAAATAGAAGGTTGCGGGACGTCCACTTCCGACGGATGGGATGCCTCATCGTGAATATTACTGGCCAGCACTGCCTCGGCGTCAACCACCGTATCGGAGTGTACCAGGTCAACCTTAAGGCCTAAGCCTTGTAATTCTTTGACCAGCACATTGAAACTTTCGGGTACCTTCGGGCCAACGATCTGCGTCTTTTTAATGATCGATTCGTAAGCTTTGCTACGGCCGTAAACGTCATCAGACTTGATGGTCAGCATTTCCTGCAGAGTATGGGCGGCGCCGTAAGCTTCCAGAGCCCAGACTTCCATTTCGCCAAAGCGTTGGCCGCCATTCTGGGCTTTGCCGCCCAGAGGTTGCTGCGTAACCATGGTGTACGGGCCGGTGGAGCGGGCATGGATCTTATCGGCCACCATGTGGTTGAGCTTAATCATGTACATGCTGCCGACAGTAGTGCGCTCATTAAAGGCTTCGCCGCTGCGGCCATCATACAGTTGCTGTTTTCCATCTTCAGGCAGGTCAGCTTCCTTGAGCAACTCGTGTATCTTATCGACCGAAACGCCATTAAAGGACGGGCTGGCAACTTTCATACCCAGTGCCCGGGCTGCCATACCGAGGTGCGTTTCAAAAAGCTGACCAACGTTCATGCGCGAAGGTACGCCAAGCGGGTTCAGGACGATTTCCACCGGTGTACCATCAGCCATAAAAGGCATGTCTTCAACGGGCAGAATGCGGGCAATAACGCCCTTATTACCATGACGACCACCTAGTTTATCGCCGACTGCAATCTTGCGCATTTGGGCTACAAACACCTGGATTTGCATGATGACGCCAGCCTTTAATTCATGGCCATTTTCGCGGCTAAAGACTTTAACGCCGACGACTTTGCCGTGCTTACCATTGCTCATACGCTGCGATGTGTCGCGGACTTCCTTGGCTTTTTCACCGAAGATAGCGCGCAATAGCCGTTCTTCTGAACTTAGCTCCTGTTCGCCTTTTGGTGTTATCTTACCGACCAGGATATCGCCAGGGTGAACTTCGGCGCCAATGCGCACAATGCCGTACTCATCAAGATGGCGCAGAGTCTCTTCTGAGACATTAGGTATGTCGGAAGTTACGATTTCGGGACCTAATTTGGTCTCGCGCACCTCAATCATGAAATCAACAATGTGTACGCTCGTCAGGGTGTCATCTTCAACCAATTTACGGCTGATAATTATGGCGTCTTCGAAGTTATAGCCCGCCCAGGGCATAAAGGCCACCAGCAGGTCTTTACCCAAGGCTAATTCGCCGTCGGCAATGGACATGCCCTCTATTAACACATCACCGGCTTTGACCTTATCACCGGTACTGACGACAACTTTCTGGTTGACTGACGTTCCTTCATTGCTGCGGATAAAACGTTGCGGCTCATAGGTCACACTGCCCTCTTTATATTTGACGATGACGGCGTCGGCAGTCGCTTTGGTGATTTCGCCATTGGCTTCTGCCAAAATGACCTGACCGGTGTTGCGGGCCGCCTCGACCTCCAGACCGGTACCGACTATCGGACTGGCCGGCTGAATTAGCGGTACGGCCTGGCGTTGCTGGTTACTGCCCATTAGAGAGCGATAAACGTAGTTTTTCTCAATAAAAGGAATCAAACCGGCACTGGAGCCGATAATCTGGTTCCGCGCTGCGTCCAGATGCGTTACGTCGTTGGAGTCGACTTCGCCTGATTTCAACCTGGAGCGGGCGCTGACGCGCTCCTGCCTGAAATAGCCATTAGCATCTAAATCACTGCCGCCGCCGGCGATGATGGCCGACTCTTCTTCGTAGGCGTCAAGATATACAATTTCACTGGTGACACGAGCTTTAATTGGCCAGGTGACTTTATCTTTAACTGCGGCCAATTTAGTGGCATCACCGCCGCTGATCTTAGCGCCGGCTTTAACAATAACTTTACCTTTTTCGTCTATCAGGTCTTCAGCTGCAATTTGACCAATACTATCTTTGGCCGTAGCAGCATTTATAACCTTGCGGTACGGAGATTCTATAAAACCATAGTCATTTACACGGGCATAGTTAGCGAGGTTCAAAACCAGACCGATGTTGGCACCTTCAGGGGTCTCCACCGCGCAAATTCGACCGTAATGGGTAGCGTGGGCGTCACGGACTTCAAAGCCGGCGCGCTCCCGGCTCAAGCCGCCGGGCCCCATAGAACTGAGACGCCGTTTGTGGGCTAATTCACTGAGGGGATTAATCTGATCCATAAATTGGCTAAGCTGTGAACTGGCAAAGAACTCGCGGACGGCCGCGACTATAGGACGGGCATTAATTAATTGCCCGGGTGTAACAGTTTCGATTTCGGACATACTCATACGGTCTTTAGTGTTGCGTTCCATACGCAGTAAACCAATCCGGAACTGGCGTTGCACCAGCTCGCCGACTAATTTAACGCGGCGGTTAGCCAAGCTATCGATGTCATCGGCTGGCTCCTGCGTGTTATTCAGCCGCATCAGTTCGGCTATGATGGCTTCAATGTCTTCCAGGCGCATAACCCGGTTTTCGAGCGTATTCGGCACGTCGAGGTTTAAACGCTTATTAATCTTGTAACGGCCGACACGGCTGAAATCAAAGCGCTTGTAGTTGTAGAACATGTTTTCGATGAGCGACTTGGCATTATCAACGGTCGCCAGGTCACCCGGCCGTAAGCGGCGGTAAACCTCGATCAGAGCGTCGTTTTGGCCTCTGGTAGGGTCTTTTTCCAGGGTGGCGTCCAGATGGCTGCGGGAGCCGGTATCGACATGCTTGAAAGTATCCCGCATACGGCTTTCACTTACGCCGAGCGCCCGCAACAAAGTGGTGATGGCGATCTTGCGCTTACGGTCAATTTTCACGAATATAGCGCCGTTGACGGCCGTCTCAAATTCCAGCCAGGCACCACGGCCGGGAATAACTTTGGCACCATATAGGCTGGTAGAACCGTGCGGGTCAGCGGTAAAGAAAACGCCAGCTGAGCGGATCAGCTGGCTGACAACGACGCGTTCGGCACCATTAATCACGAAGGTTCCACGGCTGGTCATCCACGGATAGTCACCGAGGTAGATCTCCTGCTCTTTAACTTCGCCGGTGACTTTGTTGGTCAGCTCGACGTTGGCCATCAACGGCGCTTCGTAACTGACATTATTTTCACGGGCTACCATCTCAGACAACTTGGGCTCTCCAAAACGATAATCTTTGAAGCGTAATGATAATTTTCCCGCCGTATAATCGTCAATCGGGCTGATTTCCGCCAGCAACTCGCCCAAACCTTCATCGACAAACCATTGGAAAGACTTATTTTGATGATTCACCAGGCTGGGTAGCTGTAACGCGTCGTCAACATCAGTGAAATATACTCGTTGTGATTTATTAGTAGTAGCTGCTTTCGCCATAAGCAAGCGGGGCCCCCTGATTATTGTGGTTAGTATGCGAACATAGCGGAATAATCCGCCAACTTTAGATAGAGTGTTTGTTTTCTTTTGATTCGGCCGAAGATCCTAAGACAGGGGTGTTGAGCTTGCAAAAAATCATAAGCACCCTGAGCTTACACTACTTCTTGATTACTATTGTCTCGCAAATCAAAACCCATGTCAACTATGCTTATTATTTACTATGTTTTGGGGGGCTTTGGATGACGGCGTCGACGATGCCGTAGGTTTTAGCTTCTTCGGAGGTTAGCCATTTGTCACGTTCCATGTCTTCATGGATTTTAGATGCTTTCTGGCCGGTGTTTTTAGCCATGATTTCTTCCAGCAATTTTTTGATTCTAAGTGATTCACGTAGGTCGATTTCCTGATCGGTAACTTTTCCGCGCGTCCCGGATGATGGCTGGTGGATCATAACCGTAGAGTTAGGCAATGCGTAGCGCTTGCCTTTAGTGCCGCTGCTGAGCAGAAAGGCCGCGGCTGAAGCCTGTACCCCTATACCGACAGTTTGAATATCGTTGGTAACATATTGCATGGTATCGTAGACGGCTAGGGCGTCATAAACGCTGCCACCGGGGCTATTGATGTAAAAGAAAATGTCTTTTTTGGCATCTTCGGCCTGCAGGAAGAGCAGTTGGGCAACTATTATATTGGCACTGGCTTCATTGACATCACTACCTAAGAAGATAATGCGGTCTTTTAATAG
>JBBRXZ010000038.1:0-10671 GCA_038238095.1 Saccharimonadales bacterium (SeqCode)
TACATTTCTGAGGGCTAGTAGGCGTTTCTTAATGGTTGCTGAGGAGAGCTTGTTGGCCATAAGGCTATTTTTGTATTAATCAGTCCTTAACTTTAGCTTAAAACGAATGGCCGGTTAGGGCAAGGGGGTGTGAGCAGTTACCCTATCGACATTCAGCCGTGTCGCACAATGATGATTGTACGCCGCGACTTAACAGGGGTAGCCGCTAGATTTTACCAACAACTTGACTTGTCAAGAGCACTACTTTTTTCTTCACCCCTGTTAGAAAATATACTATGCCATGTCGGAGATTTTCATCTTTTGACCAGAAACGACCTAAGCAATAGCGCAAATCTGCCGTAAAGTGAAGCCGCTGACCTTCTAGGTGTTTCGGTGCGCTTCCACACGAAGCAGACAAGAAAGCACATGTCAGCCGACCTCCCCCATATCCATTGCACTATCATGCTATGTATAAAACAGGTCATTACACAATGAGTGTATGAGCTACTTTACGTCAGGACTGTCATCCTGATTTGTGGTTATCGCGGTCACATGACTACAAGTGGGGGCTGTAGGTTTGTGTGTCTCTCTGCGTGTGTGTATTTTACGAAAGTTGTATATGCTACAACGCGGTCAGTAATCGTATCGTGAACAGGGGTAACCCATGCACCCGAATAGATCCATCCGCCCATGCCTGCCTAGACTCATTAACCACCAGCCTTGTATGCACAAAAAATTCTTAGCAAAAAATATACGCTATTTCGGTGCGCATCCCTTTCAGCTACAATAATGGATGTCTAAACCAGCGACTGAGAACCGCATTTATGCGTGGTTAAGCCTTTAAATGGGCACCACGCAAAGTGATAGGGGCTTAATACCTCTGTTGCTGGTTTAGACACCCGCGTGGTGTCCTTTTTTATTAGAGGGCCGCCTTAACTTTTAAGGAGAAGCCTAATGATCAGGAAGTTTGTCCGGAGTGGCGCAGTAAAAAGTTGGAGTAAAGAATTAGACGCGTTTCTGGAGTGGTATGCTAGCCAGTCGAGAGATATGCAGGCTGACTATTTCATATACGCCGTGCGAACAAGAGCAGGATTTCAGCATGAAGGCATGTTTACTCTTCCAGATAGTACCAAGAACATAGAGCCGGAATTAATGGCCTATCCTATTATGATCGATCAATTTCAAAAATTCATCGACCACTTTAACGGAAGCGGTAACCATACTGAAGCTGCTTGCTTATCTATTTGGGTACACACTCTCAGGTCATTCCTATACCCAGAGCTTCAGCCAGCAATAGATCGTTTATGGCACACTATAATGCTAACGAAAGATCTCTGGCCAGAGATGCTTAAACAGCATTACCAGAAGGACGTTGCTGAAGGATTGGACACTGACCTACTTAAAAATACTTACGGCCTTTCGGTGGCAATCCTCAAGACGCTTCCGCCCCAAAACGCCAGAGGCAATAATGTCCACTGACTCTCTAAAACGCGGGCTAGAGGCTGAAAGCTGGACCGTCACCCGAAGCAAACGAATTAGCCTTTTAGTAGGCAGGAGCCTGCTTTGTATATTGGCGTGTGGCGCATTTCTTGTGCTCCAGAATCGTCCGGCGGCTGCCCGGCGGGAGAATCTACTAAATGCAAGTGAAAATGCAAAACAGACCGCAAAAAATGCCTCAAATACGGTAACTACCGTAAAACCAACCAGGCTGCCTACCACGTCATCACCAGTCACCAGTCCTCGGCCGGCACAGCCTGAACAAGCTGCAGCCTCGGCTTGTACCCAACCTTCTCTAAGCCCAGATAATAATATAAAATACAACGCCTAAAATGATCTGTTTTTATACGCACCGAAAGCATAAAAATCCTTTCATTACAAATAAATTTGTTGTACGCTGTGCCTACTTGAGCAATAGACTTCGCGAATACTACTTCAGCGGAATATTGCCGTGCTTCACAAGCAAACTAAGCCTAAAAATAAGCTCACCAAACCAGAGCTCAACGAGCTGGCGTCTTTTCTATATTCCCGCTATGAAGCCCATAAAAAATTGCAAGTTAACAAGCCTAAAGGTATCACGCCTATTGATGCAAGTTGCTGCAAACTTAGCAAGTCAGCACTGCGTCTATGAAGCAATTTAAAGCAATTATCAACACTCGCGTATCAACTCCTGAGCAGCTCGAAAATAATAGCCTGAACCGACAGCTTGAATCTGTTATAAAAGCGGCCGAGAAGCTTGGTGCAATAATACCCGAAGACGGTCGGTGGTCCGGTAGCGTCAGTAGTAAGGCGGGCACCAATGTTAAGCGAAAAGACTTACTGGGAATGCTCGACTACTGTAAGCGCCACAAAGATGTTAAGTACGCAATTTTTGATGAATATGACAGATTTATGCGAAGTGGACTTGAGGGCGCATATTTTGAGGTTTTGTTCCGAGAGCTAGGTGTAAAAGTTTGGTTTGCGTCAGAGTCTGATGCATTTAACGCTGATGATGCTATGGGTAGACTTATGCGATCCATGGGCGGTTTTAAGGCTGAGGCCAGCAATGAGGAGCGCCAACGCAAATCAGTCAGCGGCCACGAAAAAGCAATACGTGAAGGGCGCTATACCTTTCCACCAAAGCCGGGCTACATGAAAGGCCCACAGCCTGGTGTCCATCTTCCAGACCCAATGACTCACAAAGCTCTTAAAACAGCGTTTCAAGACATTTGTAGTGGCTTATACAGCCCGCTAGAGGCTCTCAAGAAGCTCAACCAAAGTGAGTTCATCAAAGCCCACGGTGCCTGGAAGATGGACAAGTTCAGGCAGTTTGCGATTGACCCCTACTACGCCGGTATTCTTGAAATGAATAAGCAAGTTAAAGCTCGCAATGGGTGCGGTCAACACCAGGCCATGATTAGCCTGGAGGAGCACGAACAGCTACTACGAGCCTTTAATGGCTCGATTAAGCCGCGCGGCCCTAAAAAGCAATATAATCCTGACTTTCCCATGAATAAAGTCCTCACCTGCGAAGATTGTGGCGGCGATATTAAGTTCACCGGCTCACGAAAAAACAACGGCTATTCCAAGAAAGTCACCAAGTTCTATTACAAGTATCACTGTAGGGGCTGCGGTAAAGCTTACCACCGCGATGAGGTTCATCAGGCCATCACTGAAAGGCTTAATCAAATCACCTACACCGGCGCTCAGCGCAAAGACTTCCTAGAGGCCCTGGCGACCGTTTGGGAAAAGAAGCAAAAAGATAAATTACAGACCATCCGGGCGCTGGAGAAAAAGCTTGCCGGCCTGGAGGTAACTAAGTCGGGGCTAGTCCTAGAAATGGCCCGGACCGACGAGGAGTACAAGCAGGACATCCGGGATGAGGTCGATAAGGTCAAGGCCGAGATGGCAGCCGTGACTAAAGACATTGAGGAGTCCAGCGACCTTCAGGAAGACTTAATGGACTTCATGAAATTCGCCCTGGAATACACCAACATGCTCAAGGACGACTGGTGGGAACTAAGCCATGACGACAGGGTGCGGTGCCAACTTTTGATAATTCCGGGCGGGATTTCGTTTAACTCCCTGCGAAAAGTTGGCACCCCGCTAATTAGCCCGATTTACTCCTTTCAGCCAAACAAAAAAGCCCTTCGGTTTAGCCGAAAGGCCCTTATGGAGGAGCTGGCGGGTACTGCCCCCGCGTCCATCGGTTTATTTGGTTAGTCTTCTACAGGCATAGTTCGTTTTGGTGTCTTAAGGAATGAGTATTTAAACGAACAAACATCTCGTTCCAGCAGTCCAAAGTCTTAGCGCATTGCTAGGACGAGTCAATGCGAGCGTCCAGATGATATAGCACGCCTTCGCGTTATCTGGCGTCACGTTCGGCGCGGCTTACGGGTTTAGACGTAAGCTGGTGCAGCGTTACCAAGACTGAAATTGCTTACCTGCAAGAGGTTTGCGACAGTCTCGTATGCGCTGCGAATTTTAGAAGTTGCATCTAAAAAATTTGCCTATACGCTGACAAGCGACCTGCTGATCTAACCGATAAAGTCCAACGTCGAGCTTAAAATTCAGCCCCGTAATAATGTATCCCTTAACAGATACTGTGTATATTATACCACTTATGTCAAGCGGATGCTATCATAAACTGATGGATAAGCCTGACTATGCCGTTTTGCCCTGCGCAGACAAACTAGCCTTTGATACTCAGAAACAAGCCCAAGCAGCAGCTACGGTTGCGAAATACCAGCGTGGGATTAAGCTAAAGAGCTATCGCTGCCAGCACTGTCAGCTGTGGCATCTGAGTACTACCTAAGATTATTTCTATTAATCTGCGCTAAGGACATTAGACGCTGCGTTCGCGTAGCCATCAATATTCAGCTTGTAAAAACCGAAATTCTTTATTTCTCTGCCGTGTTCGACAGCTAGTATATGCGTCCGGGAGAAGAAGGCTGAAAACGCTTTTAAGTCCGATGTTAACAGAGTCACCGCAATGTGGCGAAAGTTATATAGACAAGCTGCGAGCAAGAAATCGGTGTAGGCCTTGTTTTGATCATTAATTTTAGACATTACGACGGAAAAATCAGAGATCTTGTTTAAGAAATTTACCGGGTTGATGTGATCGACCAGATCATTCAGAAATTTCAGACGCTGGTTATATTTGCTGACGGTTTTAGAGCCCCTGGTAAATTCAAATACTACGGATGGAATGGTTACAAAAGAGCAGCCCGCTTTGCTTTTCAGATCCGCCAGAAAATCAAAAAAAGTTTTGTTTTTGGAGGCATAAATAAAGACACTGGTGTCCAGAAATATGTATTGTCCGCTAAGATCCTGATGTATGTGGGGGGGATAGACTGTCGTCACTGATAGTTTTCCCGGCTTTCTTGGCCTTTTCCCACATCGCTTTTTTATCAAATTTTAAATCACCCACTTGAGCAAGTTCTTCGGTAAAAGTAATCTGAACTGTCGCGTCACGCAGCTTTTTTATAATTTTTTCCTGCTCTTTTGTGCTCATAATGTTTACCTCTAACTACTATTATACGCCTCTGCGCCACACTTTCAATCAACATTAGATACCAAGTTGGTGATCGCAGGCACCAGGCTTGCCGCGGCTACAGACTATTTGGTGAAGTTGTTGCAGATCGGAAATTAATTGTTGTAGTTGATCTCCGCCCAAACGAGTATATTCAGGGCCGAAATTACGACGAATGATGGCAGTGGCCGCTTCAGTAATTTGCATACCGAGCGGAGTGGGCGTAGTGATGTGTTTGCGACGATTGCTCGGATCTGCTTTAGATAATAGTAGACCCCTTTGTTTTAACAGTTTGATCTGCCGGCGGACACTGGCCTCAGTCTGGCCAAGGCTATCAGCAATCGCCCGCTGCTGGACACGTGGATTCCACTCTAAAACCATTAGGAGCTTGTACTGGCTTTGGCCGATACCGAGCTGCTGTCTTAGTATCTGCTCAGACTGTTTATCCATAACGGCAGCCAAATGATGTATCAAGTAGTTAAGGTTGTTGGTTGGCCCCATAACTTCAGTGTAAGACTATATACTTAACACATCAAGTGTTATTTACAGATAGGTATAGCTTATGCCACTCATCCAGGCTGAGAGTTTGAGCCCGGCGCTTAGGGTCAATATGGACTTTTTCACACAATGTCTTTACAGTCTCGCGGTCCAGGTGCAAACCGCTACTCAAACTGTTAAGTAATGTTTTGCGGCGTTGGGCAAAGCCGGTTTTGGTTAACCGGAAAAAAGCCTTGGTGTTGACATCCGGGAAAAGTAATTTAGGACGACGCTTCAGGATCAGTATCTGCGAATCAACTTTAGGCGGCGGTTCAAATAAATGCGCCGCCACTTCTAAGCCAAGGCTCACCTGCCAGTAAAACTGAGTGGTCACGCTCAGCAGCGACATATCGCCCGGGGGAGCAGCTACACGCCGGGCAACTTCCTTTTGCACCAGCAAAACAGCGGTTTTGGGCGGGTGCGGCGTCTCGCTAATGACACGGATAAGATTGCTTGTCAGGTAATAAGGGATATTAGCTACCAATTTATAATCAGACGGCAAACTGCTGAAGTCAAAACCTAGGATATCCTGGGTAACTACCTGTAAATTGCTATCTGGCACGCGCTTGGACAAACCAGCAGCCAGGTCTTTATCCAGCTCCACGGCAATTATTCTATGAGCTTTTTGGACTAAAAGTTTAGTCAGGCTACCGGGACCGGGACCTACTTCCAAGATTACATCTTTAGGTTGCACAGCCGCCGCCGTGCACATGGCCTGTAAACTAGCCGGATCATTTAACCAGTGCTGGCCGAGAGATTTTTTAGGCGGAGAGGCTGACATGGTTACCAGTTATGATAGCTAACCCAGTGGTTGTACGAACCTGCCCAGCCGCCGTACCTGGAAGCATAGCCATTACACCAACGCAGTTGTGTGACCGGGTTGGTGGCCCAATCCGAACCCGCGCTGGCCATTTTGGACCCCGGATAGGCCTGACATAAGCCATAAGGCCCGCCAGAGCTGCCGGCATTCGGCCGCCAGCCTGATTCATGGCTGACTATATAATCAACATAGTTATAATCACTGGGTGCAATGCCCGCCAGAGCCATATCACCCTTAATGCCGCTCAGGCTGGTACCTACCACCTTAATCTGAGTTACCGGAGCCTTAATAACAACTTTTTGAATGACGGCGCGGCTCGTCTCCACGTTATTTGTAATTGCCACCTGATATGTCACTACTTCTTGACCAGGTGAACCCTGCTGGCGAATAGCGCTGGTGCCATAAGCCAGTGTGGCGTCATTAACTATCTGCACGGGAGTGGCAACTTCCTGGGTTACAGTTTCAACTTTAGTGCCGGTGCGGATAAAAGCTACGTGCTGGTTGTCACTAATCGGTGTGTTTGGCCCGGGAACAATTTGATCATTAGCTGCCAGTTTGATGTGCTTCTCTTTGATCAGCTCGCCAACCGTGCCGGCTTGAGTCCGCGTAGTTACCGGCGTACCGTACAAATCTATACTGATAGGTGTGGCCCGATCAATTATCACCTGCTTGCCAATAGCTTCGCTACCAACAAAACTGTTTACCGGCTGAGTAGTTATGCGGTCTTCCGGATACAATGTAGCGCCGGCTGCTACGGCTATTGCCCGCGGGGTTTTGGAGGCGTTAAAAGTAAAGGTTTTATGGCTGCCGTCGACAATTTGTACGGGAACGGCCCGATAAATATTGATACGGAATTGATCCTGGTCGATAACCGCCGAGGCAGCCGGCTCCACTACATCGCCTTGATTAAGCTTCAAGTGCAGCTTGGCCAGTAACGCTCCGACAGTTGCTTCCTTGCTCGGCACGGTTTGTTGCTGGTGGTCATGGGTAACTATAACAATCTTGGCATCGTGGGGCAGCGGTAAATTCTTTGTTTGCCGGGCAACCAAATAAATACCACCGCTTAAGCCAAGCAACAAACTAATAGTAATTACCGGTACGGCAAACGGATGGCGACTCATAAGCTTGAATCTGCGTATACGCCTGGGCAACCGCACCCGCTGGTAGCGCATGAACTTCAACTTGAATCTTTCAAATTTTTTGACAAATCTTTTAAGCATAATAAGCACGGCTGTTTAGAAAATACCGGTCACTAAGTCCAAGGTACGTTCCTCAGGGAGCCGATTGTTTATTGTAACAAAGATGTCTAATGGCAACCAGGTGCAGCTTACAGTTTTTCCAGAGGCGCAAAGCTAATGTTTAGCTTACGGGTGCCTTTGCCTTTGAAGTAAACTACCGCCGTATCATCTTCAATTTCCATAACTGTGCCCCTGCCAAATACTTGATGGCGTACGCTATCGCCTTCGTTCAGGTCAGGGACATAACGCGGTTCCTGAGAAGTACTGGCATCTCTTATGTCTTCTGCTGACGGCCGTTCCGTGCCAGAAGCAGAAAACATAGAAGATGCGGCTGCCGCAAAGCTATTAGTAGCCTGAAACTCGCCATCTATCTCCGACAAAAAACGGCTCGGCGGGTTGTGCTGCACACCGCCATACAGCATACGGCTGGACGCGTACGTCATATATAGTTCCTGGCGGGCCCGCGTCATGCCCACATAGCACAAGCGGCGCTCCTCTTCCATTTCATTCTGATCATACAAAGCTCTGGAATGCGGCAGGATTGACTCCTCCAGCCCGCTCATAAAAACCACGGGAAACTCCAGGCCTTTAGCGGTGTGTAAGGTCATAAGCTTAACAGAAGAGCCGCTAAAATCGGCGCTGTCCAGATCACTCACCATGGCTACTTCTTCCAAAAAGCCAGCCAGTCCAGCCTCTTGATACTCCCTGGCCACACTTAACAGTTCACGCACATTTTCAATACGGGTCTCGCCCTGGGCCGTACCGTCATCCAGACTACGCAGGTAATCCGTACGGCGTAACAACGAATCAATAAGCCCGGCCACCGCTACTTCCTCGTATATGCTGCGCAAGGAAGCTAAAATATCTCCTAATTCACTCAAAGCCTGGCGGGCTTTAGCCGTAAGCTGCTCACAGCTATCGACTTGATTTAACGCCTGAAGCAATGTTATTTGCCGCCCTTGCTGCCAGGCAAAGAAGTTTTGCAAACTTCTGGCACCGACGCCGCGGGCCGGAACGTTAACCACACGTTCAAAACTGACACGGTCTTCCGGCTGAAAGATCAGCCTTAGGTAAGCTATGATGTCTTTGATCTCTTTACGGTCGTAAAAGCGCACGCCCCCAACGACGTGATAGGGTATGCCGTTATGCACAAACGCCTCCTCTATAGACCGGCTCTGGGCGTTAGTACGGTAGAGCACCGCGTAATCGCGGTAATACCGCCGACCGCTGTCTATACCCAGGCGGATACGCCGGATGATGGCTTCACCCTCGGCCCGCTCACTGTTGACTGGCAGTATTTGCACAGGCAAACCGTCGCCGCTGTCTGTCCATAAATGCTTATCGCTGCGCTCTATGTTTTTGCTGATTACGGCATGGGCGGCATCAAGAATGTGCTTGGTGCTGCGATAATTTTGTTCCAGTTTGATGACAGTACAACCTTTATAGTCTTTTTCAAACTTTAAAATGTTACGAAAATTAGCACCCCGCCAACTATAGATGCTCTGCCAGTCATCACCCACCACAGCGATGTTCTTGTCGGCATTAGTTAACATGTTAACTAATTTATACTGGGCAGCATTGGTATCCTGGTATTCATCGATCATGATGTATTTAAACTGGGCTTGCCACTTCTTCCTAACTTCCGGTTGTGCCGTAAGCATCTGTACAGTGCGGTTAATCAGGTCATCAAAATCAAGAGCTGAGGCTTCGCGCAGGGCCTGTTCATACAACGGATAGACTTTAGCGGCAGCCTGTCCGGCTGGACTGCCTGGCGAGCCGGCGTATTCCTCCGGCGTAAGCATTTCGTTCTTGGCACTGCTTATAAGTCCGCTTAGGAGCCGGGCCGGAAAGGTCTTTTCATCGATCATCAGCCGTCTGCTGACCTGTTTTACAACCGCCTGAGCGTCCGACGCGTCGAATATCACAAAGCTGCGGGGTATGCCAATTGATTCCCCGTCAACTCTAAGCAGCCGCACGCAGATACCATGAAAAGTACCCATATAGGGCATGAAGCCGCGGTTATCGGCGCTCTCGCCGAGCAACTTAGCTACGCGGCCGCGCATTTCCTTAGCGGCCTTATTGGTAAAAGTTACTGCCAGGATATTATATGGAGTGGCTTTACTGGTAGCTATCAGGTAAGCAATCCGGTGCGTCAGCGTACTGGTCTTACCCGATCCGGCGCCGGCGGCAATCAATAGCGGCCCTTCGGTAGTTTCCACCGCCCGTTTCTGTTCCGGGTTTAATCCCTCAAAAAGTTGTTCTAACACTTAGTTATTTTAGCAAAAGAAATTATTTAAATCTGTCTACCTACGTCGAAAAGAAGTGGGTAAGCGGCTTAATGCCCTGCAGCCGTATAAGACCGGCATCCAGAGCAATGTCTCCCCAGGCGATTATTAGTAGCAAGCTAAGCAAAATACCGAGCGCTACAAAGCGTTTGCTCCGGCGTTTTTCAATAGTATTGATCGGCAGAAAATATCGTTTACTATCTATTAATTTTTGAACTTCTGAACCATGCTCAGCCTCTTTATTAGCCGTAGCCGCAGCCTCGGGTACCTTGGCCTTGACGGAACCAGTAGGAGTATCGCTAGAGGGTTCAGTTTCAGGCGGTTCATCTGGAGGCGCGACTTTTTTCGCTTCCGTTTTAGGCTTCTGCTTATCCTGGGCTTGTTTGGTCTGGGCCGGTACAGAAGTACCTGGTGGTTGCAGTTTACGCTCCCGTGAAACTTTAGAGACTACCTCTTTGACCTTCTCATTAGACTGAGATTGATTATCTTTACTGATCATGGGGTCTCTTAGAATCGGACGGTTGGTAACAATAAGCGGTCTGGAAGATGATGACGGCGCCGATTGACCTTCATGCGCCACGTCAGTTATGGGCTTGGCAGTTGCCGGTTTTTTGGGCTTAGCCATGGTTTGGCTCGTAATGCTTAATCATGTTTTGACCCTGACCGGTGCAAAAAACGATAGGCGCTATCAACAATGGCTGAAAATTTATGATAATTAAGGCTGGCGCTGCCGGGCAATAGCCCGTCAATACCTTCAACTGACAGATAGCCGGCAGCAGTATGCTCATCAACGCTGCCGCCATA
>JBBRXZ010000039.1:0-10594 GCA_038238095.1 Saccharimonadales bacterium (SeqCode)
GCTCTTTACTGAGCTGGCGATACAGTGGTTCGTAAAACTTGTTAGCGTGTCCTGACATAGTGTTTGTATTTTTGTTAGTGAATACTTCAACTTAAAGCATAGACAATACAAATTGAACTTTCAAGTCAGTGGATAGTTACTTATGACTTAGTTGACTTAGTCTGTTTTGTATGATATTTTTAAATCATGAAAGCCATACCTATCCATGAAGCTAAAGCCAATCTCAGTAAGTATATCAAGCAGGCTAAAGCCGGCACACCGGTATACATCGGTGCTCGTGGTGAGACCGAAGTCATGTTATCGGCTGTACCCAAAAAAAAGCAGGGCAGCCTATTTGGTAGCATGAGAGGCCAGTTATGGATCTCGCAGGAGGCCTGGGACAAGGCCGATCGTGATATTGCTGAAGATTTCGAGAACAGCAAAATCTTTCCCGATGCTGATTGATACACACATATTGCTTTGGGTGTTCGAGGACGTTGCTGGAAATATGGGTGTAAAAAGCAGGTTGCAGACTAAAAGGGATTTTGGTAGCTGCTATGTTTCGATGGCTAGTTTTGTTGAAATTAAAGTTAAGCAAAGAAGAGGCTCGCTCAAACAGTTTTCCATAGTGACATTGGAAACAAATGCCCGGTTGGAGGGCGCGGCCATACTCGACATTCAACTGAAACATCTGGTTGAAATTCCTGATCGGGAAATAACACCCCACGCCGATCCTTTTGATCTCTTGCTGGTCGCCCAAGCCATCTCGGAAGGGCTGCCGTTGCTAACTTGCGATGAACGTATTTTAGAGATTACTTATCCGGGGTTACGGCTCATCGATGGCCGCCGGTAGCTCCTTAGCTCTTAAGCGGCATGATGATGTGCCGGTAGTCCGGCGCCGCCGGGTCCTGCAACAGGGTTGGTTCCAGTTTGCCGTTAAAACTAAACACTACCTCATTACCGGATAGGGAATTGAGCGCATCAAGCAAATAGCGCGAGTTTAGTGTAATGCTGCCGCTGCCGGTAACCTTGGCGGTAGCGGTAGCGGTGTTTTCACCAAGCTGCGAAGCTACGGAACGGATACTAAGCGCTTTGGCGTCCTCGTCAACTTCTATAGTCACGCTGCCGGCGCTTTCCCTGGCGAACAGGCTGGATACTTTAGTAACGTTTAACAGATCGGCTCGTTTCAAGGCAGTTGTGGTAGCGAATGATTTAGGTATTAATTTTCGGTAGTCGGGGTATTTTCCTTCCAGCAGGCGGGTCACCAGCTCCACGTCACCAACCTGGAATAGGGCTTGTTGTTCGTCGTGCGTGATTGCCACCTCGTTATCATCATCGCCAATGATACGAAGCAGGTCCTGCATAGCCGAGGCCGGTATTAATAACTGGATAGCTTGCTTGTTAGCGCCTAGGTTTTTTTCGGCCAGGCGGTAGCTATCGGTGGCCGCCATGTTTAAATTCAATTTACCGCTGCCGGCGTCCTGTGTCTGGAGTAGTACGCCAGTTAAAACCGGCCGTGTTTCGTCAGCAGAAGCGGCGAATACCACTTGTTGCAGGGCTTTTTTAAACAAACTACTGCCAATTTTCCATTTCTTACCATCTGTAATAGCCGGCATGACCGGAAAGTCATCAGCTATAATGCCGTTAACGACAGATTTATACTGGTCGGTGGTGACGTGTAGTTTGGTTTCCTGCAGATCAAGTTCAATCACCCCTTCCGGTAGACTGCCGACAAAGTCCTGCATCAGCCTGGCCGGTACGGTAATTGACCCCTCCTGGCCCACCTTGGCACCGATGTAGTGCGTAATGGCAATATCCAGGTTAGTAGCTGACAGGCTTAACCGGTTACTACTGGTTTTGATAAGTACATTGGCAAGTATCGGTAAAGTACCGCGGCTATTAGCCACCCGGGCTACGGAACCAAGCGCCCGGTTTAAGTTTTCCTGGGTAACTTGTAGTTTCATATTCATCCTCCTGTTATTAATAACTATATAAATTTAATTTGTAGCTTGTTGTTATAGGTAGTGTGGATAATGGGTAAAAACTAATACTGAACAGGTACAAATAAGCGGCTATAATAGTGTAAAACACCTGGTAAAAAGCCGGGCATGGCTGAGTAGAACTAACGGTAATATGAACAGGCTGCCCGAATTGCCGGACGCCGGTTGTGGTTAAACCGGAATTTTTACTACCATAAGCAGCTATGTTACCCACAATCTTTACCCCGGTATTCCCAAACTTTACACATACAAATGTTCCCGGATATCGGAAATAGCCATGCGCAGACCGGCGTCTGTACGGTATTCCTTATCAATTTTGCCAACAGAATGGATGGCTGTAGTGTGGTCTTTACGGCCCAGCTCACGGGCGATCTTTGGGAAACTAAGCTTCAGCTCGTTACGCAGCATGTACATGGCAATTTGGCGCGGTACTACAATATCCCTGTCACGCTTGGGGCCAACAATATCCTCAAAAGGGATTTGAAAATGCCGGGCGGTACGTTCGATGATTTGTTTGGCGCTCAAGTGTTTAGGGCGTGTCTTGCTGATGTTTAAGAGACTGGAAGCGATGGCCAGGGTGGGTTCCAGCCCGCGCACCTCACAATAGGCCAGTAGCTGGTTTAGGGCACCTTCCAGTTCCCGGATATTAGTATGAATGTTGGTAGCCAGGTATTCAACAATTTCATGGTCAAGCTCACCGTCATGGTTAGCCGCCTTGGTCTGCACGATGGCGCAACGGGTCTCAAAATCGGGAACCTGCATATCGATGCTCATGCCGCCTACGAAGCGCGACCGCAAACGATCCTGCAGAGTCGGTATATCTTTCGGCGGCCGGTCCGAACTGATGATAATTTGTTTATTAGCCTGATGTAGCGAATTAAAAGTATGGTAAAACTCCTCCTGCATTTTTTCTTTACCGGCAATGAACTGGACATCGTCCACGATCAGAACATCCGCCGTACGGTAGTGACGGGCAAAGGCTGCCGTTTTACGCATACGCAGCGCATCAACGAACTCCTGCACAAATTGCTCGGTAGATATGTATAGCACTTTGGCCGTCGGGTTGCGGGCGGCCAAAATATTGCCGACTGCCTGGATTAGATGAGTTTTACCAATACCAACACCTCCATATAGGAATAACGGATTATATTTTGAGCCCGGCTGAGCGGCGACCGCCTGGCAGGCGGCAAAAGCCACGTCATTACTGCTGCCGACTATGAAATTATCCAGGGTGTATTGTTCGTTCAAGCCCTGGCGATAGGAATGAGCCAGGCCGCCGCCTAGAGTGTCCGCGGAACGTTTGTTGTCCGGGCCGGAGGCTATATTAGCGGTATTTGTGGGCAGGTTTTGCGGGGGTCCTTCAGGCGTTAGCGCCCGGGCTTTGTCTTTTTGAGACGAGACTATCTTGTACTCGATGCGTTTGGCGACCAGGCCGTTTTTAGCCAGTGTTTTAGCTATCATTTCATTATATTTACGCTCTAGCTGCTGTTTGATAAAGATGTTAGTGACACCGATAGTTATGATCTCGTCGGAATGATTTATTAAAGAGGTGCCCTTAAACCAGGTCATAAAATTGCCTCGTGATACGCTTAGCTCAATCTCACCCAAAACCGCCAACCATAAAGCGTCCTGTTGCATTACCGCTCCTCACTTCCCGTAACCCTTAATATACGGGAAGTGGCCCGGGTTTTCCACACTATAGTACGATTTTGCCGCGCCGCACCTGACAAAAATTTGACCAGAGATGTACTTATACACATGCATAAAACATATCTGTTAATCTGGGGACAATAACGCCGGTTCAGTGGAAAACCCCAGCTAATTAGCGATTAAGCATTGTTAAAACCACACGAGCCATTGCCGCCAGGGCCGGTAAGGCTCTCCACTTTACAAACAGAGGTAACAACGCTATAGTTGTACATAATGTCATCATCGACTGGAATATCCAGATTATTGCCACTAGGTAAGGACTACAGTAAGAAACAATGCCGAAACGAACCTATCAACCCAAAAAACGTTCCAGAGCCCGGGAACATGGTTTTATGAAGCGCATGGCCACGCGCGCCGGCCGCAATGTGCTTAAGCGGCGCCGTATCAAAGGCCGCGCTAAGCTTTCAACGTAAATGCGGGCATAAATGATCAATCAAAGCCATCGCTTCCATGGCTATAACAGCCTGCGCGGCGTATATAGCCGCGGCCAGAGTGTGCGCGGCGACATGGTGAGCCTGAAGTTTGCCCGGCCCAGCAGCGGCAATGACTCCGGACGGCCATATCGGGTAGCCGTTATTGTTAGCCGCAAGGTCAGTAAATCAGCTGTGGTACGGAACCGCATCCGGCGGCGTATCTATGAGGCTGTTCGTAAATCAGACGCCGGCATAACTTCCGGCATCGACCTGGTATTTACGGTGTTTAGCGAACGTCTGGCTGAACTGCCGGCACCTAAGCCGCAAGCCATAATCAATGAGTTGCTTCAAAAAGCCGCCGCCGCACAGGGTGTGGGCGTTAAAACACCGGTAGGACGTGCTATAGTAAAAAGCAAAGTCCAGGAGATCAGCCCAGGCAATAAGCAAGGAAAATAGCCGGAGCCACTCATGTTTACGACACTTATAGTCCAACCCATCTTTAATTTACTGGTGCTAATATATGCGCTGTTGCCCGGCCACAATTTTGGACTGAGCCTGATTATATTCACGATCATCATCCGTTTGTTGCTGTGGCCGCTAATCAAAAAGCAATTGCACCAGGCCAAGGCCATGCGGGCCTTACAGCCGGACATTAAGCGCATTAAACAAGCCACCAAAGGCAGCCGCCAAAAAGAATCGCAAATGCTCATGGAGCTGTACAAAGAGCGGGGCATTAACCCTTTTGCCACCTTCCCGACCTTAATCGTCCAGCTGATTATCCTGATAGGCCTGTATAGCGGGCTGCGCCGCATAATCAGCGATCCGCACGCCATTACCAGTTTTGCTTATCCCGCCCTGCAACACCTTAGTTGGATGCGACAGCTGGGCAGCAACATCCATATGTTCGATAACACCCTATTTGGCGTGGTAGACCTCGGCCGGGCCGCGCTGGGTAAAAGCGGTGTTTACGGGCCGGCCATGGTGATTGTCATTGGCAGTGCCGTAGCCCAGTACTTCCAGAGCAAGCAGTTGCTGCCTAACGACAAAGAAAAACGGAGCTTGCGCACCATTCTCAAAGAAGCCAGCGGCGGCAAGCAGGCCGACCAGTCCGAGGTCAATGCCGCCGTCGGGCGCAGCACCATATATCTATTGCCCTTCATGATCTTTATTTTTACTGTCAATATCGCCTCGGCACTTAGCCTGTATTGGCTGGTAGGGGGAGTCGTGGCCTATATCCAACAGAGTATAGTATTGGGCCGTGACGAGAGCGAGATGGAAGCCATAGGCGAGACACAGCCATCGAAAAATGTGGCCGCCATACCAGAGGCCGAAATTGTTGAAAAGCCTAAGGGTGCTATTCAAAACACTTCTCCCAAACCCAAAAAAGCTGTAAAAAAAAGACGGAAGAAGCGATGAACAGTTCCATGGAAGAAGCCATTCTTTATGCTAAGAAGTATCTGGAAGACCTGTTGTCCTTTTTTGGCCTGAACACCGATGTTTACGCTACCAGCGACGACGAAGTCATCCAGCTAAACGTGCCCAGCACCCACCTCAATGGATTTTTAATCGGCCAGCGCGGCGACAACATGCGCTCGCTGCAGTACCTGACCAGCACGGCGCTTAAAAACAACGGTTATGAACATAACCGGGTAAACGTTGACATTGCCGACTATAAAAAACAACGTGCCGAGCGGCTGCGCGATAAGGCCGAAGTCTGGGTCAAACAGGTGCGTGATAGCGGTGAACCGATGGATCTGGAGCCTATGAACGCCGCCGATCGGCGGGTAGTCCACCAGCTGGCCGCCGAATACAGCCTGACCAGCGATTCGTCTGGCGAAGGCCGCGAGCGGCACATCGTGCTCAAAACCGGAACCCAACAGGCCAAAGATTCTTAAATCTTTGGCCACTCCGCCAAAGTTTTGGTAGGCAAGACCCGGCAGGCAATTTTAGCTAATGGTAAATCATTAGTCATAAAGACATCTACCTTTTGATCAAGTGCCGTCGCCAGGTGAATAGCGTCAGGTAGCTTTAAGCCATGCCGACGCCACAACTTACCAGCGGCCTGACATAACGAATCGTCTGCCGCTACACTGTTTAGATGATTGAGTTTTGCGAAAAACAGTGCCAGATTAAGTTCCTTGGCGCCTGTTCCCGTACTTAAGGTCAAGACCTCACCGTAAGTAATTGACGATACGACAGCATGGTGCTTGCCGTGAGCGATTTGTGTGGCTAACACTTTAGCCACCTCGGAGTAAGCCTCATGCGGTGAGAGAGCAGCAATCAATATGTCGCTATCAAGCCCGATTAACAGATCAGTCCCATTCTTTATCACGCATTTTGCGCAGAGCCGCAGCCGCGTTTTTAGGGAAGGAATCGCCGTAAGCACCCAGGAAGTCTTCAAGCGCTGGCTCCTTGCGGAAGACTATCTCGTCTTTAGTAACGCGCCCGACACGCAACCGCTGGCCTATGGCCTTATCCAGGCCCATTTTCTTACGGGCGGCTTTAGGTATAACTACCTGGTACTTAGTGGAGAGGGCTACGCTTATATTTTTCATACGTAAAACTGTAGCAAATCGTAATACGCTTGTCAAATCGTTTTACGTTACCCAAAGACCTAAAAAACAAATGGCCTCCGGTTAGGGGTGTTTAGAGAAGCTGAGTGAACCATCTTGTCCTATGCCATTAAAAGTAAGTTTTTGTCCCGGCTTAATCCCCAGCTGCTTACGGGCCACCTCTGGTATTACTATCTGGTAGTTCGCAGGAGCTGTTTATATATGGCCAGGGTTTGTTCGGCCATGAGCTGCCAGGAATATTTGTCAGCTTGTCGCCGGCCTTTTTTAATTAGTTGAGCACGCAGGTCTTTATCCGTCAGCACCTCGTTAATAGCATCAGATATGGCAGAAACGTCACGCGGATCAAAATAGCGGGCAGCATCCTCGTAGACCTCGGGCAGGCTAGTGGCATTGCTGCTAACCACTGGTGCGCCGTGTACCATGGCTTCCAGGCCGGGCAGGCCAAAGCCCTCGCTCAAACTAGGGAAGACATAAGCCGCGCAGTTTTCGTAAAGCCAACGCAATTGGCCCTCGCTCACAAAGTCGGTAAAAACGACATTCTTAAGCCCTTGCCCCTGGACGCTAGCCTTGATCCGGCGGTAGTTGGCATCCATTTTGCCGCCAAGTGCCAATATAAGGCCGGGATGCTGGGCCTTAAGCAGCCCAAAGGCCTCTATTAAGCGCTCCAGGTTCTTGTGCGGGGTCGGGCGACCGACGTACATGATGAATTGTTTGCCTTCAAGATGAGGTAACAGCTCAGGCGGGTCTTCTATGGCATCGGCCGCCTCGTAGGTAACCGTAATTTTATCGAGGTTTATGCCGGCGAACTTAGCCACGTCATCTTTAATAAAGCCTGACGGCACGATAACAGCTGCAGACTTACGTGCGGCCCGCTTAACTACATACTTATAGGCCCGTTGTTTGAGCTTAAAGACCAGCGGATTTTTATCGGGATTGTCAAACCTTAAAGTCGTTAGATCATGGATTGTAGTGACGGTTTTGCCGCGGTACCAGATCGGCTGCTGTGGAAATGTAAAATGCACCAGGTCGGCTTTAAGCGAGCTCATCTGCCGAAGTAAACCAAGCTGCTCAGCAAAGGTAAACTCCTTGTGCGGACAGGCGACTTTCGTAAAATTCGGGTTAGCTGGCAGCCAGCCATCTATGTCCTGCGGCTTGAGCAGCACCTGGTAGTGGTGTGCCTGGTCAATCTTTTGCAAATAATGCAGCAAACGTTCCACATAACGCCCGCTGCTGGTGCGCAGCTCACGGGCATCTATGACAATTCGTTTCATATGCGCTTCTTCCTGTGTAATTTCCACCAATGGGACCTAAGCTTGCGCAATGCCCGGGCATTTGGCGGTAAATCGTGCACCAAGGCCTGCCAGATATATTCATCAGGTACCTTCTTAGAGCTCTGAATTTTTCGGCGCTCACCGGATTTTTTAAGCATTAGATAGGTGCCTTTTAAGTCGCCTTTTATTGCCGGCCAGCCCTGCCTGCGGCTAATGGCACGCAGTAAAAACAGGGTGTGCGCTAACGTAAAACGCCATCCTATCCGCCACAAATAACGCCTGGGCACATTTTTGTAAAACAGCAACTGTAGATTCTTCATTGTCTGGTAGGCAGAGAAGCCCTTGATTTTGCCGCTGGTAGCACTTATTTGATGGTAAGCAACCGCGACTGGCACATAAGCGACTTTCCAACCGGCCAGCTGGGCTCGGAAACTCAGGTCAACATCTTCGTAATAAGCGAAAAAATCTTCATCGAACAGACCAATCTCTTCCAGCATCTTCACGCGGTATAGGCTGGCACCGCCGCTGGCACCAAAAATCTCCAACTCAGAATCGTATTTATTAATATCAGACTCGCCACGGCCGCGCGGATAGGGCAGCCCCCAGGCCGTGTAATAATCACCGGTGCTGTCCAGCTTCTTACCGTCCCCGGTTAGCAGCTTGCAGGTCGCAATACCCACGCGGTTATGGCCGTCCATATACGTAACCAGTTGCTTCAGCCACTGCTTATCGGCTACGGCGTCGTTATTAAAAGCCGCCGCATAAACGGCCCCCAGCTCAACAGCCCGCCGGAACCCCGGATTGACGCCCCCTGCAAAACCTTTATTTTTTGTGTGCCGGATAACTTCGATGTCCGGGTATTGTTTGAGCAGTTCCAGGGATCCATCGGTCGAACCATTATCAACCACAATAATATGAGCCTTCACAGATTGCGCCACCAACGAATCCAGACAGGCCTTTAAGCTATCCGCCCCATTCCAATTGGGCACAACCACCACTACATGACCAACAGAGTGTTCCATACAAACAGCATACCCTAGTGTCGTTAAAGTGTATTATCGGGCCCGCGACGCGGTGGCTTTTCACTCCTCGTTGCCTCAGGCAATTCCAAAAAATCATGAGCCGTTATGATCCGAATTCCTGACCATTGTTTTAGGGGCAACAGGTGTTTAGTATCACCGGACACGATTATGTGGGCTAATCCGGCCTGGGTGGCTGCCAAAATGTTGTTATCGCTGGGATCAGCTGTGATTATATCTGGAACGATTTCAGGCTCTACTAAATGGGAACGGCCGCTGATCCAGGTGAAGAGCGCCTGACGCCTAGCCGGACTCCATCGAAACTTACTGGCCAGCACCCGGTCAACCTCCTCAAAAATAAACGGTGACACCACCCAAGTGTCCCCTCGCGCCCTCAGCGTATGGATAACTTCCCGCACGGAACCGCGGAAATGGAAGGCCGAAACGATGATATTGGTATCCAAAACAACGCGCATGTCATGCCTGGACAGATCAACAGATGCCTATTTGGCCGCTGGTCGCCGTACCTCGTCGATCAACTGCTCAACATCCCGCTGGCGAATCTGTAATTTGGCCGCCTGACCTTCTCCGTAGCGTGCGAGCCGCTCAAATTCTAAGCCATCAAAATAGCGCACTAAAGCCTCCCGAAACAATTCGGAACGGGTTTTACCGGTACGGCGCATGACTTGGTCGGTCTTTTTGGTCAATTGTGGCGACAGCGAAACGGTGATTGGCTTGGTAGCGCGAGTAGCTTTCATACTTAGTATGATAGCAAACCTGCCGCTGGCCGACAACCAAGACTCCAAGATAACCAACTCACAGACTGCCTTATACATCGACGAAACCAGTCATTTCCTCTATAATACGCTTGAAACAATGAGGCGATTTCTAACAAAGCAAAACCGCGCATTAGTCAGTGAGCTGGTCCGCACCGACTTTAAGCTTCGCTACCAAGGCTCTGTGCTGGGTTATGCCTGGTCGCTCCTGAGGCCACTCCTACTTTTCGTAATACTATACGTTGTATTTGTAAAGTTCCTGAAGATCGGTGCCGGCATCCCGCATTATCCGGTCTATTTGCTGCTTGGCATTGTGATTTGGAATTTCTTTAACGAAATGACCGTGCAGAGCCTTGGCTCAATAGTAGGCCGCGGCGACCTGATCCGCAAAATAAGGATCCCGCGCTGGATCATTGTCCTTAGCAGCAGCCTATCCGCCCTAATCAACCTGTTCCTAAACATGATAGTCATTATAGTATTCATGGTGCTTAATCGTGTAGATCTGCTTCAAACCGCCCTCTGGCTACCGCTAATATTGGCCGAAGTTTACTTATTCGCGCTCGGACTTTCACTATTCCTGTCCGCCGCTTTTGTAAAATACCGGGACATCAGCTACATATGGGAAGTAATACTACAGGCCGGTTTTTACCTTACCCCAATCCTTTACCCGCTGGCCCTCATAACAAACCTCACCTTTCAAAAGATCATATTGTTAAACCCGATGGCCCAAGCCATACAAGATGCCCGTTATTCGGCCGTGACACACGCCACCACAACATCCCATAGAGTATTTCAGGGTGGCTGGTATGAATTCATCCCTTTCCTTATTGTTGTAATTGTCTTGATTGTCGGA
>JBBRXZ010000040.1:0-10259 GCA_038238095.1 Saccharimonadales bacterium (SeqCode)
AGCCCAAGACTGCGACCGGCTGCGTTGAGCGAGCTAAACTCTTTGAGCGAGAACTGACTTACCCCCAGCCAAAAGCGGCGGGCTTTGGCACGAGGCACATAGTCTTCTCTGAGGTACTGGACAGCACCACGCAGTTTGTGTAGTGTAAGCATTGAAAGCGACCTTTCTGTGTTTGTTTAACACTTCTACAGTAGGTCGCTTTTACTTATTTGGCAAAAAGTGAGTGTGGGTCAGTCCCGTAACAAGGTCGATAATTATAGGTACATTATAAGTATCTATAATTTTTTGAGTATTTAGATCGTTGCTTAAACCATTGCCAATAAGCAAGTAATCTTCAAGCGTCATTGCTTCCAGAAAGTTTGTAAGTGTTCTGGAAGCATTGATGTAATTACCCAGTGTGTTGCCTAAATTAATTAGTAAGTTTGGTAGCATACTCCGTTGTTTTACAGCAAGCAGGTGGTCGGCAAGGCTTTCTTTTTCGAAATCTATTAGTAGACTTTCGGTTTTAACACCAGGCAAACTATTCTTTACATTATTTAAGGCAAGCTCAATCATTGCCGGACTAATATCTACTGCTAAATAAGTTGCATTAATGTTCCGTTCAGCAAGCTCTTTAAGTAGATAGATAGCTGGCATTCCGTTGCCACAACCCAAATCAATCAAGTTAATACCACCTGGATTAGAGAAGACATTTAGTATACCGTCAATATGAAACAATAGTAGGCCCATTTCCTCTTCAGTCACGAGGTCTTTTTCCTCCCACTGATGGTAAATTTCGTCCCATTTTTTTGCCCTGTTGCCCAGGTAGGCAAATTTTACCGGAATTTCGCTCCGGGCAGAGATAGCGGCCAGTAGTTCATACTGTTGTTTTTCGCTCAAATCCATAGCGATAAGTATAGCAGTTTATTGAAAAAAACTCCTTAGGATGCTCATCGATCTTTCATACTTGTCATATGTATGTTAATATGGCAATTATGAAACTTGCTAGAACAACACTACGACTTGATACAAGCTTAAAGCGGGCTGCCGAAAAGCAAGCCTTCGACGAGGACACGACTCTGCAGGCTATTTTTAATGATGCGCTCCGGCACTATTTGGATACCAAAGCCAAGAACACGGCACGGAAGATTGTCTTTCATACCCATGATCTCGGCAGGCCGCTTAATGACCTGAATCGTGGCGACTACTACCCTAAGCCATAGCCTATCCAATGAGTAACAAAACCATACTGGTTGACTCGAATATTATCGTCTACGCGCTCAACCGTTCCAGCCCCAAGCAGGTGGCGGCCCAAGCCTTTTTACAGGCCCACGTAAGTCAGCTGGCAGTGGCCCAGCAAAATATTTGCGAAGCCTTCCGCGTTTTAACGTATCAGAAATTTCCGAATCCCATGCCACCGCTTGCCGCCATCAAGGCGATTAGCGCCATTGCCGAAGCTTGCCAGGTGATTGCTCCGGACCAAGGTACTTATCATCTGGCTCTTGCCCTGGTGCAAAAACATCAACTAACCGGCGACAAAATTTTTGATGCCTACCTGGCGGCTACGGCTATATTGGCAGGTGTACCGACTATCGCCACCGACAACACTAAAGATTTTCTGATGTTTGAGCAAATTACGTTAATCAACCCCTTTAATTAGTTATAGTTTAGAATAAGATTATGAATACTGAAAAAACTGAACTGCGCCGATCGCTTAAACAAGTTCGGCTGGAGATGAGTGATGCCGAACGCACTATTAAAAGCCGGGCGATTGTGGAACGGCTCAAACAAGCAATTGACTGGCCTGGCGTTAAGACTTTGCATTACTTTGAACCGATTAAGCAATTACTTGAGGTTGAAATTAGTGGTCTAATTGTTTACTTGGAAGACAATTACCCGGATCTCAAGTTATTCACCCCCAGGTTAATTGGGGATACCTGGCAATTGGTTGCCGCCCGCGGTGGGACGCCGCCTTCGGAGTTTGACGTAGTGATTGTGCCGATGCTTGGTTTTGATAATAATTTGCAGCGGATTGGTTACGGCGGCGGTTATTACGATAAACTTCTGGCCACCCAGCCAAAAGCTAAAAAAATCGGCGTTTGCTTTGAAAACGGCAAAATAGAAAACATCCCAGCCGACGCTCACGATATCCCGCTAAATATGGTTATCACTGAATCGGCAGCCTACGAAGGCGCTAAGGTTACTTAAAAAGCTTAACGAAATTTATAGCAGGAGAGACTTTCGGCTTGACACAGACCCCAGAAATCTCCAATCTCGATCCCTGCCGAAAGAGGAGTTGTAGACGGGTAAGCAATACTCATTATCGTTTGCCCCTTACACACGAAGTACACACTCTATACACACGAAGTGTTCGGACTCTGCGCCTTCACGATAATTTTTGTTTAATCAATTTATAAATGCTGATATGTACTAATAATTCTTGAGCCATCAATGGGAGCTGGGTGGAGCCGCTGTAAGTTTAACTTTGAAAACCCTGGCTACACCTTAGCGTATACTGGTCAGTATGAGTGAGGAGATAGCTACAAAAAGGAAGAAGTTGGCCATTATCGATGGTAAGAGTGTGTTTTACCGGGGGTATTATGCTATGCCTAATTTGGCGACTAAGGATGGTACGCCGACGGGTGGGGTGTTTGGGTTTGCCACTATGGCGTTGGAGGTTATACGTCGCCTAAAACCTGACTACGTGGCAGTGGCCTGGGACATGCCGAAGACTAATATCCGCAAGCGTCTGGAACTTTATCCTGAATACAAGGCCGGGCGTAAACCGGCACCGGCGGATTTCTACACACAGGTACCAATCTTGCAAGAGTTACTCCAGGCTTTCGGTTGGCCGCTCTATGAGCTCGATGATTATGAAGCTGACGACATTATGGGTACGTTGGCCGTGCAAGCCCGCGCCAAGGACATAGAAACCCTGCTTATTACCTCTGATATGGACATGCTCCAATTAGTAAATGCCCATGTGCATGTTTATGCACTCAAAACCGGACTGTCTAACATTGAATTGTATTCACCCAAGAGTTTTGAAGCCAAGTATGGCATCCAGGTCGAGCAATTCCTGGATCTAAAATCTTTGAAAGGTGATTCGTCGGACAATATTCCCGGCGTGCCCGGCATTGGCGAAAAAGGCGCGCTGGAATTAATCAAAGCCTATAAAACGCTTGATGGCGTATACGAAAATCTGGATTTATTAAAAGAGACGGTACGGAAAAAACTAGTAGCGGGTAAGGAACTGGCCTATTTGAGCAAGGAACTGGCCCGTATCTGGACCGATGCCCCTATTAAGCTGGACCTGGAAGCCGTAGATGGTACTAAATGCCAGCCCGAGCAGGTCCTGGAGCTGTTGCAAAGACTGGAATTCCGCAGCCTGGCCCGCCGGCTCCCGGAGGTTATGCAGGTGGCTATCGAGAATCATCATACTGCCAACGGCACCAGTCCCCTACAAAAGGGCGAGAATATTATTATTGATAGCCTCGGTAAACTGTCTGCTCTGAAAATCCCTGACTCAGAACGAATGTTTATCCATTCCCGTTCGGCGGGCAAGCATGGTCGTAAACCGGAGGTGCTTATTCTCAGTACCGACGGGCGGAAGACATACACTCTAGATCTGACAAAACTTGATCTCCAGATGGTGGCTGCCAATTTCCGTGGCGTGAGCCCGTTGGTTGGCTACGATGTGAAGTCAACGCTTAAAGTCCTGCTTGAACTAGCCGTGAAAGAGATGCCAGCCATTGGGCATGACGTGTTCGTGGGTGCTTTTTTACTTAATAGCTTACGGCGTGAACAAACCTTCACAGAACTGGCCCAGACCGACCTTGGCTATGATGGCTCGTCTTTTGAGGATTTGGATAATGAAGAGATGATGACACGGGCGCCGGAAATTATTGCGATCATCAAGGCGCTATATGACCAGCAAACTGCTGAACTAAAAAAAATTCCAAAATTGCCAGCCCTGGCGTCGGACATTGAATGGCCGGTCATCCCGGTACTCGCGAATATGGAGCACATCGGCATAAAGCTTGATACCAAATATTTAGTTAAGTTCGCAGATGAAATCAACGATCTTATTTCGGACTATGAGCAACAGATCTATGGCCACGCCGACCAGGAATTTAACATCAGTTCACCCGGTCAATTGGCCGATATTTTATTCGATAAATTGAAGCTGTCCACAGGAGGCATTAAAAAGGGCAAGACCGGCTATAGTACCGCCGCCCGCGAACTCGACAAATTACGCGGTACTCATCCGATTGTAGATCTAATCACACAGTACCGCGAAGTTGCTAAGCTCAAAAATACTTACATTGATACTCTTCCGCAGCAGGTGGACAAGAACTCGCGTTTGCATACGACTTACAGCCTGAACCAGGCCCAGACCGGCCGGCTGAGCAGCCACGACCCGAACCTACAGAACATACCAACACGCACCGACCTTGGCCGCCGTATCCGAACGGCGTTTGTGACTAATAAAGATAAAAAACTGGTCAGTGCCGATTACTCGCAGTTTGAGCTGCGTCTGGCAGCTGTTCTGGCCGAGGACACAGAGCTGATCGATATGTTCAACCGCGGCGCGGATATCCATACAGCCACGGCCGGGCAGGTTTATGAGAGGGAACTGGAAGATATTACTAAACAGATGCGCCGGGCCGCTAAAGTAATTAATTTTGGCATTTTGTACGGTATGAGCCCGCACGGGCTCTCCATGGCTACGGGTATGACCCGCGATCAGGCGGTAACGTTCATCGATCGCTATAAGTCTGTCCGTCAGCCGATTTTTGATTATATGGACCGGATCAAAGACAAGGCCCGCAAAGATGGCTATGTGGAAACACTGTTTGGCCGTCGCCGCCCCATGCCGGACATCCATTCCAGCAACTTTGTTGTCCGCCAGGCCGCCGAGCGCGCCGCCATTAACATGCCCATTCAGGGTACTACCGCCGACATAATGAAGCTGGCTATGACCAAGACCGACGAACTGTTACGCTCCCAGCACAATGATTGCAATATGCTCCTACAGATCCATGACTCAGTGATTGTGGAATGCCCGGCACCTGTCGCACAGCGAATCGGCGATTTAATCAAAGAAACTATGGAAGGTGTCTATAAACTCCCGGTGCGCCTGGATGTAGACGTCACCATCGGTAACAACTGGGGCGAACTCTAATCAGCAAGCCTTTTGCGCCGTCGTCTCTGACCAGTTACTACCCGGCCGCCGCCCGCTCTCATGAGACGATAGGCCAAGGTGATGATCCAGATAGCCAAGAAAAGATCAATTAAGCTGGTAGACAAACTTAGGATACCATTATGATATTTCAGGTTTAGCTTGATGTTAAAAAGAGCGACCAGTCCAATAGCGGCTTCGGCAGCTATCAATAACTGGGCCAGCCGTTTAGTACGGTGTTCCTGTGCTGCATAGCCTAAAACTACAACTACACCGAACCAGCCAACTGTCAGTATATAAAATATCAATGATGAGAACACATTGCCTACGCAGTCACCGCCCGGGTGGTGGCAGGTAGTAATGATAGAATCAAGGCCATTGGCAATATTAAGTAAGCCTAGTGTTATGAACTGGATTAAGACGGCAGTGCCAGTTTGATAAGTCAGTTTCATATCCTATGTAGTATAAGTGATAAAACGTCATTAGGGTATTGCAAAAACTGTATAATCGTGTTAGTATATGTATAATCACTTAATGTGAGGATAAATTATGCGTTATTTTCTCGGTTTTTTTGCCACTATCCTGTTGATCTTTCTATTGATCTTCCTGTTATTTAGTGGTGATAAAAAGCCCAAAGCGCCGACCGGCAAAACACTGGATAGCTATGCTGCAACTGATGCTGAAGTTCGCCTTACTACCGATGGGCCGGTTAACGCCGAGGAGCAGCACAAGCAGGTCAGAATTAGCGTTAACCGCCAGAACGTCACCTTTGAGCACATCGGCGGTTATAACGGTAACATTGTTAAAAGACAGCAATTTAACAACACTGAAAACGCCTACACCGCCTTTTTGCTTTCACTGGCTCACGCCGGCTTTACCAGGACCGAAACTAAACCCGATCCGGCCTTGCGGGACGAACGCGGCTACTGTCCCGAGGGCGACCGCTACGTTTTCGAGCTAGTGCAAAATGATAAAGACGTCTTACGTTCCTGGGCAACCAGCTGTGACAAGCCTAAGACCTATCTAGGTGCAGTCGGCTTAACTCTCGATCTGTTCCAGGCCCAAGTGCCAAATTACAGTGATCTGACCCAAGACATCGTCCTTTAAAAGGGTTCTCCAGGCACTTCCTGGTCCGGGCAGCGGTGTAGAATAGAGGCATGATCAAGGCTATAATTTTTGATTGTTTCGGCGTGCTCACAACCGACACCTGGAAAGAATTTGTGGCCACCTTACCCGAGTCTAAGCGCCAAGAAGCCCGCGCACTTAACCGGGCCTACGGTGGCGCTTACTTAAGTACGTCTGAATTCCGGCAAGCTATCCATAAACTGACCGGTAAACTTCCTAAAGATCTCGATGGTATGCGTAGGCAGGAAACAAGCATAAATACTGAACTGCTGAAGCTTATAGCCGGGCTAAAGCAATCCTACAAAATCGGCCTTCTTAGTAATATAGCCAGCAATTGGATCCGAGATAGTTTCCTGACTGCAAGTGAGCAGAATTTGTTCGATGATTTTATTTTTTCTTACGAAGTCCGTATGACAAAACCCGATCCCCGCATCTTTGCTTTGGCGGCAGGGCGGCTTAATGTGCCGGTAGAAGCCTGCGTATTGGTGGATGATGTCGAGTACTACGGTGAGGTTGCTAGACAACTTGGTATGAAATTTGTTTTGTACCGTGATTTTCAGCAAGCCAAAGCCGACCTTCAAAAACTACTAGGCTAACTGATACGATTAGCCGATACGGAAGGTAATTCGTTTATCGATTTGACAGCGGCGTTTCAGGTCAGGGCCGCGCAGCCGTAAGGAGTTGGCTAGTGAAGCATTCGGTACTAAAATGACGATATCGCGGGCGCGTATCTGCACGCCGACACCAATGTGAAATTCGTCCTTGACGTATTTTTTGATGCTGGCCATTTCCGGCGGTTCGTCGAAATCCTTGCCGCTTAGTATACTGTGCAGACTGTCCATAGATCCTAGTATACTTGTATAATTGACTGATGCCGGAATTACCTGAAGTCGAGACTATACGCCTTGGCCTGGGGCGGTTATTACCTGGTAAAAAGGTCGTGGCTGTAGATTTTAACTGGGACAAGTCATTTCCGAATACGCCACTTGATGTAGAGCAATTTATTATCGGTGCTAAAGTCATAGCCGTAAACCGCCGGGCTAAAGTATTACTTATTGATCTTTCGACTCGCTATACTCTTGTTATCCATCTGAAAATGACTGGCCAGCTGGTACTCCGCAGTGTGAGTGAACGCTTTGGAGCCGGGCATCCCAGCGCTTCACTGGTCGGGGATTTGCCGGATAAGTCGACGCGTGTCACCCTGGCTTTTAGCGATACCAGCCAGTTGTTTTTTAATGATCAGCGTAAATTCGGCTGGATGCGGCTTATGCCCACGCCAGAGGTCATGAATCTGGATTTCTTCAAAAAAGTCGGTCCTGAACCGCTTAGCAGTGATTTTAACTGGCAAGTTATGCGTGATCGGCTCAAAAAACGCCCAAACAGCAGCATTAAAGCGGTGCTAATTGACCAAACCGTGTTGGCCGGTGTGGGCAATATCTATGCTGATGAGTCGCTTTGGGGTGCCAAAATTCATCCGAATACATTAGTTAAGCAGCTGTCGGCAGCCCAATTTCATAAACTTTATGATGAGCTGGTATTCGTGCTTAATTTGGCGATAGCCAAGGGCGGTTCCACCGACAGGAATTACGTTAATGCCGAAGGCAACCGCGGCAGCTACCTGAGCTTTGCGCGTGTCTTTCGCCGCGAGGGCCAGGCCTGTCCGCGCTGCGGCACTATAATCGAAAAAATTCGGGTGGCCGGTAGGGGCACGCATATATGTCCGAACTGCCAGAGTTTATCAAAAAATTTAGAGGAGCTTTCCTAACAGGTCAATAACTTTCTTGGGCGAGGCCAGCCGGAAGCGAGCGGCGGTGTGGCCGGGCCCGATTTTTAGGCTGTAGGCGGAGTTAGGCAGGGCCGTGAATAGTTCCTCATCGGTCATGTCATCACCCAGAGCTAATATAAAGCTGTAGTCCCGTTGTAACCAGCGCTGGGCGGCCGCGCCTTTGTTTATACGGGGGTTTTTTATCTCCAGGATCTTGTTGCCCTGGAGCAGCTCCAGGCCGTATTTTTTGAGTGTCGGCTTTAGCACGCGTTTGATGATCACGGTGTATTTTTGGGCGTAGTAAGGCGGAACGCCGCGGTAGTGCCAGACCAGTGAATGCGGCTTCGCCTCGACCCTGGCTTTAGGAGTGAGAACTGTATACCTCTCGAGCACTGGTTTGAGGAGATGTTTCCACCTAGTATCGACCTTCTCAATCGTCTGCCACGATTTATTAGTATCTTTTTTGAGGGCCGCACCGTGTTCGGCTACCAGGCTGATGGGCAGTTTGCCAAACCATCGCTTAAGGTCCTCAGCACTGCGGCCGCTGATCAATACGACGTCGTTACGGCTATCGGCGCTTAGCCTGTCAAGTAAATTGAGCAGGCTTTTTGATGGCTCAGCGTCGTGGTAATCCTCGGTGAAAGGCACCAGGCTGCCGTCGTAATCGAGTAACAGCAACCGTTTTTTAGCCCGTTGGTAATCAGCGAATAAACTTTTCTCCGATTTGCCCTGTAAAGTTCTGGTGATAGTGGGCGTACCAGGTACCGGCTGTTGAAGCACTTCCACGAAGCTGTGAGCCCAATCCTGCACGGTGTTTGTGGCCAGTCCCTGTTGCATACGTTTGAGCCGGGCACGCAGCTCCCGCCGCCGCATCGTTAGGGCTTGCTGGAGAGCATCAACCAGTTCTTCGGAGCGCTTGGGGTTAACTAATATAGCATCGGGAAGTTCATGGGCCGCCCCGGCAGTCTGGCTGAGTATTAATACCCCACTCTTATGCTTACTGGCTATAAACTCTTTTGCTACCAGGTTCATACCATCGCGCAGCGGGGCTATAAAGGCCACATCGGCAATCCGGAACAAGGCTGTTACATCCTCAAAGGGCAGCGAGACATTCATATAATCAATTGGTTGCCATTTGGCAGTGCCATAGGTAATGTTGATCTCGCCAACCAGTGAGTCCAGCCGTTTGGCCAGGTTCTTATAAGCAGACACTTCGGTACGAGACGGCGCTGCTACCATGCTAAAGACTATTTTGCCTCGCATTTTCGGTTGCACTTCCAGAAAGATCCGATATGCTTCCAAGCGCTCTAATAGTCCTTTGCTCGGATCGAGTCGGTCCACGGCGACAATAACCCTTAAGCCTTTGTAGCGCTGGCGATACTTGCGCATAGCGGCTTTTACCACCTTGGATTTATTGGCTCTGGCATACTTTTCATAATCGATACCCATGGGAAAATGGTCTACCCGGACAGTGTGATCCGGCAGGACCAGCATGTTGCTATCGTCGTCCAAAACCAAGCCGGCTGAGCGGCAATTTTCTAAAAATTTGGTTACGTAACCTGGTGTATGAAAGCCTACCACGTCTGCGCCGAGCATGCCCTTTAAGAGTTTCCTATGCTCCGGCAAGCGGCTAAAAGTCTTGGCGGCCGGGAAGGGAATATGCAGGAAAAAACCGGTGATGACATCTGAACGCTCTTTTCGAAGCAGCTCCGGTACCAGGAGCAGTTGATAATCATGCACCCAGATACGACTACCGGTTTCGGCGATTGTGAGGGCGGCTTGGGCATACTCGCTGTTAACGTGGCGGTATGCCCGCCACCATCGGTCAAGTTCAGCGGTAGCATTACTTCTTCTCTGATATAAACTATGAAACAACGGCCACAGAACTGTATTACTATAGCCGCTATAAAAATCATCAACTTGTCGTTGACTCAAGAAAACCGGACTGCAATTGTGTTTGGCCAGTTCAGTCACAACCTCCTCTTTTTCACTATCGGTCAATTCATCGCTAGCTATGCCCGGCCAGCCTATCCACTGATTTTTGGAATCCGCTACATAAGAGGCTAGCGGCGCCGCAAAGCCGCCGATGCTTGGATTAAAGCTTAGCTGACCTTTGTCTTTTTTGACACTGATCGGCAACCGATTGGAAACAATGATAACCTGGGACATATGAGGCTTGACCCCTATCATAACAGATTGTGACTATAA
>JBBRXZ010000041.1:0-9978 GCA_038238095.1 Saccharimonadales bacterium (SeqCode)
AACTGCGGATCTGGTAATTTAACGAGAATAATGGCGGTAAGGCCCTCACGGGTGTCCTCGCCGGATAAATTCTCCTCTTTTTCTTTAAGCAGACCCTGCTTACGGGCATAGTCGTTAACTACTCTCGTTAAAGCAGCGCGAAAACCTGTCAGATGCGTACCGCCATCAGGATTTAGAACATTATTGGCAAAAGATTTAATAGTTTCCGTGTAGGCATCAGTGTACTGCATGGAAATTTCCACCTGCACCTCTTTCAGCGTTTTGTCTATGTAAAAGATATCGTCATCTACAGCTTCTTTACCAATGTTTAAATGTTTGACGTAGCTCTGGATGCCGCCTTCAAAATAAAAGCTGTAGCGCCTGCCGGATTTTTCATCATCCAGGCTGGTATGAATACCTTTAGTCAGATAAGCCGCATGGCGCAGCCGGTCTAAAATCATCTCGTAATTAAATTTAGTACTCTCAAAGATCGTATCATCGGCATAAAAAGTAATCTCGGTACCGGTTTTGTCAGTCTTACCGATTTCTTTTAAATCAGCCAGCGGCACTCCTCGTTCGTATTCCTGTTGGTGAATTTTGCCATTATAGTGAATCGTTATGACCAGCTTTTGGGATAATCCGTTGACTACACTCACGCCTACACCATGCAGACCGCCGGAAACCTTGTAACCGCCGTCGCCGAATTTACCGCCGGCATGCAGTACCGTTAATACCGTTTCCACGGTGCTTTTGCCAGTCTTGGGATGAATGTCGGTCGGAATACCGCGGCCATTATCATTCACCGTAATGCCGCCATCAGCTAACATCTTTACGGATATTTGCGTAGCGTGCCCGGCCAGAGCTTCATCGATGCCATTATCAACGATTTCCCATACTAAATGATGCAGTCCTTCAATACCCGTGCCGCCGATGTACATACCCGGACGTTTACGGACCGGTTCCAGCCCCTCCAGGACGGTAATCTGTTCAGCTGAGTAGCTGTTTTTTTTCACTTTACCCGCTTTATCTTCCGCCACTATTCACCCCTAAAGTTCGCCACCCATTTATTTATCTATTATTTTATTCCCACTGCCTCTTATTATATCAGGTTTCCTGCTTCTCAGCTTGGCGAAATGAGCCGTCGCGGTCGATAAATATAGTATCGCTGGAGCCGGATTGCAGGTCTACATCATGTTCGGTTATCTTAGGAGCAGGGATAGGTAGATTATTAGGCGGGGCTTTCGATGAATTCAATTCCTGCTTAAGTTCAGCTGCTATCTTATCGATCTCGTTCTGTTCAAGCTCATTACTGGAGATATTCTTAGTGTTAGTCTGGGCCGGATCTAATTGATTGCCGGGGTTAGTTGGTGTCTGGACTGGCGGGGGTCGAAACGGTTGTGGTGGCAAGGGCGTATTAGGCGTATTAACAGGCTGCGCCTGCAACAGCGCACCGTGCTGCTGTCTGTTAATTGATGATGCCGAGGCAGTCGGGCCGGTAGTAGGAACAGCGCCAGCTGCTCCTGTTCCACTTTTACGTTTATTCAGCCACTCGTCCAGGAACGATGATCCGCTACTCGGGCCGGTCGGATGCGACATCCCCGGTGCGGCCAAAGTGTTGCCCGAGCCGGCCGGACTGTCGCCGCGCGGTAAAGCTCCCACGCCTCCCCCGGCCGGCAATTGCTCTCCTTTGGTAGCCATACGTTCATTTATTTCTTTTTCAATACTAGCTTTCGGACGACCGTACTTAGCCGCCGATAACTGTTTTAAAGCCACCGACAGACGGGGATTTGGGGTGCCCAAAGGGGGTAATGTTGCCATACTAAACGGATGGGTCGGCACGCCGCCGATCAGGGACCGGACGATAGCGTTATAGTTCGGGACGCGTAATAAATCATCACCGTCAAATGTCGGCTGGAAATACTGGCCAAGCGACTCAACATCGTTTTGGCCGATACGAAAGGCCACAATAGTACCCATATTGCCAAACACGGCATCGCGAATTTCCTGGGTTAACTGCGTAGTAAACTGGTTAGCCACAATAAGGTTTAAGTGATACTTGCGGGCCTCGGACATTATCGTGGCAAAACTGTCTGTTGAGAAGTTCTGGAACTCGTCTACGTAAAGACTGAAGTCCACCCGCTGGTCTTCCGGTATATCCGACCGGCTCATGGCAGCCGCCTGGAACTTCATAACAAATACCATGCCGAGCAATTTGGAGTTCAGTTCACCGGTTCGCCCTTTACTTAAATTGACCAGTAAAATCTTTTTATTATCCATAATGTCCCGCAGGTCAAAAGCACTCTTAGTTTGCCCGATAATGTGGCGCATCATTTCGTTACTCAGGAACGCACCGAACTTACTCACAAACCAGCTGGTAACTTCACCAAAGTCATTGGACCGCTGGCTGGCCGGCACCTCTTTCTGCCAGAATTCCAGTACGTTCATGTCTTTCACGTGTTGTAATTTTTGCTGTACAAACTTCTGGTCTCGGAACAATTTAGGGATATCTACGAAGGTACCGCCCGCCGGATCAGCCATAATAGTTAAAGCCGCATTGCGGAACATATGCTCATAACGCGGCCCCATTATGCCTTGATGTTGTGGGTCATACAACTTTATTAACATATTAAGGGCTTCCTGGATCAGGAAATCCTTTTGATCCGGGTTGTTGTACTCGAACAAATTAAGTCCCATAGGGTACTCCATGTCGGCTGGCGAGAAATATATGACGTCTTCAGTACGCTCTTTCGGCACCATCGATAATAGCTTCTCGGCGGTATCGCCATGCGGGTCAACAAAGGCAAAGCCATTGCCGCTCAGCATATCCTGTAAGGCTAAGTTCTCAAGAAAGGTTGATTTACCGGTACCGGTTTGCCCCACTACGTACATATGTCGCTGGCGGTCACCCAGTCCCAGACGTATCGGCTTCTTGGCACCCCTGAACAGGTTATAGCCTAACAATAGGCCTTCTTCGGGCATGTTGCGCGGTCCATCAACTTGTTTGGAATCCTGTCTAGCTAGCTGTGAGGTTGGTATATTGCCCTCGTCGGGAAAGTGAAACAGCGTGGCCAGTTCTACCGAATTCAAAATGTTTTTCCGGTTATGTTGAGGAAAAAACCGCATGATATAAGATGTTATTAAATTATCTATATCCTTGGCGGGCGTGTACTTAAAACCGTTTTTGCCGGGTGCATCGTACAGCTGGAAGCTGGCGACAATATTAGCCAGGATTGCCTGGGCCCGTTGGCTGATGTTCGCCGAGGCTACAATCCTGATCACTACCTCATAGCCGGGGTGGCGGGTTTTTTCATCTATAGCATCCAACGTGGCCTGCTCCATATTAGATAGCTCCGGCTTCTTCGGTTCGCCGTCTTTATCAGAATCCGGCGGTTTAACGAAGGCCACGGCCAGATTCTTAAGCAAACCGCTGAATCCCTGTCCCGAATTACCTTTTCGTTTATTACTCGCCAGGTTTAAGGCGGTTTTCCGCCAAGACGGATTGGCCGGCCGCATCAGTATCTGAATGCCGGCGCCGTCTTCCTTGCCCAATGTTGACAAGGCATTTAGCAGAGCCTGCATACCATCGCGCTTTAGGTCCTGATAAGTGGCAATAGGATAAGCAAATGGTTCTTTCAGAGTTAATTCACCGCCCAGTGTGCCGCTAACTAGGCCAACCGGGCTAAAGATGTTATGCTCAGCCACTTCTTCCAGCCGGGCCGAGGGATAAGCGCTATTGATAGCCTGTTTGACAACTTCCAGCAAGGCTACCGGTACGGCTGCATAAAAATAAATAAAGCCTTGGCTACCGACCACTTCAAAAGCAAAATGCCGCTGACCATAAAATGAACTTTTGAAGCCTTTCTGAAGGGTACTGGCCACAATATTATAAATCAGCTGGGCTTTGCTGATCGTTTCATCGGTGACATCACGAATATCCCGGTTACCAATTTCAGTATCATCGCTAGGTGGCGGTAAGTGAATCAGCAATGGCACAATCTTGAGCCCGCGTTCATAGTTTTTTTGTTCGCGAAATGTCTTACGGGCCTGGAAAAAAACCAGCGGTGCCGCCACCAGTATCATAAAAAAAATGATTAATAATATAGTAAGTAACACTGCCACTGTAATCTACTTATTCAGTTTTATAGTCTTATTGTAGTGTTTTTTCATATAATCGGCCTTAAATAAGGTTAATTCCTCGGATTGTTTATAGGGGTCGTTCCGGTTACGTTCGACAATCGCTTTGGCCTTATTAACCCATTCTTTCTCAATTAAGTCACGGTCATCACTTACTTGCAAAGATGAACTGGATGTAGCCACAGGAGCATCGTCCTGTACAGGCATTACAGGATTGCCAGATGGCATAGGCAAGGGAATTGTTGGCGGCACGGGCATGGCAGCCTGCGGCGCAGCTGGTGCCTTTTCAGTGCCCGACGCTGCTTTTTCAGGCAGGTTGTCACTGCCAGGTACCTGTTCCGCCATTGGTGGCGGCAATTCCATGGACGGTGCTGCATTAGGCGTTTCATTACTGGGCGGATTCATATAACTTATTATACAGATAGCACAAGCTTGAGGATAGATGCTTGCAAATACTTGTTAGGCGCCAGGGCTTTGCTTGCTGCCGGCGTTGTAAAGGCCGTAAAAGTAGCCGAGGACTACCAGGGGCAGCAGCACTAACACATCCCGCGGACTAAGTTCACCAATCGACTGCAGGGCTAACAAAAGGCTCATTACACCTGTTATAGAGCTGGCCAGCTGTTGTTTACGTTTTATGGTTAAGCCACAGGCCTCTAAGATCATTAAGAGCCCGTAAATTAAATGATGAAGCGTGGCGGCAAGCAATACGAAGCCAATAATCAGCATAAATGAAGCCACGCTCTGCGTATTAGTTAAGCTAAACAACAGAGCATCTATAACCAAAAGGCTAAGCAGTTGCCAAAAATACCTGCGCTTAATCATAAGAGTTATGGTACGAACGATGCGTTGCACGTGGTGATCCTTTAAAGATAAATGCCCGCGCGGCAGAAACCGCGGTGGCTGCAAACAATAAGCTTTTAAAAAACTTAGCGCCGGGGCGATAAATCCGCTCGTTAATATAGACTATTGGAGCGCTTACCGCCGACCGGCTGAGAGAACCCTTCGCTAGAACAAGTTCTAAAGCTAGGGACTTTTGACTGACCGCTCTACCCGGCCTTGAGGCCAAACAGAGCGCTATACGGATACCTCCGTGGGCCGCACAGGCTGTACACCCAATGCGTTAGGTAAGTCGTCCGTCCCCCGCGAGGGACTTTCATTCTGAGCTTGTTTCTTGTTTGTAGAACGTTTTTGTTTTGGTGACTTACATGTTCTAGACTAGCACAGAAGCCTCAAACTGTCAACTCTCTTATGCTTAATTGTTATGCTTAATATAGTCTTTGATATTAATCGGGTTACGTATTGCCGTATGCTCTGAGTGGTTATTAATTGGAGTTTTAACGCCAAAATAGAGCCTGGTTTTAAAAGTTATGCACAGTTTTATTATAGTCTCCGAAATAATAGTATTGACGAGTTTATAGGTATTCTATAAGATAGGCATAGCACTTGAGTAAATTAAGTGTTCAAAAACAAAAAAGCCTAAAGGGACGACGATTTCTCGCAAGTCGTTGTCCCACCAGAAAATAACCAAAACCCTCCAAAAAGAAATAAGTAAACTCAAATAAAAACATTAAATAATTGTTAAAACACCTTGTCTTTCGCGGGACAAGGTGTTTTACTTTGTCCTAATATCAAACTAATGAGCGGTGCGGGCGTTAGGTAAACGATCAGTCTATGGCCGCCACCGTGCAAAGTATCATATCGACCGGGAACAGTGGCATAATTGTTGACATCGAGTGCCACTTGTCCAATAACCTGCCGAATATCGTAATAGTCGGCTCAGCCAACAAGGCGGTTGATGAATCCAGGGAGCGTATCAGGGGTGCATTCTCAACTAGCCATATAATGCTACCGCGCAAGCGTATCACTGTTAATCTGGCGCCGGCCGATATCCCCAAGGCCGATAGCGGCTTTGATCTGGCCATAGCAGTGGCCATCCTATTGGCTAGTGAACAGATACTAATTTGGCGGCCCGGCAAACACCAGGCCTTTATAGGTGAACTGGGACTTGATGGCAGTACGCGCGCCGTGCGTGGGATAATCGGCAAGCTGCTCACCGGACGGGCCAAGGGTATCACTACTTTTTATATTCCGACTGCCAATCTCGCTCAGGCCCAACTGGTACCCAATGTACGGTTAGTACCTGTCGAAAGCTTGCAGCAACTCTTCAATTACCTTAATAACTCATTAAGTTTCCGCCCGGTGCTAAGTGGTAGGGGTAAATACAGGGCCGAGGCGCTGCCGGCCGGAGCGAGCGGTACCCAACTTAGTGAAGTCGTTGGCCAGGCCCAGGCTAAACGTGCTCTGGAAATCGCAGCTGCCGGCGGGCACAATGTGCTGTTTAGCGGTCCGCCGGGCACTGGCAAAAGCATGTTGGCTAAAGCTCTGCCAAGCGTGTTGCCACCCTTGAACCGTGAAGAAATTCTGGAAGTCACGCATCTCCATAGCCTGGCCAGCCATAATTATGAGCAGATCATCACCAGTCGGCCTTTCCGCACCCCGCATCATAGTGCCAGCCATGTAGCCATAACCGGTGGCGGCTTACATCTGCGGCCCGGTGAAATAAGCCTGGCGCACCGCGGTGTGCTGTTTTTCGATGAGTTACCGGAATTTGACCGCGAGACACTGGAGGCCCTACGCCAGCCGCTCGAAGACCGGGTAATTTGTGTAGCCCGGGCCCGCAGCACGGCCGAATACCCCGCCAACTTTATCCTGATAGCTACTGCCAACCCCTGTCCTTGCGGCTATTACGGTACTTCCAACACCTGCCACTGCCAGCCCTATGAAATGTTGCGTTACCGTCAAAAACTATCCGGACCGATTTTGGACCGTATTGATCTATACTGTAATGTCAGTGAGATCCACCACGACAAATTACTGACCCAGAAGGTTAACCCAGGAAGCGATGACGCCGTCCGCCGGCGTATCACCAGCGCCCGGGCCTTACAGGCCAAACGTTATGGCAGCGCCAGCTACCTAAACGCCGATATGAACAACCGGGATATCAAAGCCCACTGCCGACTGGAAGCAGCAGCTACCATTGTTCTCAACGCCGCCGCTCACAGGTTAAAAATCTCAGCCCGCGCCTATATGCGAACAGTAAGAGTCGCTCTTACTATTGCCGATCTTGAGGCCTCCAGTACTATCACAGGGGCCCATATCAGCGAAGCCCTGGCCTACCGCAGCCAGGGTTACAGGGGACATTAGGAACAGTTTTTATGCCTATAGTGTTTGAACTCTGGGGGTCTATCTGTTAAACTTCTGATACCTTGGAAGCAACAATTAAGGAGACGAACTTATCGCCAAATACACCCGCCTGAATGATCAGATTCGGGCATCTCAGTTGCGGGTCATTGATGAAGATGGCAAGCAGCTCGGCATCTTGAGTAAACAGGAAGCCCTGGCATTGGCACAGGAACGTGAGCTTGACCTAGTGGAAATCTCGCCCGATGCCGATCCGCCGGTTTGCAAGATCATCGACTGGGGTAAGTACAATTATCAACGCACCAAGCAGCTGCAGAAAAACCGCAAGACTGCCAAAACGCTTGATATGAAGCAGATGCGCTTCGGCCTCAAGATCGGCGCGCACGATCTGGCGATCAAAATGAATAAGGTTAAGAAGTTCCTCGAGGCCGGCCACAAGGTTAAGATCACCCTGTTCTACCGGGGACGTGAACAGGCCCACCGCGAGATCGGCTTTAACATTGCCGCCAAGGTTATTGAAGATTTCGGTGATACAATTATAGTCGACCAACAGCCGCAGCTGGCCGGCAAGCAATTAAGCTTCGTTGTCAGAAGCAGCGGCAAGAAACCAGCCGCAGCCGCGGCTCCGGCACCAGAAGGAGTAGTTAATGCCCAAACTGAAAGTCCATAGCGGTACAAAAGACCGCGTTAAAGTAACCAAGAACGGTAAAGTCCGGGTTGGCCATAGCAACATGAACCATTTTTTGGGCAAGAAAAGCGGCAGCCGCAAGCGCTCCCTGCGCGGCCTCAGCACCCGCAGCGGTGCCATGGCCCGGAACATTAAGAAGAACCTGGGCGTTTAAGCCAGATTTAAGGAGTTATCATGCGAGTAAAACGCGGCGTCACCAGCCATGCCAAGCACAAAAAGATCCGCAAAGCCACCAAAGGCTTTAGCCACCCCAACCGGGTAAGCATCAAACGGGGCCGCCAAGCTGTTACCAGGTCTTTGCAGTTCGCCACCCGGGACCGCAAAACCCGTAAGCGCACCTTCCGCCAGCTCTGGAACACCCGCATCAACGCCGCCGCCCGCCTAAACGGCACCACCTACAGCAAACTTATAGCCGGCCTCAAAAAATCAGAAATCACCTTAGACCGCAAAATCCTAGCCGAACTAGCCGTCAACGAACCCGCCGCCTTCACCGCCATAGTCAAAGCCACCCAGAAATAAACATTTCATGGAGGCGAGCCTCAAAAACCCTTTTGAATCTCATAGAGATAATTTTCACGCTCAAAGTGATAACATCCCTGAAGTTCTGCATCGGGCTGGATGGGGTCTTCTTTTACTAGAGATAGACCCGGCTGCCGTGCCTGAGCCATTTAAGGAGCTTCTGAACAACTTGTTAAAAGAAAAAGGCCTAGATATTAGGAGAAGCCTGGAGCAATCAGACCCAGAACGACAAGAGGAAATGGCACCTATAATTAGTATTATTAACAGAATTCATCCGCCTGACCCCAGTGAGAGGTAATCTTAACACTATAGCTAAGAAGAGTAGCAAAATTATCATCTATCAGTTAGCCGAGAAAGCCGCCCATATCTTACAATTATTTATATGTCCGAAGCTGGTGCTTAGAAGAGACTTATATACTTAACTCACATTCGATAAGGACAAATTAGTATCCGCGGATACTAAACACGCCCCTTACCTGATACCGACATTAAAGTCCTGACAACTAAAAAAAGCCCCTTATCCTAAAGAAACCTCAGGGGGCCAGATTATCTGTAAGCCGGGTTTTGTCAAGACTGATCATCTATCTAGGCCTGTCATTGCTAGCAGGCTCGAGCGGTTTTTATGGTGGATGCTTAGCGGGACGCTTGAGGCTTTAGGCCTCAAAGTATCCATCTCCTTGCAGCAGGCAGGGTTTACCATCTCTATACGTCACCGTATAGAGATGCGGGCTCTTACCCCGCTCGTTTCACCCTTACCGGATAAATCCGGCGGTTTCGTTTCTGTGGCACTTTCCCTGGGGTTACCCCCGGTCGCCGTTAGCGACTGCCCTTCCCTATGCTGCCCGGACTTTCCTCGTACTTTAAAAGCACGCGATCAGTCAATAATCTGGCCACTAGTTATTATACTCCAGTCAATAATCACCCCTATGCTAAACTAACATTATGAGTAAATTGCAAAAAAGCCAGATTATGCTATCACTAAATCTGGTCTTAGCAATAATTCTTAGCATAGTCACAATATTTAACTTAATCATACCTCACGATTCATGCAGTAATGTATATGGAGCAACACCAGAGATCTCACATCCGCATCTTATCATCGCATGTTTAATAGTAGTAGGAGTGATTACTCTTTTGGTCCTGACTGACCGCTTCGATGAAGTTAAGTCAAAAAATTATGGAATGAGTGGCTTGGTAGCATTTAGTGTCACTTTTTATATTCTTCTCATAATAAGCTTTATTGGTAATAATATATGTGGCTACATTCCATTTTGATTTAGGATACCTAACTGTTCATCAAGCGCCCGGTTGACGGCTGCATCTGCCAGTTTATTAAACTCACGCGGAACATGGTTAAAGCTGACACGGTCAAACTTAATAACTAACTGTTTAATAGCATTATATATGGGCCAAAGCTCCCGGTTTTTAACTTTGAAGATGCCTTTCATCTGATTCAC
>JBBRXZ010000042.1:0-9805 GCA_038238095.1 Saccharimonadales bacterium (SeqCode)
ATTGAAACAACTTATGCCTAGGCATCAGCCAGCTATGGTAGGGACATCACTGCCGCCATCAGCTAACATATACCCAACTACTCCAGAGCCGAAGATTGTAACTCCAGTTGTGCCATCACCCACTGCTTCATTACCGCCGGTATCCCCTACTGCCGTTATAGCTCCAAGTAGGCAAGACATCCAAAAACCTGATGTAGCTCCGGTTACTCTAGAGCCGAAGACCGTAACTCCAGTTGTGCCATCACCACCCACTCCGGTTCCAGACTCACCGCCCGTTATTAAAGTGCCTGAGCCACCTGTGACCCCAAAGCCACTGCCTGCTGCGTCACCACCAGCTCCTGTAAGTACTGTAAGCCTAGTTGTGCCATCACCACCCACTCCGGTTCCATACTCACCGCCAACTATCCACAACTCTATATCTATATCTGTACCGGATCTGAGTGCCTCCCCGGTTACTAAAGACCTCAGGCTCGAACCTCCTACACCCCCGGCTCCTGGCCAGATTTTCCGGCCGACAGAGCCTGGAAATGGTACCTCTTAGGCAGATGAAACAGCTCTAAATCAGCCTTACCAATAATCGCTTTACTCAAGGTGTTGTACCGGGTATAATGAAGGTAATCTTACAGTCAGTAATCTAACTGGTGACAGGGGAAAGGAAGCGTTCGAGAGAAAGCTATCTGTTGCTGGCTGAAGAAATACATTTTGAAGGAGGCATGGTTAAGAACATGTCACAAGCAATGACTATGGATGAGCTGCTAGCTGGCAGCGACATCAAAAGATTAGACACGGGCGACGTCGTGGAAGGCGTAGTTACGGATGTCAGAAAAAATGAGGTCTGGATAAACCTGGGCGTTCATGGCATCGGCGTAGTCATGCGCCGGGAGATTGGTTATGGCCAGAAGCTGGAAGAGGGCCAGAGCGTAACAGTTAGCGTAATTGATCCGGAAATGGATGAGGGGCACGTCTTACTCAGCATGAAGCGGGCGGTCAAAGACCGTGGCTGGGACGAGCTCCAACGAGTCCACGAAGCCAATGAAATCGTCGAGGTTGTGCCTTACGATGCTAACAGGGGCGGCCTGCTGGTTGAATTAGAAGGTATCCGGGGCTTTCTGCCGGTATCGCAGCTGGCAGCCGGGCATTATCCACGAGTTAGCGGCGCCGATAAGGACGAAATTCTGCAAAAACTGCACGCCTTAACCAACAACCCCTTGCGTGTCCGAGTACTGGATGTCAGCCGTAAAGACAATAAACTTATCTTCTCCGAGAAAGAAGCTGTTAAAGATGACATGCAGGCCCGTTTCTCTGAGCTAAAGGTCGGTGATGAGGTCGAAGGTGTAGTTACCGGTGTTATTGATTTTGGCGCCTTCGTGAACGTTGACGGCATTGAGGGGCTGGTACACATTTCGGAAATATCTTGGGAACGGGTCGATAACCCCCGCAATTACGTCAAAGTTGGCGATAAGGTCAAGGCCAAAATCATTGGCATTGATAAAGATCGGCTGAGTCTCAGCCTCAAACAGATGAGCGAGGATCCCTGGCTTGATCAGGTTAAAGCTTTCAAGACTGGTGACACCGTCGAAGGCAAAGTAACGCGCATCACGCCGTTTGGCGCCTTTGTGCAGATCAGTCCCAGTGTGGAAGCCTTGGTACATGTTTCGGAAATGAGCAATGATGAGACGGTGGACCCCGAGAAACTGTTCCAATTGAACGAAAAGAAACAGTTCAAGGTGCTGGATATCGACACCGATAACCGCAAGATAGCTTTGTCCTTAAAAAACGCTAAGAGTGCTAAGAAGTAGGGCTTCCCATATGCTGCACATTGCTGCGTTACCAGCTCCGATGCTCCTCCGACGTACCATTCAGTACGTCTCCGTCCGCTTCTCACTGGTGCCTTGCACTGCACAACATCTGGAAACCCCATACATTCAAAAGCCAATAACCAGGCTGCAAAGTTAATCATAGTAAGGCCTGCCGGGCCGGAAAGGAGTTGATTTGATCATGACGGATACCGAAACCGAAACTACCGCTGAAGTCACCAAGAACGTCATTGAAATAGAAGATATGGTCACAGTCGGCACCCTGGCTGAGCGGCTGTCGATCCCGGTCACTCGCTTGATTGGCGAGCTTATGAAGAACGGTGTGATGGCTACCGTAAACGAACGAATTGACTTTGACACCGCACAGATTATTGTCGATGAGCTGTCGCTACCGGTTACGCTTGCCAAGCGGGCTGCTGCCGATGAAGCCCAGCCGATGCGCATTAAGCAGGCTTCCAGCGCTAAGGCCCAAACCCGGCCGCCGGTGGTGGCAGTGATGGGTCATGTCGATCATGGCAAAACCAGTTTACTCGACGCCATCCGTAGTGCCAACGTGGTTAAGGCCGAGGCCGGCGGCATTACCCAGCACATTTCAGCCTATCAGATTACCCATAACGACCGGATCATTACCTTTCTGGACACCCCGGGGCACGAAGCCTTTGCCGCCATCCGCGAGCATGGCGCGCTGCTGACCGACATCGTTATTATCGTTGTGGCGGCCGATGATGGCATTAAGCCCCAGACCGTTGAGGCCATTCGTTTTGCCAAAAAAGCCGGGGTTAAGATCATCGTTGTCGCTAATAAAATGGACAAAGAAGGTGCCGACCTGAACCGGCTTAAACAACAACTGTCCGAGCAAGATTTATTAACTGAAGAGTGGGGTGGCGATACCATCGTGCTGCCGGTTTCCGCTAAGACTAAGGAGGGCATCCCGGAGCTGCTCGATATGTTGCTGCTGGTCACCGACGTTGAGGAACTTAAGGCCGACGTTGACGTACCGGGCCGCGGTTTGATCATCGAAGCCCATGTTCAGCAAGGCCGGGGACCGGTAGCCCATGCCTTAGTTGAAGCCGGCACGCTATCGCCCGGCGATTTTATTGTGGCCGGCGGCAGTTATGCTAAAATCCGCAATCTGGAAACTACCGACGGTAAACCGATCAAAAAAGCCACTCCATCAATGCCAATTACTATCACCGGCTTTAAAACTTTGCCGCAGTTCGGAGATGAGTTTATGGTAGCAAATGGTGAAAAGCAAGCCCGGTCACAGGCGTCACAAACGGCCAGTGATAAACAAACTGGCGGCGGTCGCCTGGACATCGGCAGCAGTGAACTGATACGTATGATCAACCGCGACAATGACATGCAGGAGCTAAATATTATCATCAAAGCTGATGTTCAAGGCTCCCTGACCTCCGTTATAGATAGTCTCCGGTCCTTGGATACCGAGGAAGTATCGGTCCGTATTGTCGGCACCGGTATTGGTGCCGTGGGCGAAAATGACCTGCGTTTGGCCCACACCAGCCACGCCATCATATATGGTTTCAATGTCGATATGTCGGGTAGCAGCCAGCAGCAAGCCAGCAGAGATAAAGTTAATGTACGGCTTTATAAAGTCATATATGAGCTCATTGATGACGTAAAACGCGAGCTTAGCGAGTTGTTAAGGCCTGAGATTGTTGAGACCGAACTGGGCCGGCTATTGGTTAAAGGCGTCTTCAATACCACTAAAACCGAAGTTATCTGTGGCGGCGAAGTTACAAAGGGCAAGCTTACCGCTCCTGCATTAGCACGGGTAACCCGTAATGATGAGAACCTTGGTGAAGTGGAAGTCACCGGGCTGAAACGCGGTCCAGCCGAGGCCAAAGAAGTCGTTGAGGGTGAAATGTGCGGCATGAGCCTAAAAACCACCAAACGTCTCGATCTATTAGAAGGCGACCGCATTGAACTCTTCACCCGTGAGGCGCTGCAACGGCAGCTATAAATATGTTGGAAAATGGTAGTACAATGGTAAATAGGCAAGGAATCATTAAATGTTAAAGATTGATAACAGTTTACTCGAAGAAATTGGACTGGGCAGCCTGCCGGAGGCCGAAAAAAACAGCTTTCTAAAGCATGTCTATGAAACGCTTGAGATGCGGGTCGGTATCCGCCTGGCCGACCAGATGACCAATGAACAGCTGGATGAATTTGAGCGTTACTTTGAGGCTAAGGACGATGCCGGTGCTTTCAAGTGGCTGGAAACCAACTTCCCCAACTATAAAGACATTGTCCAGCAGGAATTCGATAAATTAAAAGGCGAGGTTGCCCAAACGGCTCCCCAGATTCTGGCTGCCAGCCAGGTGGCGGCAGCCCAGCCGGCTCCAACTCAGACTATGCCTGCTCAACCGGTTCCTCCGGCTCCGACTTCAGCCGCCACTTCGCAACCGTGGCAATCCGGTCAGCCCATGGATCCGCCTCAACAAACCCAGGCCCAAACCCCACTTGAGTACCAAACTGCTTCCGGACCATCTCCAGGAACAACGCCGCAACCGCCTCCGGCGTGGCCCGGGCCGCCACCCTCGGCTGCTCCAGCCCCTACACCTTCACAGCCACAACCTCAGCCGCCTCAGTACACTCCTCCGCAACCACCCCAGCCACCACCAGCTAGCCCTCAGCCATAAATAATCCGGTACGTCATAATTACATACAGCTTACCGGCCAGCCAGGAAGGCCTGAGCCGACATCTCTTTTTTACCGGCTGGGATTAGACTGTCGATAATAAGAACGCCCTCACCGCTATAGACACCAAGTTGTTTGCTCTCTATCCAAAGGTTGCCCGCCTTACCTTTGCCGTCAGAAACGTGCGCTTTAGTAATAATTACATCAGTAGTACCAATAGTCGTGCGGCTTCGCGGCCAGCCGGTATAAGCCCGGATTTCCTGCTCCAAAACCGTGGCTGGTTTATTGAAGTCCAGCTTGCCGGCGGACTTTTCAATCAGCTTATCATAGGTAGCTTTTGAACCGTCTTGAGCCGTTGGCTCCAATTCACCGGATAAAATACCTGGCAGGTGTTCCAGCAGCATGTCCTTGCCCAGGTTCAGAAGTTGTGTAGCTAGGAACGGCTTAATTTCATCGCCACGGAGTAAAACTGTTTTTTGAGCGTAGACCGGGCCGGCATCCATCTCATTGCTTAATCGCATCAGCGATACGCCGGTTTCAGTGTCGCCTTGCAGAATGGCGCTTTCAATCGGCGTAGGACCGCGATGTTTCGGCAGCAGGGAAGGGTGAATATTAATAATGCCGTGCGGAAAGAGGTTTAGGATGGCCTCGGGCACGATTTTGCCGTAGGCGATCAATACAGCGGCTTTGGCATTAAAAGCGGACAACTCATTCCTAGCTTTATTTAAATCGGCCGGCGATATAACAGGTATGCTATGGGTCTTAGCTACTGTGGCAACCTCAAGTTCCCGGACTTGGCGTGACCTGCCAACCTCATTCTGGGCGACCACCACAGCCGGTATCTCGTAGCCGGCAGCGATCAGGGCCTGCAAGGTCGGCGCACCAGTAATGACACCTGTAGCCAGCCGTTCATTACCAAAGAATAGGATTTTTTTTGACATCTTTTTCATAGTCTAAGGGCTCCAGCTTGCCGTCTTCATTGAGCTTGAAGAAAGACTCTTTATTATCTTTTATGTGGTCTATAAAAAGGATGCCTTGGCAGTGGTCAATCTCATGCTGGAAGATACGGGCCATGAAACCCTCGGCGCTCATCCGGAATTCCTTGCCATTTAAGCCCAGGGCTTTCACGCGGACTTTGGTATGGCGGGGAACTTTGCCATAGATGTTTGTAACGCTCAGGCAGCCTTCAAAATCTTCTTTGACCTCACCCTCCAGCTTAGTGATCACAGGATTGATAAAAACTGTGAAGCCGAGATCTTTCTTGTTGTCATAATTATTACGAATTACTACAATTTTATATAACCGGTCAATCTGCACGGCAGCCAAAGCCACGCCAACCTCGTGTTCACGGCTCTGGTCCCAATCAATTGTTGCCGCCTGCATATCTTCAGCCACTTGTTTTATCTCGGCAGTGATCACGCCTATCCGCGCGGATTTCTGCCGCAGGTGCGGATTCGGTAAAGCGATAATATCGTCTTTGGTCATAATTCCAGATAAGTATAACAGATTAGCAGTGCTATAAGGTGAGTAAGTATGGGTAAAATACTTAAATTTTCCTTAAATCTAGCTAGAAAATCTTGCTTTGCCACGACAGGAAGCTATACTAAAGAGCATCATGAGCGACACAACCAACCAACAAGTGCTTGACGCTATTAATGCCGTAGCCGTCAAACTAGACCAGTTCGGTAAAACCCAAGACGGCTTCGCCATCAGGCTTGACCAATCATCTACTAAGCAAGATCAGCTGTTCATGGGCGTAGCCGACACCCTGCAGACTATTACTGACAATATGACAACTAAAGATGATCTCAAAGAAGGTTTTAACGTTCTCGATACCAAACTGACTGCCGAAATTAACGCTGTCGAATACAGATTAAAGGATAGAATGGAGATCATGGGGGCCAGGCTAACTGCGAAGATTGAAGAAAACCGTGCCGACTCCATCGAACGATACTCTCGTACTCTCCAGCTACAGCCCACTAAAACATAGGTAGTTACTTCCGCGTTGGCTCCAGCGGTGAGCTATAAAAATGACATCTGGATAGCTGCCTTATGTTTGCAGTACGGCTATGTACTGGCAACGCTCGATAATGATTTTAAAAATGTACCATTACTTGCAGGGGCTGGTGGTAATTCTTAGAGTAGATCCATGGGGTCGATGTCGTAGGACCAGCCACTGGGCAGCGCGGCGATGATTTTTAGGAGTTCACTGCGATTTACGGCTTTAATTATTAATTGCCATTGGTATTTGTTCTGGAAACGTTCGTAAAAACTGGGGGCGGGGCCCTCGACGCGGACTTTATAGCCGTCGGATTCAATTTCGGTTTTCAATTTTGTGGCGGCGGCTTCGGCAGACTTGATACTGGCGCGCCGGACAGTTAATTTAAGCAGATAACAGAAAGGCGGGAAGAGGAATTGCCGGCGTTCGGCCAGCTCGCGCTTATAGAAGTGCGGATAATCTCCGGCTAGTGCATCAATTAATATGGGGTGATCGGGGTGGTAGGTTTGGATGATGGCCCGGCCGGCAACATGACCCCGGCCGATGCGTCCCAGTACCTGGCTGATGAGCTGAAAAGTCCGTTCCGACGCCGTAAAATCCGGCATGTACAGGCTGGTGTCGGCCAGCAGGATGCCCAGGGTGCTTAACTTCGGTAAGTCCAGACCTTTGGCCAGCAGCTGGGTGCCTACTAAAATATCAACTTCACCGGCTTTGATAGCATCGTAGTGCTGCTCGAAGCGTTCGGCCTTCAGATTGTCGGTGTCGAAACGTGACACTCTAGCATTTGGAAACAGCCTTTCCGCTTCGCTGACAATGGCTTTAGTGCCGGCGGTTTTGAAAATTACGCTAGGATGACCACAAGTTGGGCAGCCACTTGGCACCGGCCCGTGGTAGCTGCAGCTGTGGCAGCGCAGTTCGTGATGGTCGCCGTGGTAGGTGAGCGGTATGTCGCAGTGCGGGCAGGCGGCCTGCCAGCCGCAATTTTCGCACATTACTAAGCGGGCGGTGCCGCGCCGGTTTAGATACAGCAGACTTTGTTCACCACGTTTCAGCGCCATCTCCATGGCTTTTAGAAGGGGGGAGCTGATAAGCGGCGAACGGGTCGACAAGCCATGGTCTTTACGGTCTACAATGGTGACCTCTGTCTGGGGATGAATATCTGGTTGGGCGAGCTGGTTTAATCTAATGATCGGCTTATTTTTCTGTTTGGCCAGGTAATAATCGCTGATGGATGGCGTGGCTGAGCCCAGTAATAGTGTGGACCACGTCAGTCCAGCCAAGTAAGCTGCTACGCGGCCGGTCAGGTACTGCGGCGCCTGTTCCTGTTTGTAAGCGCCTTCATGAGCCTCATCTAGCACGATTAGGCCGGGTTTTGACACCGGGCTAAATAGAGCGGAACGTGGCCCGACGACAATGACCGGCTCCGTAGCTCTTAAGCAATCCAGCCAGGCTTTTTGCCGCTCACTTGGGGTCTGGTGGGAGTGGGCCACGATAACCCGGTTACCAAAACCCCGGCGGAAACTGTTAGCCAGCTGTGAAGTTAGGCTGATCTCCGGGGTTAAGATGATGGCTGATTTGCCATCCTGTACCGATTTAGCTGCCAGCTCCATATACAGCCGGGTCTTGCCGCTGCCGGTGATGCCATGCAGCAGGTAGGTATCGCGATCTTGCATGGCCGATAGAGAACTTTGCTGTTCTGCCGTTAAGGGTGGTAGTCTAGACAAATCAGGTTTAGAAAAAGCCTTTGATTCCAATGATGAAGCTAATTGTTTTTCCGACAAATTAGCCGGCAACAATTGCTGCGAAATAATTCCCAGGGGCGCCGGGTAGTAACTCCGTAACCAATTAGCCAGTTTTAACAGATGAGCCGGCAGTGCCGGTAATTCAAACACCCTGTTAATAGCCTTGGTTTGGAAACGAGGCTCACTAGTTGTACCTGTCACCACTGCTATCACTACTTCTTTTTGCAGCTCTACCTGCACGATGCTGCCAGTCGATAACCGCTGGTTGCTACGGTAGGTAAGTGCTTGGCTGCTATGATAGCGTTGGCTGCGCACCCACACAAAATAGTAGTACATAAACTTAGTATAAGGTATAGCTAATACTGTCGCTCGCGTATAAAGTTGCATGTGGTAATGCAATTTAGTATAATGTAAGGCATGAGAACGATTACCCTTACTAGTAAAAATCAGATTACCCTGCCTGCAGAATTGGTACGTCAACTCGGGCTTAATCGTACCCGCAAACTGCTGGTACAGAGGCGGGGTGATATGTTATTGCTCACTATCCAAAAGGATCTATCTACCCAGCTGGGCGACATACAGCGCCGGGCTAAGCCATATATTAAGCAATCATTCTCTGACGCGCAGCTGGCCGCAGGCCGGGAACAGGCCTGGTTATCCCGCCACAGGGCCAGTGGCAAGAAGACCTTTCGTTAACCATGCATGAGGCCATAGTTGACACTAATATATTGATTAGAGTAATAACTAATGACAACCCGCGGTTGGCAGGGCAAGCTGCTGGTTTGCTGGGCAGGTATCAAGCCGGTCAAATTATGCTGGAAACAGCCGTTTTTTACGAAGTTGCTTTTATCCTAACGAGTAAAAATTTCTATAATATGCCCCGAAATGTGGCGGCGGATGCCTTGCGAGACATGCTTAGCACCGGCTTGTTTGCTTGTGACGAGGAACTATTACTCTGTATTTTAGAGTTGTACGAGACCAGTAAATTTGATTTTGTCGATTGTCTGGTAGCGGCTCAGGTACAGCTCAAGCGAGCCAAAACGTTGTTAACGCAGGATGAAGCCTTGCTGAAAAAACTCAAAACATCCTGAAGATTGTGACCTAAAAAGTGGAGTTAATGTCTTACTAGTGCAGAGCTTGCGTTTTACGTACTTGAAAAAAGTAATACGTTTTGCTAAGCTGTAAAACATAGGAGGGGAATTTATGGGCAAAACCACTGTTTCCAGCAAGTATCAGGTTGTAATTCCCAAGGCTGAACGCCAACGGGTCGGCCTTAGCCCGGGGCAGCAACTAACGGTACGCGCTACAGCTGGCGGTGATATAGTAATCAGTCAGCGTTCGGTGCTTAGCGCCGTGGCTGGCGCCGGTACCGAAGCCTGGCGGGCCGGTAAAGTAACTCCCGATCAGTACTTACAACAGTTGCGCGAGGAGTGGCAGAGTGAAACGGCTGGCAATTGATTCAGTAATCCTGATCTATGTATTGAATGCGGAGGCGCCGCAACATCGGAAGGCCCTTGATCTGCTGCAAACTATCGAGACCGGGCGCCAGCCGGCTGTCTGGTCAACGGTAGCCGTGGCCGAAGTGTTAG
>JBBRXZ010000043.1:0-9627 GCA_038238095.1 Saccharimonadales bacterium (SeqCode)
CAGGTGAGACTGGCCCTACAGGTCCAACAGGTGCAGCAGGTATTGGCGGTGCTGATAGCACCGTTACAGGTCCGACTGGTGCAACTGGGCCATCGGGTGGTCCGACTGGTCCGACTGGTTCAACTGGCCCTACAGGTCCTACTGGTGCTACGGGTGCTACGGGTGCAACTGGTTCTACAGGAACTGCTGGCTCAGCAACATTTAGCGGAACAACAGATGCAACTGCTGCAGCAATTACTATTGACGAAGTCGCGTACTCTGCAATAGCACGATTAACCGTAACAAACAGTGGAGCCTCTGCTTATCTTTTTAACAGTCATTATTCAGGGAATAACCCAACAATCTTTGCTTTGGGCGGGGCAACTATTGCCTTCAACTTAGTTGGACTTGGCTCACATCCGTTTCAAGTACAAGCAGACACTGGTGCAGGATTTGCAAACATAACAAATGGACTAATACATGTTGCAACAGATGGAACTGTTACCCTAGACTCAAGTGCTCAAGCTAAAACTTCTGGTACTCTTTATTGGAATGTTCCTGTATCTGCTGCTTCTAGCGGATATAGATACATATGTTCTATTCATGCAAGTATGGTTGGCACAATTACTCATAAATCTCTGAGTGCGATTTAGGATTGGGTGAGATAAACAAATGCCAGTAAGACGTATAGGGTCATCTAACCCCCTTAAAGATATTCAAACTACTCTGCTAACTGCTGATAAAGGGTATGTAGTATCAGTTATTGCTACGAATAAAGGTACTGTTTCAGCAAAAGTTGACGTTGCAGTAGTCCCTTTTCAAGGAACTTTAAATTCAAACGGTATTTACATCGCTAAAAATTTATCTATAGCGGCTGGTCAAGCTGTAGAAACTTTTAGGTTTGCAATAAATACTGGCGATGTTATTTCTGTTTTGTCTAGTAGCGATAACATATCGTACTCCGCAAACGGGGCGTACGAAAACTCAGGTAATCAATACATAACATACGATACTGCACCACCTATCTACCCCTCTATAGGAGATATTTGGATTAACTCTTTAACTAACGTTACTTCATTTTGGAATGGTTCAGAATGGAATGTTTCTATTTCTCAAGGACCGACTGGACCTACCGGCCCTATTGGTTTAACTGGGGCTTTGGGTAAAGATGGGTTAATAGGGTTACAAGGATTTACCGGACCAACTGGTCCAATTGGGGCTGGGCTTAACGTTCTTGGATCTTACGCAACGTATTCAGAACTTATTGCAGCAAACCCAACAGGCAATATTGGTGACGCTTATTTAATTACCGGAAATCTTTGGGTTTGGAGTGGCGTTCAATGGATTAACACTGGAAACATTCAAGGTCCTCTTGGACCTACTGGATCAACGGGCGCTGCATCACAAGTAACCGGACCTACGGGCTCAACTGGACCAACAGGGCCGATTTCAACAGAACCTTCTATGGTAACAGGACCAACTGGCTCAACCGGACCAACTGGTCCTTTTGGACCTACCGGCCCTACAGGGCCCAAAGGCCTTTTAGCGGCTGTTAGTCCTGTTCTTTATGATAATCCAACATCTACAGCATCTTTTGATACAACTGCTTATGAAGCTGCACTCGCCGGGTCTATAAACGCAACTAGCACTACGGTTGATGTCTATCCTCGTTTAGGAAACTTTAGCGGCACCGTATCCAGCGATACTACATACTTAACTTTCTTTACTCCACGCTACGGCGCAACAATTAACTCAATATCTGTTGCGTCAGCTTCAACACAAACAACTGGGCAGAGCCTAGTTAAGTTTGGTTTGTACACCGTATCTGGAGGCACAGTTACTCTTGTTGCCAGAACAGCATCTGATTCAACTATCTTTAGCGGTATTAATACTGTGTACACCCGCAGCTTTAACACTACTGGTGGATTTCCAGCTACCTACACATTAGTTCCAGGTACTAGATACGCTATTGGCGTTCTAGTAGTTGCAGCTACTGGAGGAACCGTATACACCGCGTTTAATGCTATCCCTGCAGCCCTAAGCACTCTTACTCCACGAGTAACAGCTCTTATAGCCACAACAGCAGATTTGCCTACGTCATCATCATCTCTCTCAACTAGTACAGTTGGAGTATGGGGAAGGTTATCTACAATATGAGCGTAACTAAAGTAAGTTTAGGAACTGACCTAGAAACCGGGGCAGAGAAATTTGAAGTAAAGGACGAGATCGGAACTGTAATAGGCTACGATCTTGTATACCCAACGGAGGAATAAAATGACTGAAGAAGTAACACCACAATCAACTGCAGCAATCTATACTCAAGCTATTGCAACTCTAGAGGGTGAATTAGCCGGACTTGAACTTATTAAAGTACTGGATGAGCGCCCAAAGCTACGTATTGAAACTGCGCTAGAAGACCTACGAAAGAAGCTAGCAGCAGTACAAAACTAACAGAAAGTCGGAGCATGAAAGTTGCAGTCTATTCGATTGCGTTAAACGAAGCACAATTTGTTAAAAAATGGTACGAGTCAGCTAAAGATGCTGACTATCTTCTTATAGCTGATACTGGCTCTAGTGATGGCACCAAAGAACTTGCAAAAGAGCTTGGTATTAACGTCATAGATATTTCAATTAAACCTTGGAGATTTGACGACGCTAGAAATGCATCTCTTGCTGCTATCCCTAAAGATATTGATTACTGTATTGCCCTAGACCTTGATGAAGTTTTAATCAAGGGTTGGCGCCTAGAGTTAGCTAAAGCTTTTGAAGCTGGGTTTACTCGCCCACGTTATGAGTACACGTGGAATTGGAATGAAGATGGCACCCCCGGCCTTGTATACGGCGGAGATAAAATCCATGCTCGTAACGGCTACCGTTGGAAACATCCAGTACACGAAGTACTGTTGACTAACCAAAGCGTAGAGACTCAAGGTTGGGTTAAAATAAAAATCCATCATCATGCTGACAATAGCAAGCCACGTTCTCAATACATGCCCTTGTTAGCGGAGGCGGTAAAAGAAGACCCAGCTGATGATCGCAACGCTCATTACTACGCTAGAGAGCTATTCTTTCATGGGCAGTACGATCTAGCAACAGAAGAGTTTAAACGCCACCTAGAACTACCTAAAGCTAAATGGCCCCCAGAAAAAGCTGCATCTATGCGTTACATAGCCAAGATGCAGATTGATTGGGAAGAGGCTGAAGAGTGGTTTAAAAAAGCGGTTAAGGAATGCCCAGACCGTAGAGAGGCCTATGTTGACCTAGCCAAGCTTTATTATGAGCATAGTATGTGGACTGCTTGCCTGGGGGCTGCAGAAAAGGCCCTAGCTATCACAGAAAAGCCTATGGAATATCTATGCGAAGAGTTTGCCTGGGGATACGCCCCGTATGACTACGCAGCTCTAGCTGCCTACAACCTAAGAAATTTTGAGAAAGCCCTGAATTATGGGAGCAAAGCTGTAGAATTAAAACCAAACGACCTTAGATTGCAATCTAATCTAGCTTTTTATTCAGAGGAGAGCCCCGATGCCAACACTCTATAAGATTTTGGGACAAGTTGCCCCTACAAGTAATACCCCCACATTGTTTTATGGCCCCGTAGGAACCGGTGTAAACACTGTGATCTCTACCCTAGCTATTTGTAATCGAGGATCTTCAGCAGCTACTTACCGCATTTCTTTGCGTGAAAATGGCGCGGGTGACAGCGCAAAGCAATACCTAGTATTTGACGCATCAATCCCAGCGTCCACAACAGCTACCTATACCTTAGGAATTACTTTAAATGCAGGAGATGCCATCTATGTATTTGCAAATAGCGGCAACCTTTCATTCCAAGCCTTTGGTTCGGAAATTTCGTAATGGGTGCTAAATTCAACGGAAGAGAACTTGGCTCAGTAAAATTTACTGATAATCGTGCAGGAAACACTGTACACATTGGTCCTTTTTTACCGGACTACGCTACTGATGGCGACGTTTGGTTTGACTCAGATACTCAAAATAACGCCGGTAAAAATATTCTTCAAAACATAAATGTGGCTACAATTGTAGGTCGTACTATTAATATTGCTACTAACTCTGAGTATAAAGACATCCTATTAGTTACTAGAGGTCTAACTCTATCGTCAGATGCAGACCTATCCCTAACCTTAAACAACGACAACTCAAGCTATATTGACGCTCAAGCAACGGCTACTACAGAAATGTTTAAATTTGTTTTAGTAAAAGGTGGAATTACAACTAATAAATTTACTTTTCGTTTTGAAGATACGCAAGATACTCAAGGATTTCAATTTGGCGTTGCAGAAGGCGTTTATCGCAATACTGCAAATTTAATTACTCCAATTTTACGAGCAGGAGTTTGGCAACAAGTACAATCTCCTACATCTATTCAACTTAAAATTAGCGCCGGAGGATTTGCTTCTGGCTCCATACTAGTTTACGGAGTTAACTAATGGGACTTAGACGATGGAATGCAAATGCAAACACTTGGGAATCTTTTGGTACTGCTCAAGTAAACCCTTCATCAATTGGTGCAGCCTCGGCTTTGCACGCAGTAAACCACGCACTTGGTGGTCTTGACCCAATTACGCCAATTTCTATGGGCGCTGTTGGAGTTACTAACGGATCTGTTACTACCGCATCTACTAGCTCAGGAGTTGTAAGAAACGTATTTACTTCCACCTCTACTCCTTCTGGTGGAATAGATGGGGACGTTTGGCTGAAGTACGTTTAAGCCATGGCAACATACGTCAAGGTTGCCGGTGTTTGGAAAGAGGCTACGAGCGATTCGCCATCGAATGGTGTTTGCGGCTACGTAAAAGTTAACGGTGTTTGGCGTACAGTAAATCAAACCTATACTCGAATAAACGGTACTTGGCGCTCAGTTTGTACGGCCCCAGGCCAACAACTCGCCCCAGTAGAACAACAAATTTGTTTTAGACCTAATTTTTGTTTAAACGGTACTAACGGCGTTATTAGCGCAACAACCGAGCCTTGTTACTTATCTGATGGGGTTACGGTAGGAACAAGAACTGCTGCGTATACTTGTCAAACAGATCCAGGATGTAATACTTTTACCGTTCCTGCAGGCGTATGTAATAAAATTACTGCAACAATTACTCAAGTTAGCTATGAAAAAGGCGATTGTGAGTTTTGGGGTGGGATATCAGGATGTACTAATGGGTATGGAAAACGCATTACTCAAAAATACGACGACAATTCAGTAAAAGTTTCTTACGAGTGCTGTAATCCGTTACTTGGAAATATTAAATACTATTGCACTCTTCGCCCTTATTCAACAGGTCAATGTTTAAATGAACTTAAAAATGAAGACATTACTGGAACAGTTGTAGCAGGCCAAGGGGAATGGGTGTGCGAAGCCGCTGGAATAATTACCTATCCTTCTTGTAAAACTACAGAAAACTGTTTAAACCCAAAAACTACCTCTACTACTTACGAGTCTTGCGGGTGGAATAACACTGGGCAACGTCTTGTAACAAATAATACTTATCAAAGTTGGTGTGCTGTAACTACCGACGTAGTAACTGGAGAGTGCGTAGGCGCCACAGATCCTTGCGCAGGCACTATTTGCGGTCAAGGTAGCGGAGAAGAGGAATACTCTACCTCATCTTGTGCCTCTGGTACTGGGGTTAGATATAGGTGTGTTACCCCTCAAGGGTGCCAAGATGTCTACACCTTTAAACGTTGCACAACCTACACAGCACCGACTCCTCCGTCATCAGGTGGTGGTCCCGCACCCACGCTTTATCAAGTTACAGAAATTTGCTTAAGCGGGTTTAACATTGTAGCGAGTTGTAATCAATACTCTACCTATAACCCTGTAAATCCTTCAGGTAATGGTTGCTACAACGAATTATCTACATCTGGATCTTATGTGCCCTGCCCAAATACTACCCCAGCACCTACTGGACCACAAGCCCCTACTGGAAACTGCAGCACTTGTTTATCTACTAGAGATGGTTACTGCACAACTTCTAATGGTACCCCCGGATCTCAAACTGTTTGTGTAACACCTATTGGCTGTGCGGATATTTATGGTTCTTGCGTTGAAACTCCTGGAGGATGTAGCTCTTGTATTAGAAACGAACAAACCTCTTGCACTTGTCCTAACGGTTCTCCAAGTACTTACAATACTTGTTTCACCCCAGGAACTTGTCCAAACATCATTAGCCCGTGTAGCTGTACATCTGGCGGAGCAGGACCTAACTGTTCTGATTGTTTCTATGGAAGCGGAACAGAAGCTTGTGGTAATGGCGGTACGCGTACATATTGCATTACTCCTGTAGGTTGTCCAGATATTTATGGAACTTGTGTAGAACCTGGGGTTGCAACAACGCCTACAGCACCTACAGCAAGTAACCCCACAGGACCTACTTACACAGTTACTGGGCCCGTAACTCCTGTAGGCAATGGCGTGGCTACGCAACCAACTACTGATGGTGGATTTGTATTTACTGAGCCTGGTGCAGAGCCTATTTATATAGCTCCAATTGGCCCATTTAAGAGCGTTAATATAAACACCATGGTTAGAACAACTGATGGTTTAGTTGCTGCTCATGATTTAAAGGTAGGGGACAAGCTTTTATCTGCTGATATTACTGGTTTTCCTTATGACAACCTAACAACTACTAATATGGATGCTTTGTCATGGTCAGATACTAACCTAGAATTTACATTAGTAGAAACAGAAATTGTTAGCTTAAGAACAAGTATTGCAGAATGGGCTGTAATTATTGACTCTGATATTTTCTCAGGACAACATTATATTTTAGTAAACCGTTCTGGAGTAGCGTCATTTGTGTTATCTATGAACATACTTAAAACAGATTTAATTTGGTCCTATAAACTAGAAGACTGGGTAAGAATTAATACACTTGAAAAAATAGATGTAGCTCACGAAGTAGTATCTATTGACTGCGAGCCTTACGATATATTCTTTACGGATAGGATGCTAACGCACGACTCTAGTACATTGGACTAATAATGAATTTAAACGGCGCACAAATACTTCAAGTTGACCTGCCAGATAAGCTGGACGGGTTTTGGGTACACATATGTGTTAAACCACATAATGATCAATTTGCTTATCTGGTATCTGCGTATAAAAACGATAAGTACCCCACAGGAACTATCATTATTTCAGAAGAACTTTTTTACGACTACCCTGATATGTACGTATGCTTAGATAAAAATTACTATACTTTTAGAATATATACAAACCCTATACATAGACGTCAAGGATACTGGATCCCGTTAGGCATTTTCTTTAAACATTTCTTTAGTAAACACTTTAAAGTTGAGTTAGAAGCCTCACCAGATAGAAGCAAAGTAGCTGATTTGATATACAACCAGCAAAGAAATGTGGGGGGACAAGACTACGCATCCCCTATTTTAGCTGGCGGGCGTATAGAAAGAGAAGAAATGGAACCTCCTAGAGACCCAGCTTTTCCCCTAATATGGTTTGGGCAAAGGATTGGTGGTTTTAATGAATAACGAACAAATCTTGCTTGGGGTTGAAAGTAAGCCGCTAGAGATTTTTTCTTCCTCGGTACCACCTAAGGTTATAAATATTAACTATGCTCTTAAAGAGATCAAAGAGTTGCTTCACGATTCCTGCAGCTATTATGAGTTGAGTCGAACTCACTCAACTTTTTATCTATCCGCAGAGTTAATATCTCAGGTAAAAACCGATGTTTGGTACGACACAGGAGGTATACGCATCCCTGTTTTCTCAGGAATTTGGGTACTCTCTAATACTCTAGGTGCTCACATAACCGTAGGCAATAAGTCTTTCCCTATAGTTCAAGGCGACCTGCATATGTGGGAAACCGGTAAACGAATTACATATAGTCATGAGAATACTGTTATGCTAGGGTTCAACATTGTAACCCCGTCACTTCTTAAAAATCAAGACCTTTCACAATGGATATCATTACAGGAGTAAAAAATGGAAGACAATACAAACCAATCGTTATGGCAAAAGTATAAAAATAACCTAGGCACTACTCGTCCATGGGACTTGCTTGATAAGTCTGTTCCTAGGACTACAGACGCTGAGGCTAAAAAACGCCTTGAGATCTGCAATGGCTGTGCCCACCTAACCAAGCTAACCCAACAGTGTAAGAAGTGCGGATGTTTCATGCACCTCAAGGTAAAGATTGCCCCTGCAGAATGTCCTATTGGCAAATGGGGTCCAGTAACAGAAGTTACGGGTAAAGACAATGAATAATGTCGTCCAAGACCTTTTTTCAGAGCGAGACTTTGATTACATACAGAAGTACGCTTTAGAACACCACGAAGCGTTAAAACAAGCCGTCTCACCGCATGAATCAAGCTACGGCGTCTTGCAGTTAAAAGACACCCCCGAACTACGCATGCTTCACGAAAAACTATTGCCATTAGCTAGAAAAATACTTCGTACTGAAAACCTTATACCTACTTGGCAACACCTAGATATCCACGCTGGACCTCAAACAACACAAACACCAACTAAGTACACAGAAGATGCAGACTACGTAATACGCGTTGTTGTATATCAGCGCTTAGGTTGGGAAATAACGGTGGGGGAAGAAACCTTAGATATAGGGGAAAATGAGGGTTTATTTTTTACATCAGAGAAAGAAGTATTGATGTCAGAGTTCCCAGATCCGTATAGTAACGTGGTTGTTAACGCTTTTTTTTTCTTCATCGAGCATTAAACTGTAGGAATGCGCGGAGAACAGATACAGGGGCGCTTTGGTGTTCCCCACGAAAAAGAGTCTATTAAGTTAGGCATTACCAAAGACATCGTTCGTACCGTAGGTATGAATATTGACTGGTGGGCGTGGGATCCTGTAGCTACTGAAGTAGACGCAATCTATGATGTGGGTTCTAGCACCGTCGGTAGACGTTGGAAGAAAGAGATTACTATTCCTGTTGTCTCAGCAAAGCTTGAGCAGGGCGTGATGCAGCGCAATGACCGAGGTCTTTACACTGTGGATCAGCTACGACTTACCTTTAACGTAGATGTCATTAGAAACAACATCTCTAAACAGCGTGGCACTACCACTACAGATGATGATTACTTTAGCCAAGACCCAGATCGTTTCCTACGTGATCGGGTTGTCTTTAGAACTACCGTTTGGAGCCCAGCTAAATTTTCACCCCGCGGCCTTATGGGAGATGATTTTACCCTTATTAGTTTAGAATTAAACCAAGTAAACCCAGAAGAACTTGTCAATGACCCACAATTCTTAAGGTACGCTAACTACAATCCATTTATTTTAGGAGTTTAAATTATGGCTACAAAAGGACCCTGCTGGGAAGGTTATGTTCAGGTAGGTATGAAAGACAAAGGCGGTAAAAAGGTGCCAAACTGTGTACCTGAAGGTAAAGGAAAAAACAAAGTAACTAAACCTAAGAAAGGTAAAAAATAATATGTGTGCAGCATGTGGATGTGGTAAGAAAAAAGGCGATCCAGGTTTTGGCAAAGGCCCTAAGTCAAAGTCAAAGAAGGCTTGTACCTGCGGTACTTGCAAAGTTTGTAAGGCAAAGAAGAAGTAATGTGCGCCACCTGTGGTTGCATGAAGCCAAAAGACAAGCACGGTATGAAGACCTTGACCGCAGCTAATAAGAAGTTTGCTAAAAAGA
>JBBRXZ010000044.1:0-9522 GCA_038238095.1 Saccharimonadales bacterium (SeqCode)
CAGACAGGGGTTAACTGGCAGTTCACGACCGACACAGCCCGCACCAAGCTGAAGCGGCTATACCCGGTGGTGGAGATGTAACAAAGGGCGACTATTATCTAGTCGTTAGGTTAGGGGAGATGGGGGACTAGTAGCATGCGCTTCAAAGATTATGGTAATCATAGCAGCTCAGTTTATTGCCCATTGATTTCTCTTTGTATAAAACTGGCGAAGTAACCTTTGTACTTTTGTCTGAGTTTTGGGTCTCTCGAATCAACTGATGGCTTGATAAATTTTCTGCATTCAGCTGAGCGGCACTTACAAGTGAAGGATTGGGTATCACTCGTAAATGCGGTTGCGTAATCCACAGTAATCTCTTCACCGACTGCAATTTTTCGCATCGCTCTTAGTTCGATTTGCCCAGATATATAGCCATTAGGTGTGCAAGAATGATTATAGCCAATAAGTGTATTATCGACTTCTTCAGGAGTTAATCCTGCCAAAAACAGATCCGGTGTAATTTGAACATGCGAGCCATTAATCACGTCAGCAAACTTGATGACTATTGCCTCGTTCACAATCTTGCCTGCTTTAATCGCAACTAGTTCATCCGCATCAATATCCTTGACCGCGAACAGGCCAACACCATGAACACAGCTTTCCCTTCTCTCAACAGATGATGAACGATAGCACTTTAGTTTCATGACCCAGACGGCCTCCGCAGAATAATAAGCTTACTTATCTTTAAGTACCTACGAGTTTTAATTGCTTGTCCAGAACACCAGCCACTTTATTAAGATTAACTATAGTTGGATTTGCAGTACCGCTTTCAAGCCGGGCTATGTATTCCTGCTTAACCCCTGCTTTTTTAGCCAGTTCAGCTTGTGTAAGTTGTTGTTGCAAACGAGCTTTTAGCAAATCTCTAGCAATCCTGTATTCAGGCTGCAATCTTTTATACTCCTGCTTAACCGCAGGGTTTTGTAATAATTCTTTCTTGAGTGTTTTCCAGTTTTGCATATGATCATTGCCTCCGTTAATGGTATTTTTATATAAATATATCACTAACTTTCAGTATAACTTATACGTTATATTTATACAATACATCATATATTGTAAGTTATTATTTAATTTCATATTTCCGTTTAATGGCAGTAACGATTTCGGACCGAGGTACAATCTGTGCCTTTTTTAAAAACCCATGTAATACATATATTCTCTTTACCTTAACGTACATATAGAAAATTCTGACCTCTTCCCTACCCCGAACGCGTAGTTCATACAACCCATCACCAATTGGTTTAGCATGGGGCATCGAAAGTTGCGGGCCAAACTCTTCCAAGAGGTCAAATTGATTAGCTAGCTTTGCTTGAGTAGGCGGTTGCAAAGACTTTATGAACTTTTTGACAGGTTTTCGACCGCTAGCCGATTCGTAAAAAATAATATCCCAGCTCATTGACCAGTTATTGTACTACCCATATCAAATTCTAGCTATCTACTTAATTTAGCTTGCAGATCAGAAATAGCAACACGCTCTTGCTCTACTGTGTCCCTATCTCTAATAGTCACCGTATTATTTTCAAGGGTGTCGAAGTCGATGGTGACACAGTAAGGGGTGCCGATTTCGTCCTGGCGGCGGTAGCGTTTGCCGATGTTGCCGTTGTCGTCCCACATTACGTTTCCGAATTCTTTTTTGAGGCTGGCGTAGACTTCCCTGGCCTTGCTAGCTAATTCAGGCTTATTTTTGAGTAATGGACTGACGGCGACGCGATAAGGGGCAAGCTCGGATTTGAGCTTCAGGACAATGCGTTTTTCGCCGTTTATTTCTTCTTCATGGTAGGCATCGGTCAAGACAGCCATCAGCATGCGGCCAACACCTACGGAGCTTTCGATGACGTATGGAATGAAGCGTTCGCGGCTGTCATCGTCAAAGTACTGCAGGTCCTTGCCGCTCACGCGTTGGTGGTTGCTCAGGTCGTAATCGGTGCGGTTATGCGTGCCCCATAGCTCTTTGAAGCCTTGCGGGTATTTGAAGTAAATATCGTGAGCGGCAACGGCATAATGCGCCCGTTCTTTTTCATCGTGTTCATGCCACTTCAGATTTTCTTTGGCAATACCCAGACGCTCGGTCAGGAATATCCAGGCAAAATCACGCCATTTTTCATAGATCTTTTTATGCTCGCTCGGACGGATAAAATATTGCATTTCCATCTGTTCCAGCTCGCGGACACGGAAGATAAAGTCGCGCGGGCTGATTTCATTGCGGAAGGCTTTACCGATTTGGGCCACACCAAATGGCAGCTTGGCGCGCATGGTTTCACGGACGTTTTCGTAATTTGTGAAGATTGAACCGGCTGTTTCCGGGCGCAAGTAGGCTATTGAGCTGGAATCCTCTACCGGGCCAACCCAGGTTTTCATCATCATGTTGTAGGTTCGCGGTTCGGTCAGAGTTTTTTTGCCACAGGTCGGGCACGACTTGTCTTTAAGTAATTCCTTTAATTCATTGAGGTCAGTTGAATCAGTGTTAGCCAGGTGATCGGCGCGGTGTCTGGCACCACAGTTTTTGCAGTCAACCAGCGGGTCGGTAAAACCGGCGACATGACCGCTGGCTTCCCACAGTTTGGGATTTTGGATAATAGCGCCGTCAACCCCAAAGATGTTGTCGTGCTCACGCACCATGGCCTTCCACCATTCCTGCTTTATATTATTCACTAGTTCGACGCCTAGAGGGCCGTAATCATAAAATCCAGCCAGACCGCCGTATATTTCGCTGGCCTGGAATACAAAGCCGCGGCGTTTGCACAGGCTGACAATTTCTTCTAAGGTTACTTCGCTCATACTTACGGTCGATTATATAGCTTCGCGCCAAAAAAACTTTTTCTTTGTAAGGACTGGTTTTATTGGGCTCGGCATATAATCTCCTTTATCAGTCGATTATAACCGAATGTAGGTGCCCAGCATAGTTTGGACTAGTGGCAGGCAGTCTGGGAGTAAGGTTTCGGTGCCCTTGACCTGGCTGAGGACTTTTGGGGAGTTGCCGCTGAAGACCAGACGGAGGAATTTTATGTGGTCGGCCAAAAAGTGAGCCTCGGGGTGCGGACTGAAGGCTACGGAATCAAAGTCAAAGGTGTAGGTTTGGTGAGCAACCAGATTGTTTCCTGCTGAATCTATTTTTAAATTTGGTGTGTGGCCAGCGTAGCGTAGCAGCTGGGCCTGGAACCATACGCGAATCAGGTCGATGCTGATGGTGGGCGTGTCCAGCGCCTGGAAGCCCTCTTCGAGCAGATTGTAATATTCAAATTCGGGCTGATCCTCGGTGGCCCTATTCAGCATCTTTATCAGCTCATAGCCAAGTTGCACCCGGTCGATGTTTGTGACTATTGTTGAGTAATATTTAATAAGCCGGGCTGAGATGAGGGTGCCTATTTCACCGCGGCCATGAATATAAGTGATCTGAGTGGTGCTAAATAGCTCTATACCGCCGGCCAGCCGGCTTTTGGCTTTACGCACACCGCGGGCCATCAGGCGAAGCTTGCCATCATGCAGTGTAAGTAGCGTCAGAATGCGGTCAGCTTCACCGTAATCAGTGCGACTTAAGATTATAGCCTTAGTTACACGTTGCTTCACACCGCCACCGGCAAATGCTCACCGACACTAGCTAATAACTGCTGCAGCGTGGTTTGCGGCTTGTACAGATAAGCCCCAACGCCCAGTTCCTGTTTCAAAAGTTGCCAGTTGCCGCTGAATTCGGCCGATGGCACTCCCGTTTGGATAATTACGGGGATGGCCTGCCACTCCGGATAGGAACGGAACTCGTACAAAAACTCCACACCGGAGTGTTCAATAAGCTGTAATTCTAAAATGACAATATCCGGTTTAGACATATCCGCCGCCAAAATCGCCGCCTGAGCACTGGCGCAGGCCACTACTTTGTGGCCTGCCGTCATAAGCGCTTGCACATAGGTCTCAGCCAGTAAGCGGTCGGGTTCTATAAGGATTATCCGGGCCATAGCGGTTACACCAGTTGTAGTTGATGATTAGATTGCAGCACCGTGCCTAGGCCATAAAGGCGGTGATGCCGCGAGGCCTTAAGGTTCAGGTTCATAGCGCGCAAAATCGTATCAGCTACGAAGATGCCCGCGCCGCTGGCATGCGTGAGATTCATCAGCGGTTGCCGGCTGTGGCGCTGTAATTTTCGGCCGCGTTGCAGCGTTTCTTTGCTGAGTTGATTAATGTCGCTGTATACACCGGCTACCACGCCGTAACGGCTGCGATGGGTGGCTAGCTCTAGTTTGAGCTGTGGACTCTCCTGTGCCGGCAGAGCCTCTATAAGTGCGGCGCCAAGACTTACCAGAGCCGCCTGTAAACCTTGGCGATGCGCCAGCACCGGGCCGTAACGGCCGGCTATGCTAAGCTCTAAGGCCACGCCATAGCTCTTGGCTAAAGCATCCAGTTGATGCCCGGTTTCGTACAGCACCGACGAGATTGATACCGGCTCGACATCTAAGCGTTCCGGTTCAAGCGCTAAGTGCACGCCTAAAACATAATTATCTACTAGCCTTAAAGCTGTATCGGCTGTAGCTTGAATAGTAGAAATATTGGTTTCGCCGGTTAAAGCGGCTTGCTCGGCTTGCCTGGCAATCTGTAATAATGGCAGCTTTAGCTGTTCAGCAATGCCCAACAAAAGCTGCTGAGATAAAACACCTGATCCGTTAGCCTCTTCACGCGCCATAAACGGTTGTTACCCCTCACTTATCTATCTAGGATTATAGCTCAAATAAGCAACGAGTAGTTAGCTTTTGATATTAGCCACTACTTACTAGGGACTTTATGGCGAAAAGCTGAAATTCGGTAAGATGTTGGTACTGAAATCATTAAGGTATTGGCTACCCTCGGTCCAGATCTGCAAAGTCTGGGAACGAAACGGCAGCACCACCATTGTTACCGTCGTCTCATTATCCAATTGCCCGGTAAGCTGTACACCAACCACACTTGGCAATTTAGGCAAAGCATAAGCGCTGATTGCCAGCTTGCCGGATTGCTGCTGGCCGACATAATTTTGCAGCACCTCAGAGTATGACTGATTTAAGAGCTGGACGCGCAGAGCAAACACTGAAGCGGGGTCTGTCAATGATGGAACGACGCCTGGAGCGAAGTAGCCATTAACCACCCCGTCGCCGCTGCCCGTATCATCAACGTAACCGCTCCAGGTTTTTGGGTAGTTTACCAGTAAACTGCCGTAGGCTTCCGGGCCCGTATAGGTTTTGAGGGGCTTTTTAGCCGCTTCCGCAAACTCGGCGTCTTTGGCGGCACTTTCTTTCTGCATAGCCGCCTCCTGGGCGGCACTGATTTTGGCATCAACATGGTTTTTGTAATCCTGGCGGCTGCTAAATGCCCAACCCCCAAAACCAATAGCGGCGACCAAAAGTACCACTGCTAAAGTAAACGAAATCATCAACCCGCTGACCGCACCATCCTGGTTATGTTTAAGCAGTTTAATAACTTTGATCATAAGCTCAATGTTAACCTAGAAATTAACAACTGGCAACAGGTTAAACCTTAACTGTATCTGTATAGATAGACACCGGCTTTTTCGCGGGCCGGCCGTAAACCCGGGATTAAAAAAGCAAAACTAACCAGTTTTACCGGCTTATTTGTATAATGTACAATTTTTTTATTCAATTTTGACATGTATTTGGGCAGTAAAAATACAAAAATTGCCTCTGCCTGTGGCCAGGGCTTTTGCCAGAAATCACCCCATATGATCCGGACTTGTTTTCGGTAACGTCTAGTACGCAGCCAGCTCACAACCACCAATAATGGGTTAAGCTCATAGCCCACGACATTAATGCCCTGTCGGGCAGCCGCAACTAGTACCTTACCGTCGCCGCAACCTAACTCCAGCAGGGTGTCACCAGCCTGCAAATCAGCTAATTCCAGAGCGGCTTGCACCTGTTTGCCAAGAGTAGGTAAATACGGTGCCCCGACCAACAAGACACCGCCAAAACAGATTACTAGCGCGGTCATTATGCTCCACCAGATCATGTAGTTGTAGCGTCAAACTTGGCTTTTAAATCAACCACCTTATTTTCGGCAGATTTAAGGTACTGCTCTATCTGTTTTATAAGCTCCAAGCCACGTTGGTAGTGCTGGAGTGCGGCATCAACATCCAGGTCTTCGCGTTGCAACTCAATCATGACTGCATCGAGCTCAGTCTTGAGTACTTTGTAACTTAAAACTAATGATTTAGCCTTGGTCATAAATTTGATTTACCGCTCTTTGCCTTGCTGACCTTACCAACGGTTGCCGCGAAGCTGCCATTATTTACCTGTACGTCCACTATATCACCTGCACCGAGTGAATAGACGCTGCGAACTGATTGGCCCCGGCGCCGCACGATAGCGTAGCCCCGGCGCAGGATAGCCTGTGGATTTAGGATAGCCAATAGCTGTGCCTGGTTATTAACCGTGTCAAACGCCCGAGTCAGTACTTGACCCAGTCGCTGCTGAAGCATCGCGGTCTGCTGCGCTGTAAAAGTGTAAGCCGTTTGGACCGTCCGCTGATAATCCAGCTGCAACTGGTTTGCTATGGCGCTCAGGCCCGCAAGTATCTCAAAGCGGTCGGGCACTAAAAGTTCGGCCGCATTGCTGGGAGTGCTGGCCCGCCTATCGGCCGCCAGTTCAGCTAAGGACAGATCGACTTCATGGCCGATAGCCACAAGCGTCGGCGCCCGACTGGCAGCCACGGCGCGCGTCACTTGCTCGGTGTTAAAGGCAGCCAGATCTTCGGAACTGCCGCCGCCGCGAATCATGATTAAAACTTCGGGCGGGTCAGACTGGGCGTTGAACTGCGCCAGAGCCATCTTAATCTGGGCCGGTGCTGTCATGCCCTGGACTTGTACATCTATCAGTTCAATATTGATGCCCCTCCAGCGAGCCTTTAATATCTTGATAAAATCACCGTAAGCGGCCGACTGCTTGGATGTAATCAGTCCGATCCGCGCCGGCGGGTACGGCAAATTCCGCTTTCGTGACTCTTCAAACAGCCCCTCTTTAGCCAGTTTGGCTTTTAGCAGATCGGCTGCCCGGCGAATTGCCCCTTCACCTGCCGGCTGGATATTTAGCACATTGACGCTAAAGCCATATAGCTGATGCAGGCGGGGCTGGCCGCGGACTTTAAGCAACATGCCGTCTTCCAGCGGTCCCGGCAGCTGATAGACTGTACCGAAAAACTTAACTGTGGCTGAATCGTCTTTGAGGTCGAAGTAAACCCAGCGGTTTCTGCTGACCCGCAGATTAGCTAACTCGCCGGTAATCGTAACACTCGGGTAAGCATATTCCAGGGTTTGGTTAAGCAGAGCTACAAATTCACTGACACTCAGTTCTATGGCCGGAAACTCAGCCTGCACCTGATGCTCCCGGCGGTTGCCCACCGCCTCTGAGAGTCTTCTGATACAGGTAGTAGCCAGGCGGTATTTGAATCAAAGTGTTGACTATCCGATACATGACGGTAACCGGTAAGCTTACACCGGCTGGCACGCCTGTGCTGGCCAGGACTGCCGTCATCAGGGCTTCGTAGATACCGACACCGCCCGGCAAGACCGAAATCAGGCCCGCGATATTGGCAATTGCATAAGCCAAAATCACCGCCCCAATGTTAACCAGATGGCCAAAGGCGATGTAAACCACATACACGGCCAATACTTCCGTGGCATTAGACAAAAAAGCGTACCAAAAAGGCCAACGCAACTGCCTATAGCTGCTCTTTATTTCCTGGTAATTATTGTGGAAATCATAGAATAATCGCCGGGCTTTGATGATGTTAATAGTCTCCGGGTGGCTCGGTCTTACCAGCTGTATCAAGCGGTTCAAGCCTTTGGTTAACGCTGTAAAAAAAGCATTAATCCGATATCGGCTGCCCACAATGTAAACAAAACCAACTGTACCGACCACTAGCAGCGTCGATAGCGAGGCTGCCACCAAAATCGTCAGATTATTAACATGTCCCTTAACAGCTAGACTTAACAGCCCGAAAAGTATCAAAACCTCAAACGATAAAAATGTCAGCCCGATCTTTATTATGTGCACCAGCGTTGCCTTGCCACCCGTCAGCTTTTCACCATCGCGCAGCCGCAGGGTAAAATAAGATATACCTGTCACGCCGCCGCTCGGAAAGACATGATTTACAAAATTCAGCTCCAGAGACGTTTTATATAAAAATTTATACGGCAGCTTATTACCCACCAGGCTAAATAAGCCCTGGTAAAGCTTGACCTGTGCATGATAATTTAAAACTTCTACAGGGACGATGAGCAGCAACGCCCAACCATTTACCCGGCCAAGATTACCGATAGTATCGCCGATCTGATGTCTTAGGGCGTAGACTAACACCGCTAGAGCAGCCAGCGTAGCTAGATTCAATATCAACTTCCAGTGTTGCCTTAGCCAATTCTTATCGCTCATTGCCCCTATTATACCAAGGCGAGTTATACTAAAGGGCATGCAAAGTTTATTGATTCTGGGAAGACAACCGGCCCTTGGACTGGCTGAACTGGAAAGTTTATATGGTCCCGGCAAATTACGACCGGTTGGTACCCAGGCTACACTTGTCAAGGTTGACCCCTGTTTGTTGGCCTTTGACCGCCTTGGCGGCAGCCTTAAATTCTGTAAACTATTAACCACACTCGATACCACGAACTGGGGACAGATTGAGAAGTTTCTGGTTCAAGTCTCGCCCGGCCATAGCCAATCAATGCCGGCAGGTAAAATGCACTTGGGCCTTAGCCTTTATGGCTTTAATGAGAGCCTGAAACGTATAGAAGCTACCGGGCTAAGCCTCAAAAAAGCCATCCGCAAAACCGGCCGTTCGGTGCGTTTAGTACCCAATAAAACAGCCGAACTTAATAGCGCCCAGGTCATTCACAATCACCTGACGGATCCCACCGGCTGGGAGCTGGTATTTATCCGGGACGGCAGTAAAACGATTGTTGCCCAGACCGTCAAGGTCCAGGACATCGAATCATACACGCGCCGCGACCGTGAACGCCCTAAACGTGACGCCAAAGTCGGCATGTTGCCGCCCAAATTAGCCCAGATCATTATAAACCTGGCCACTGGTGAGATACCCGAAGACAAACTGGAATCAATCTGCGAAATCCCCGCCGGAGAGCCGATTCCCCGCCCCATACTAAATAAAACTCTGCTTGACCCTTTCTGCGGTACAGGCGTCGTCCTGCAAGAAGCAACGCTTATGGGTTATTCCGTCTATGGCAGCGACCTGGAAGCCCGCATGATTGATTACACGGGGCAAAATCTAACTTGGTTAAAGGACCTCTACGCATTGCGCCAAGCCGAGGGCGATGAGCTGGAAACAGCTGACGCTACTCACCATACCTGGAGCCAGTCGTTCAATCTTGTGGCCAGCGAAACATACCTGGGGCGTCCTTTTACCAGCAAACCCCTGCCGGAAATACTGGCTCAAACCGTAGCAGAGTGCAATCTTATTATACGTAAATTCTTACTCAACGTTCATGGCCAACTCAAATCA
>JBBRXZ010000045.1:0-9215 GCA_038238095.1 Saccharimonadales bacterium (SeqCode)
GCACTCTTGACATGAGAGTGCTAATTTATTACACTGGCAGTAGGTATATAAGAGTGCTAATTTTAAGGAAAGGGTGAATCTTAAACTATGGCAAAGATTATAGGAATTGATTTAGGGACTACGAACTCGGCGATGGCTGTTATGCAGGCCGGCAAACCGGAGATTATTGCTAATTCAGAAGGTAACCGTACTACGCCAAGTGTTGTGGCTGTTAATAAAAATGGCGAACGTTTGGTCGGCCAGGTGGCCCGCCGCCAGCAGGTTACCAACAGTAAAAACACTATTTATGAAGTTAAGCGCCTTATAGGCCGCAATTTTAATGACAAAGAAGTCCAGCGCGACCTTAAACTGATGGGCTACGAGATTGTTAAAAGCGGTACGGGCGTTAAGGTAAAAATGGGCGATAAAGAATACAGCCCGGAAGAAGTCAGCGCCATGATCCTTAGTAAACTCAAGGCTGATGCGGAGAGCTTCCTGGGCGATAAAGTTACCGAAGCCGTCATTACGGTGCCGGCCTACTTTGACGATAGCCAGCGCCAGGCTACCAAAGACGCCGGTAAAATCGCCGGCCTGGAAGTTAAGCGTATCATTAACGAACCTACCGCGGCTGCTCTGGCTTACGGGCTCGATAAAGATGCCAAAAAAAGCGAGAAAATCGCCGTTTACGACCTTGGCGGCGGTACCTTTGACGTATCTATCCTGGAACTAGGCGATGGCGTGTTTGAAGTTAAGAGTACCAATGGCGATACCCATCTGGGCGGTGCTGACTTCGACCGCGTGATTATTAATTATTTTGCTGATGAGTTTAAGAAAGAGCATGGCATTGACATCAGCGACGATAAAGCGGCTATGCAGCGCCTGCGTGACGAAGCCGAAAAGGCCAAAATCGAGCTTAGTAGTGCCCAGGAAGTCAATATTAATCTGCCGTTCCTGACTGCTGATGCCGATGGCCCCAAGCACTTCGAGCATAAACTTACCCGCGCCAAGCTGGAGAGCCTGGTAGCCGATCTGATCGACAAGACCGAAAGCCCCTGCGGCAAGGCCCTCAAGGATGCGGGGCACAAAGCTGCCGACATCGATGCCGTGGTACTGGTTGGCGGTATGACCCGCATGCCAGCCGTCCAGGAAAAGGTGAAGAAAATCTTTGGTAAAGACCCTATGAAAGGTGTCAATCCCGACGAAGTCGTAGCCGTAGGTGCTGCCATCCAGGGCGGGGTGCTGCAGGGCGACGTTAAAGATGTTTTGCTATTGGATGTTACCCCGCTGAGTCTCGGTATAGAGACCATGGGCGGCGTTATGACCAAATTAATTGAACGTAATACGACTATACCTACTTCTAAATCAGAAGTGTTTAGTACAGCTGCCGATAATCAACCCCAAGTAGAAGTCCATGTTGGCCAGGGTGAACGGGAAATAATCGAGGGCAACAAGTCTCTGGGCCGTTTTGTGCTGGATGGTATTCCGCCGGCTCCGCGCGGCGTCCCGCAGATTGAAGTAACCTTTAATATTGATGCCAATGGTATTTTGAACGTTACTGCCAAAGACAAAGGCACTGGCAAGGAACAGAGTATTACTATTAGCGGTTCGGGAAATCTGGATAAAACTGAAGTAGAAAAAATGGCCAAAGAAGCCGAAGCCCACGCTGATGAAGATAAGGTTAAGAAAGAGCTGGTCGAGGCACGCAACGTGCTGGATGGTGCTATCTACCAGGCCGACAAACTTGTTAAAGATAATGGCGAAAAGATTAGCGACGAAGACAAGAAGACTTTGGACGAGGCAGTAGAAGCAGCCAAAAAAGTTGTTGCCGACGAAAAAGCTGAAAAAGAAGCTCTGGAAAATGCCGCCAAAGAACTTAACGACAAGCTGATGCCTATCGGCTCCAAAATGTACGAGCAAGCCGCTGCTGAGGAAGCACCAAAAGAAGATACCGAAGCCGCCGGTGACAAGTCCAAGTCTGACAAGTCCAGCGGCAAAAAGCCGGATGAGCCCATAGAAGGCGAAGTAGTCGACGACAAGAAAAAGTAGTTTATTATGGCTGAGGCTAACTTTGTAGAACTGGTTTTGACCTGTGGTAGCTGGCAGGAAGCGCAGAAAATTGCTGATGAGGTACTTGAAAAGCGTCTGGTAGCTTGTGTGGAATTTATGGAGGTTAAATCGAAATCCTGGTGGAAAGGCAAGCTGGAAGATACCAAAGAGGTGAAACTTATTATGCAGAGTGTGGCTGAGAATTTTGAAAAGATTGAATTAGAAGTTGCCAAACTACACAGTTACAATACTTTTGTCCTCCAGCAAATTCCTTTCACTAATCTCTCAACTGAGGCTCAAACTTGGCTAGCAAAAGAAACCAACCATTCTGCTGGTAAAATATAACAATGAGTACACCGGAAGATTCAAGTTGTTTAAAAAATGGCTCGTTGGCTGCTTCGTTTGAGCAACCAGCCTTAGGAGCTTTCATAGCATTGACAGGATGCGCAAGGAGTGCTAGTATTGACGATACAGCACCTCGCTCAGGTCCAAAAGACCCAGCGAGGGTTTTTATTTATATAGGGGTAAATAGGGTCTAGCATGGCAACAGTAGTCTATATTGATGGCGAAAACCTCTTTCATGCTATCTCTGATGTCCTTATTAACAAAAAAGTAATTAAACATCGGAATGACCTAATAAAATTCGATATGGCTTGGTTTATAAATGAAGCTGCTGGAGAGCAACCAGACACGATCCGTTATTACGGCACGCGATTGAAACTTGTGCGTAGCGAACCTTACTTAAAAGTAAAGTCACTGTCCATGATTAAGCACAAACGGGCTTGGGGATCGGTTTTGCAATCGCAGGGCATTGATCTGATTACAGCGGGTACTCTGAAAGTTCGTGATGGCATTAAATGTCGTAAATGTGGACATCAGGAGAGTATCTTCCAGGAAAAAGGCGTAGATGTTCGCCTGGCGATTGATATGGTGACAGACGCCTTAAATCATAAGGCAGAGAGGACAATTCTCATCAGTTCTGACACGGATTTATTATCAGCACTACAGCGTATTCATGGTGCAGGAGTAAGAACTGTTTATGTAGCTTACTCAAAAAATGTGAACAGTGCTATGACAGTTGTCGCTGACGAGACGCTTACTTTTTCAGATGAGGTTGTGTTAGAAGCCTATAAACGAGCCGAAAAGCATGAGTAAGCGTGATTATTACGAAGTTTTAGGGGTTAAGAAGGATGCTTCCGCTGATGAGATAAAGAAGGCTTTTCGGCGGGCGGCTGTGGAACATCATCCGGACCGCGGCGGCGATGAGGCAAAGTTCAAAGAGCTCAACGAGGCTTATGAAGTCCTTAAGGACGGCGAGAAGCGCAAACGTTATGACCAGTTCGGACATGCCGGGGTTGGCGGCACTAGCGGCGGTAGCCCGTTCGGAGGCGGTTTTGGCGGTCAGGGCCAGAACATCAACTTTGACTTTGGCGACCTGGGTCTTGGTGACATATTTGGCAGTTTCTTTGGCGGTGACGGTCCGCAGCAAAGGCAGCGTCAGGCCCGCGGCCGTGATATGGAAGCAGGCGTAGAGATCAGTTTTGAGCAAGCTATCTTCGGTACTGAAGTGGACCTGAGCTTAAATCTGGACGATACCTGTGAGCATTGCAAAGGCAGCACGGTAGAACCTGGCCACGAACTCAAAACTTGCGATCAGTGTAAAGGTTCCGGCCAGGTAAGTAGTGTTACCCGGACCATCTTTGGTAACATTCAGCAGGCCAGTATATGTCCTAAATGTCGCGGTAGCGGCAAGGTTCCGGAGAAAGTCTGTACTGTTTGTAGGGGCAGCGGCACTCAGGCCAAAAAACAGATCATACAGCTCAAAATCCCGGCCGGTATCGATGACGGCGCCACTATTCGTCTGCGCGAACACGGCGAAGCCATCGCCAATGGCCCCAAGGGCGACCTGTACGTTAACATTCGTGTTAAGCCGCACAAGCAGTTTACCCGCGAAGGTGATTTGATACTAAGTGAAGAGCATATTGGCATGGTCGAAGCAGCTCTGGGTACCGAAATTGAGGTTAGCACTGTAGATGGCCCCATCCGCATGAAGGTACCGCCCGGCACGCAGTCCGGCTCGGACTTCAAACTATCCAACCACGGCGTACCAAACCTGCGCGGCTCCAGCCGCGGCGCCCACATAGTGACTATAGTTGTTGATACGCCCACAAAACTCAGTAAACAGCAGCAGGAGTTACTACAGCAATTTTCGGTCGGGAATAAGGAAAGACGCTTTTTCTAAGCTCTTTAAAGCTTAATGACGGTGCCTTACGTAACTTGCTCGTTTATTATTATCCTTAGTTACATACATACTCTTGTCAGCTTCTAATAACATTTTATCGATGTCTGCGGGCAGGAAACTACCTATATAAATCCCGCTCTGGCCAACACTTATGCCTACACCCTTAACCCTAGCTAATAATCTATTGTCTTTAATTGTTGCCTGAGCAGTATCGGTTAGAATTTGCCTAAGTCTTGAAGCAGTCTCTTCAAAACTTTGATCTCTTAGTTCCGTGCCATCAATAATGTGTAATGATACGAGTTCGTCACCGCCCCAGCGGGCCATAACACTACTTTCTGATACCTGATCTAAGTCTTCGGCAACATCTTTTAATAATTTATCGCCGGCGGCGTGTCCGTGTAAGTCGTTGACAGTTTTGAAACTGTCAAGATCCATTAAAAACAATACCGCTGCCTGATTAGGGGCGAGCCTTCCGTATCTAGCCTTAACGGCCTGAAAAAACCCGGCTCGATTATATATGCCGGTCAGCGAATCATGGGTGCCTTCATACTCTAGATGATAGTTATCTATCTCTCTTGCAACATTCCTTCTCAGTAATTCATTATTCTCAGCTTCTGATTGATCTATTACAGCCTGTAGCCATGTGGCTTCTATTTCTTGCTTTACTCTTTCCTGATCCAATGCCAGCAGATGCCCGTATACTATTTCATAGGCCTGTCTTGCTTCAGGATCGTCGCTCTGGGAGGCTAACCATCCTAAATGATCAAGTCTCTCTTTGGGAGTCGCTGCGGAATAGCCATCTGGATGTAACTCTTCAAAACCTGAGCGTGAAGACATAATGTTAATATTAACATAATAACTGTAAAATACAAATTGAAATCAGGACTTGCAGTTAAAATGCTTGTGTACTAATAATAGAATCTAATGAAACGACATCATCTTAATCAAGCCGGTTTTATACCCTTGCTGCTAGCGGTACTATTAATTGTGGTAGCAGTTATCTATTTCGTCTACACACGCGTTCTGCACACAGCACTAAATTGACAAATATTTTAGCATAAAGTATAGTATAGTCAAGAATAACAGATATGAAAGATTTGCCGCATATAGGTAACATTGAGTTCGTGTCGTTGCCGGACGACAAAATTCAAGCTGTCCCGGCCAAGATTGATACGGGGGCCGATAATTCAGCTATTTGGGCCAGTAATATCCATCTTAAAGACGGCCAGCTGGTATTTAACTTCTTTGCACCCGGCAGTGTCTTTTACCGTGAAGAGCCAGTGGTAAGCACGGCTTTCCGGACAACTACCGTTCGTAACTCCTTTGGTCACAAAGAGTTCCGTTACAAAATACGGCTAAGGGTCAAAATTGGTGAACGCACCCTGTTGTGCTGGTTTTCGCTGGCCAACCGTTCGCGGAATAACTATCCCATTCTGCTTGGTCGGAATTTCCTTAAAAATAAATTTATAGTTGATGTGTCACGTAAGCATCTGTTTAGCCAACCAATGGACCCCAGTAAGGTTTTGGTTTTTACTAACTTTCCGGCCGAAACTGCAGCCTTTTTTGAACAGGTCGGTAAGTCCAATACAGTACCCATAAAATACGAATGTGTTGGCTACGACACGCTTCAGTATTTTATAAATGGCCCAGCTACAAGTGTTATTAATACTGCATCCGGTAAAGACCTGGCTAACTATAGTTTCACTTATTTTAAAAATCACCACAAACGTGAATTCAGCGCCAGTGCAGCCGAGTATTTACGCTATAAAGGCCGGCCCTTTGCCAACAAAGAATTCAACCAGTACATGTCTGCCAGCAAACTGAGTGAATATATGCGGCTGAGTTGCTACGGTGTAAGCGTGCCGCCGACAATTTGTGCGCCGACAAAGATTCTGAAAACGAAGTATGGTGAATTAACTACAATTCTTGGCTTGCCGTTCGTTTTAAAAGAAATGCATAGTGACAAAGGAAAATTTAACTACATTATCGCCAATGAGCAAGACTTTAAAGACATATTAACCCAGGCACCGGAGACACACGTATATTTGGCCCAAAAATTTATCGCCAACGACGGTTATTATCGCCTGTATGTTATGGGCAAAGAGGTTAAGCTCGCTATTTACCGTTCCCCAAGCGTGCACAAAAATCGGCTCAAAGCTCATTTGAACAAGCCACGGGGTAGCGCCAATGCCGTGAACATACCGCTGAATGAAGCCCCCGGCGAAGCCCAGGAATTAGCTGTTCGTGCGGCTGATTGCATGAACCGCCAGGTGGCCGGCGTTGACCTGGTTCAAGACAAAGATACCGGTAAGTGGTATGTACTGGAAACTAATAACGATCCCCAAATTCGCACCGGCTCTTTCATAGATGCCAAAGCAAATATGGTTGCAAAATATTTTGAGGGGGAGTTAAATCAATAAACCATGAAAATAGTTATTTTATCGAAAGGCGCTGCTAACTACTCCACTAAGCGATTGAAAGAGGAGGCGGAGGCGCGGGGCCACAATGTTCGTGTCATTAATTATGCCAAATGCTACGTAACCGTTGAGCGCAGCAACCCGGTAGTTCACTACAAGGGGGGAACGGTGCTTGACGTTGACGCTATTATCCCTCGCATTGCTTCCAGTCTTACCAAGTATGGCTCAGCCATGGTGCGCCAGTTCGAGATGCAAAACGTTCTTACTACTACCAGCTCAATTGCTATTGTGCGTTCCCGCGACAAACTGCGCAGTATGCAGCTCCTGGCCAAAGCAGGGGTGGGCATCCCAAAAACGGTGTTTGTGCGTGAAACGGCCGATTTTGACGGCGTCTTGGAACAGGTGGGCGGCGCTCCGGTAATTATTAAGGTAGCTCGGGGTACGCATGGTAATGGCGTGGTGCTGGCCGAAACCCGTAAAGCGGCTTTGGCCGTGATGCAGGCCTTTTATGTGGAGGGTGTGAACTTTTTGGTACAGGAATTTATCTCGGAGAGCGCCGGTGTGGACATTCGGGCGATCGTGGTAAACGGCAAAGTTGTAGCCAGTATGCTGCGCCAAAGTCTTGACGACGACTTTCGTTCCAACCTTCACCAAGGCGGCGAAGGTATTCCAATGAAGCTAACGGGGGAAGAGCGCAAGATGGCCCAAAAGGCTGCCAAAGCTATAGGCTTACCGGTTTGCGGTATTGATATGATGCGTAGTGAACATGGCCCCTTGGTGCTTGAGGTTAATGCCAGCCCGGGCTTTGCTATAGAAAAGGTGACTGGCAGTAATGTAGCTGCCGCAATTATAGATTACGTTGAACAAGCGGCCAAAGCCGGCCGTCGCAAAGACAAAGTCGGCGCCTAAAGAGACGACTCGGCTTATAATGCTCATGGTATAATTCGACTGATTAAGGAGAAATATATGCCGAACCCTTGCCAGCCTTCCATTAAGTAATTAGCTGGCCAGGCGAGAAGCTATATAGTATGAGCATATGACCCCCGCCTTTACCCTTGGCCTGATTGTACTTATTCCGATCATTGCCCTGACGGCCTTGCGTATCAATGCCGCCCTGGTTTTCTTAAGCCTGTGCCTGGGTGACGTACTGGTGCAATTTGTGGCGCCGGACGCTAATTCTTTCCTGGCGCTATTTTCCGCCCATGTCCCTAAAGGGATTGATACGGGCAACCAAAACATTAAATTAATCCTCCTACTGTTACCGGTGGTGCTGACCTCTGTTTTTATGATCCGGACCGTCAAGGGTTACGGCCGGCTTACACTCAATCTATTGCCGGCGGCCGGCGTAGGTCTGCTGGGCGGCTTACTGGTGGTGCCGCTTCTGCCACCGGGCCTGAGCCATAACATTATTAATTCTTCAGCGTGGTCGCAGGTCCAACGCACCCAGGACCTGATAGTTGGCGCCAGCGCCTTAGTCTGCTTAATGGTACTCTGGCTCCAACGCCCCAAAACCGGCGGCACCAAGCACAGCAAACACAAAGACTAGCAAAGAGTTCATCTTAAGAGTGACAAAGTCAAAGTCAATTGACTTTTAAGCTAAAAAACAGATAATATAAGGAGTTATTTCCCTCTGAAAACCAAATCTCAAGCCAAGGAGCGTTAGCGACTGTTTGATATTTTGAGAGGAGGAGCATAGGGCTAAGTCGAAGCTTTTGCCGGGCCAGCAAAACGAGACTGGCCCGCAGGCTCCGACGGGGGCCCATAGCTCAGCCGGTTAGAGCACCTGCCTTTTAAGCAGGGTGTCGTGGGTTCGAGTCCCACTGGGCCCTCCACACTACGAATTCAAGTGAAATAAATTATAGTTAGATAAGCGCGAATTACGTTATAGTTCTCCAAAGGGCAAACTAAAGTCTGGTAATTCTGATAAGAAAGTTACCAACCGCAAGCAAGCTGTCGCAATTGGACTGTCGCAGGCACGTAAAAAAGGAGCAAAGGCCCCCCGGAAATAGTTAAGTTGCTTAATTTGTACACAGTGCTACACTAAGGCTATGAGTGAACCCGTCACTGATCGTCGGATGGCAGAGAACCAAGTCGTATTCCGCGGGTTCAATGAAGAGCTACTTAAATGGCAGGATCAATTTAAGAACCTAGCAGCCGAAGAAGGTCAATCCCTCAAAGAGTTTGATGCTGATATGCCGCTATATTTTTATTGTGAATGTTCCGATGAAAACTGTCAGAAACGTATAAAAATCAGTCCTAATGCCTACACTAAAATACATAAAGTTAAAGATACTTTCACAATAATTTGTGGGCATGAAGTTATCAAGATTGAAGACGTAACAAACAAAGAATCTGAGTACTGCGTAGTCACTAAACACTTTCATCCGCCACAATCAGCCGATAAACTTAATCCTACAAAAGTAGATAATAAATAGTTAAACTACAGCTAGTATTTATCGGCTAAAAATTAACATATGGCGCTTGTACTGCCATTAGTCTGGTTATAACAGCGATACATTGAGCCCCTCCAC
>JBBRXZ010000046.1:0-8995 GCA_038238095.1 Saccharimonadales bacterium (SeqCode)
ATGAGGGTCACCCCCGGGATAGATTGCGGGGAAGCCGCCGTAGGTTGCAGGGGGGATACTGCCTGTGTCATCAGCCGAGGTGGCTACAACAGTTGTGCCGGTGAGGAAGCCGCCGCCGGTTGGGAAACCATTGTAGGTCGGGAACCCATCGTAGGTGGTGGTAGCTAAGGTGCCCGTGGTTGGAGAGCCAGCAATATAACTAGGTGATGGAGCAGCTCCCTGATCAGCCCCAAGTATAGAAGGAATCACAGGTGAATCATTAATATAATCCCTGCTATGTTTATTTTGCGAGTGTTCAGATTTACGTGAAAATCGTTTGAATATTGATGAGAACTTCATTGATGTTTGCTTATCTTTACTGACAGTATAAGCGGTAGCGCAAATAATGCAAAGCTTTTGTACTACAATGTTTCAAGATGGATAGTTTAAAGTTAGCTATTGTAGCTACTGGGATATCAGTTGGATTGTGGTATAGCCTTGGCATGATACGCCTTATACGTAAAAAGGGCCTGGACCCCAGCCTCCTGACATATCTTACTCCCTTGAGTCTATATAAGTTCTGGCTAGCCAGGCTACTCATGCTGGCTACCTTGGTCACTGAGCTTTACAATCATCCCCTGGCGTTACTATACGCAGCGTTCATTTTTGGTTTTGCGCTAACTCACATAGTATTACTCATCGCTTTTAACCGTACAGCTTCTCAGCCAACAGCGTACTATCTAGTCCTTATGATTAGTGTCAGTGTACTGGTCTTTAATCTGTCTATGCAAACACTTGTCATCTTTCTAGCTGTTGCAATGGTCGTGCAGGAAGTACAGCTGCAGAGATGGCAGAAGGCCCGTCTGCATTATTATAATCATTGGGTAGCAGGTGAAGTTAAACGCATACATCAAACATACCGACATGTTGCTGCTGACATATCGGACCGGGAGTGGTTCTATGTCTTACACTTTGCGGTTACCGAAAGCATTGCCCGGCCTAAATTGTCACGCTGGCTTGAATATCTGTATTTTTATATAAGGCGACCAGCCAGAATATCAACCGGAATTATGCAGGTGCAAGCGGATAGACCGTTGTCCGACCTGGAAAGTATACGCCGCGGTTTAGAGATTATTTGTAATGCACTCCGTGACATGCCACCGCATCTAATCGAACAGATTGATCAACTAAAATGGCTGGCCGATACTTATAATGGCGCCAGTGGCATAAATACTGCTTATACAACCTACCTCCTAGCCACTTACCCGGGACTACTACTAGCCTGGCAGGATATCAAACTTAAGTCGTAGAATTTATAACTGACCTGCTAGTTGTAGCTGATAGGTGTACTTTTCAATACCACCATACTCCTTTACGTCAATCAACTGTCCATTATAGAGGACGTAAATCTTATCCATAAGATTGAGTAGTGGGATGCGGTGTGTCACTAGCAGCACCGTCTTGTCTTTGATCAAGGTACTGATTGAGTCACGTATGTATCGTTCCGATTTAACATCCAGGGCTGAAGTAGGTTCATCCAGACATATAATAGGCGCATCTTTTAAAAGCGCCCGAGCGATAGATATACGCTGTCTTTGTCCGCCACTCAAATTTGAACCGCCCTCCCCGGCTATTGAATCCATGCCAAGTGGCAATTTATCGGTAAATTCAGTTATGTTTGCGGCCTTTGCTGCCCAACTAATTTCTTCCGGCGTAATTTTTCGATTTATATCACCATCACGTAGATTATTCATAATGGAGGTGGCAAACAGCTGCGGCGACTGGCTAACCCAAGCGATGTTGCCCCGAAGGGCCTGCAGACTTACATTCTGAATATCATTACCGTCGATTAAAATACGGCCAGCGGTCGGCTCAATATACAAGTCAAGCAATCGCAACAGTGTGCTCTTGCCTGCGCCACTAGGACCCACAATGCCAACCTTCTGTCCCGCGGGGATAGCTAGATTTATTTGATTTAATACTCTGTTTTCCTTGTACGAATATGACACGTTTTGGAACAATATATTGCCTTGCGTCCGTGGCATATGCTTATCCCGTCGGACAGTTTCCACTCCTTCATGATCATTAAGAACTTCATAGACCCGGCTAACGTTGACAAGCTTCTGGCGGCGAATAGTAACTTGGGAGGTGACATCCTGAATCGGTCCGATCAAGTACCCCATATATGTCATGAAGATTAGTAATTCTCCCAGTGAAAACTGATGGTGTAAGGCTTGCGTGCCGCCAAAATATATTACTAGTGATGTACCCAGCATCACCAGCAGTCCATTGCTGAAGTTAAAAAGTTTGCCCCAGAGCAGACCCCTTTTAGATATCACATACGTTTCCTGCCATAAATCTTTAAGTTTATGGACTTGTCGATCTTGTAAACTAAAAGCTTGCACGGCTTCTGTATTGTCAATCGACTCGGTAATCAATGACGACGTTTTGCTCGATAATTCAGTTAAGGCGCGTCCCAGCCGGCCCATGATTGGTCCAAATGCCCGAATTGACACTACAAGAAATGGAATAACCACAAGAGTGATGAGTGTCAACTGAGAATTGAGCTTAAGCATGATTACCAGCACGCCAAAGACTAAAATAACTGATTCGATTATTTCAGACGTAGAATTAAGCACAAGGTCAGACAGACTATTTGTAACTTCATTTTGGCGGTACATGTAGTCACCTTTCGGCAATCTGCCCTCATGATACAGGGGGAGATGTAAGATATGCCGAAACGATTCTTCTTTAATAGATCGATTCAGCCAAAAACCAACCTTAAGCAGCGTGTAATCCTTAATTACACCAAAGACCGTGCCTAACAAAAAGATGGCTAGTGACAATAAAGACACTATCAGTATAAGCTTTGGCGTGCCGGTTAAGGGCCTGAGCGGCCCCGGTGCCGGTATTGAGCCGAAGACCGAGTCAGCCAGTAGCTTTATTGGCCACGGTTTGAGCAGTGCAATGGCAGACGCAATCGTGTTTAACACGACCATCAAAGCTATTGCCGGCGCAGCTTGATGATAGTACTTTTTAATCCATTCACTGAATTGCGTTGTTTTTTGGGAACGGCCGTTTTCGAGCAACCATGCATCTACTGATTGCTTGACCATTTGTTCAGGCCAGCCGGCACGGCGCAGACTATAAGAGATGAAGTCCATAGGCACACCTTTTGATACCCCCTCATCAATCGCCTGTTTTAATCTCTTATTTTCCATATCCGCTTATGTAAAGCATAGCAGAATTACCATGGGCGTTATCAATTTACAATTATATTCTGGTAAATATATAGGCTTACTGAGTCTCTCGATAAGTCACGCAACCGTTCACAGAACTCAAAAGAACTACAGTGGCGTTAGTTAGCGACTACAACCGTGCCGTGCATATACGAATGCGGCTGGCAGTGGAAAGAGTAAGTTCCGGGCTTATTGAACTTAAAGCTGTATGTTTGACCTTTGCCTATTAATGGTCCGTTAGGCGCGTCGCTGGAAACCTTGTCCGCCACTACGTTGTGTTGGACGCTATCTTGATTAGTCCAGGTAACGCTCGCGCCGGTCTTGACTTTAATGACCATGGGATCAAACATATAATTTTTGATGCTGACAGCTGTAGTATCCGCAGGATTGCCTGCATTTGTAGTACTGGTTGATTTCTGAGTAGGAGCCGGTTTGTTTTTATCGTTACCCTTGCTACTGTTATTAATTACGGCAACGGCTATAACTCCAACAGCTAGGATAATTGCTATGCCAATAAACAAGCCCGTATTTCGCTTCATGGTCACTCCTCTTATTAACAGCCTTTATTGTACACCAAAAGCGAATTGTGCATCGTTCTGGAAGGCAGTATCTACCAGGTAAATGAGCTCCCCTAAGAGGGATACCTTCTAGCCTGATCTGGCCTTAGAATTTATTGGGGTACTGCTTAACTATAGCGCTGGACAGCGTGCTGAAGATATCTGCAATGTGCATATTAGCCTGCTTCAGTTCTGAAGCCTCGTCAGCATACTTGCCGGCAACATGCTGGTCGATGACGCCGGCCGTCATGGTAACGTGGTCGCGCAGAGCAGTCTCCAAAGTAGCCTCATTAATGTTCGGATTAGCCTTGGCCAGGAACTGAGCCAATGGCTTGGTGTACTGTGAATCTATTGTGTCCAACGCGGTCATTTTACCGGCACTATCACCCTTGCTATCAGCAACAGCGTAGTTAACGAACTGGTCAAGATGCAGCTGCCAGACCGTGTCAAAGGTTTTCTCGGCATCGGCGCCATACACGCTGCCCACTGCGCTGCCAATATCTTTACCATTCTGGCTCACAGCTGCACTCAACTCTTTAGCGTTCGGGCTACTATCCAGAGCAGCACCTACTGCCTGGTCAGTAAGTTGCATATGCGCAACGCCTAAATTAACCATACTGGTATGTAAGGCCATGGCCTTTTCGCTGCCAGCCGAAGCCGGGCTGGAAGTTAAGGATTTAGATTTATTACTGCTGCTATTGTTGTCCGTGGCCTTGGTTACGGCAAAGCCAATCACCAAGCCCACAATGGCGGCAACGACAATAAGTCCTACGTTGCCGGATTCATTACTTCTAGTTTTCATAAATTTATTCCCCCTTTATTAAACGGTTTATTTACCAGTCTAATTAATGTAGTTTTATTATATTGCTTAACTATTTATTAAACAAGTAGTTTTCCACAGCTTTAAGCCTGTTTCCGAAGGGTAGTATCGTTGGCGATGATTGTTGTGAGCACTTTGTGATATGCCGTCAGGTCTTTTTCAGTTAACCCCGATAACAACAGATTAAGCTGTTTCTGCAAAGCTGTTTCTACGGTTTTTACAAACCGCTTGCCGCTTGGCGTTAATGCCAGCAATTTGGCCCGGGCATCAAACTGATTTTGCACCCGATGTATAAGCCCGCGCTCCTGGAGCTGGTGAGCCATAATAGTAACCAAGGGTGCTTTTACATGCATGGTGTGGGCGATCTCCACCTGGCGGATACCGTTACGGGCAATAGTTATGACTCCCAGCATTGACCAATAGCTAGGCGTCAGATCATACTGAGTGAGTACGCTGTAAACATGCTCACGGAGTATACGATAAGCCTTTGTCTGCGTGGTGCCGGTTATATACGTTGGTAAATTCATGTGTTATTATAATTAAGTTGCTTAACTATTATACATGAGGCTTAGAATGATGTCAAAGATATCTGTTAGCGGTCAGCATTCCCGCCAGTCAAATCCGGGTGAACTACCCGTAATTGCAGCCTGGAGCCTGAGTTTAGCCGTATGTTTAGCGGCAGTTGTGGCTTGGGGGATGGACTATAACTGGCATATTTTGCCCTTCAGGCCCTACCAAACCTTTCCATTGCTCGGGCTATTAGCCTTTAGTATCATGTGGTCACACTACATTTCAGCCGCGTTCCGTGACATCGCGGGCATAGATAAGAAGTTATTCTCGCGTTATTTCCGGCTGACTGGCTACGCGGTCTTGGCCTTGATTTGTTTACATCCGGGTTTGCTAATATATCAACGATTCCGGGATGGCTTCGGCTTACCGCCCGGCAGCTATGAATCCTACGTAGCGCATGGCCTAGGCTGGGTGACTTTGCTTGGAACCGTCAGTTTAGGAGTATTTCTGGCCTTTGAATTTCATCGCCAGTTCGGTGATCGTAGCTGGTGGCATTATGTCCAGGATGCCAGCGATCCCGCCATGCTGGCTATCCTCTATCATGGATTACGTCTAGGCGGCCAGTTGCAGCAAGGCTGGTTTCGCTATATCTGGCTTTTCTACACGGTGACGCTTATAGCGGTACTAATTCGCAAATATATCAAGCGTGGCCTTAATCGTCACCCCAGTAATAACTAGGCACACATGCTAGTCGTCTCTGTAAATTAAGTAGGATTTTTTGCTGAGCGGCGGACTGCCCATAGTAATGCTATAGCAACCAACACCAGTAGCACCGGTAAACCAAAGAGCACCACGCTAACGTGATGCTTAGCGACAGGCTTTGGCTCCGGTCTCGGTTCCGGCCGCACCGCAACCGAAGAAGTAGTAGCCCCTAAATTAACACTCGGCAATACCTTTTCCTGCAACGGCACACCTCCCCGACTGCTCAACAGATCAGTGGCCGTCCCCGGTTGCACACTACTGGACTGCGCGCCGTTAGTAGCCGGCTGCCCGGCCAGTTGCGGATTTTGCGTAGTCGCCTGATCTTCGGAACTGGTGGTAGTAGTAAGTTGATTCGCGGCCATTCACACAATTATAAAGCAATTCCACTCTTAAAGTTATTCAACTTGGGCAATGGCTCTGGTTGGGGCACCGTCTACTTCTAGTTTTAGCGGCAGGGCATAGACGGTAAATTCTTTGCCTTCTAGTTGTGCGAGATTAGTCATATTTTCGATAATCAGCACGTCTCCGCCTAGTAAAATTTTATGTACCGGGTGATCTTTTTTATTATCAGCACTGCCGGTATCCAAACCTACCATTTTGACCTTACAGTCTACTAAATACTGGGCCACTTCCTCCGGCATGGCTGGAATCTTCTCAAAATAAACCGGCTCATGATAATGATCACCCATGCCGGTGTGAAATAGCACGATATCGCCGGCCTGAATGCCAGCCTCCTTCACGTTTTCCAAGTCAAATTCATTATTTTCAACCCTGATGTACCTTCCCCGGCCGACAAACTGGTCAATAGGAAACTGGTCAAGGCTCTTACCGCCCGGCAACATGTGCATCGGCGCATCGATATGCGTGCCGGTATGCGTCACGGTTGAAAGGTAGTGATCGACATGCCCGTCTTGCTCAATTGCTGCTATAGCCTCTAATTTAGTATCAGGATCACCTGGATAAACCGGCGTCTGTTCGTTCAGTACAACTGACAGGTCAACTATTGGCATGAACTAATAATAGCAAACTCAGTGCAGTGGCTAGCTCTATATAAATAGGAACTGGGTTTAGGCTTTTCTACGGCACAGCGGTAAAACCTATCTGCTTCTGCTTAGGTATGCTTTGGTTATCTTCAGCCACTTTCTATCTTCGCTATTTGAATCGTCAAAAAGGTTTCGCGGGTTGTTGAAATGATCATTTGGTTGAACGCCGTAACTCAAGTATTCTTTGTAGTTGTCTACTGGCTCACGCCCGTGTGCCAAGAAATACATAGAATTCATTAGAGAATTTTTTTTGTGGCGCCCGCTACTGGCTCTCGTATTGTTTAAAAACATTATAGTCCTTTCTAGTAAAATCTCTCTTTAAAAACCTCATTATAGTCAAAGTTTCTAAAGGCTAAGACCTCTTCCAAATACCCTTAACAATACTTACTTTATGACTCTTATACATATTAGTCTGTGTTCGTTATCACATCATGGTTTAAATATAGGTCTATAATAGAGATATGGGCAATATGACTATCGATAGAAGCGAGAGAAAAAGCATAGACGCGCATTTCAGTGATGGCATCCTCATGCGCTTTAAGAAAGACGAGATTATCGTAGAGGGTGATGAAGCGCCCACCGGCGTGTTTTTTATCCAGTCGGGTTACGTAAAAGCCTATTCCATATCACAGCTTGGCCAGCAAAACCTTTTATTAATACATGGAGAGAACGAAATAATGCCTTTGCCCTGGGCTTTGGATGGACCGCAAAAGATAGGGGTATTCTACAAAGCTATGACCGGCGTCACGGCGCTCCGGACATCGAAAGATTCCTTACGTACCGCCATGGGCGGCAATTCCTGGTTAACGGAACAGATTTTACGCCAGCTTGTAAATACATTTACGGTTTATGCCCAAAGGATCCAGAACCTGGGATATCGATTACCGCGTGAACGGGTCATTGCCTGCTTATTGGATCTGGCCACCAGGTTTGGACGACACACCAAGAGTCACGATACCGTAATTGAAGCTCCTATTACCCACCAGGATATTGCCGATTCCATAAATATGACACGGGAAACAGCCAGCCGGGCGTTGGAATTATTATCTCGTGAAGGATTAGTGGTTCAAAAAAACCACCTTTTTGTCATCAAAGGTGAAAAGAAGTTAAAGGCTGAACTAAGTTAAGCAAATACTGTGATTAAACGCACACTCACGATTTACTAAGTTAGCTAATCAGTTAAGCTGCTGTTAATAGCAACTGAGCTAAGTCTCCAGGCCAGGCATTGATAGCATTTGCAGGACATCGATGGAGGCATCTTGCCGCTTCAAATGCGGATGCGTTTTTAGTAACTCTACTAGAGCTTCTTTTGATTCGCCCTCCGCGATAGAGTATCCGGATACCTGGCTACCACTAGCCGTTGCTCCATCGTTAGTAACCCGATTCATTGCTTGAACGGGAACCTAGCCATACAACTGGGAGTGCGCGCCAACAATGTCAAAAACTGCTTCGTCTTCTCTTAATAAGTATAGGGCTCTGTAATCGCCTGTTACATCAATACTGCGATATTGCTTATATTTTCCTTTTAACGGGTGGTCTCGTACTTGAGAATTAAGTGGATTAGCGCTAAATGACGATATGCGCTGGATCAATTTCTGGCGTATGCCAGGACTGAGTTTTTTTGACTGTTTCATGAAATTTTTCGTGTAGGAAACTTTCATGCAAGTTCATGCTTCAAAAAATCGAGCGCTTCGTCCTTGTTGTTGAATTTGTAATAATCACCTGCCTCTATTTGTTTCTTAGAAATAGCCAGTTCTTTGGCTGTCTTCGCATTAGGGACTTCCGGCACATCAAATGTGACGCTTTGCTCAGCCGCAAAACGCCGGAGTTCGTTATTCAAAACCGCACTCACGCTAATTCCAAGTTTGTCGGCTGCTTTAGCAGCGAGCTTCTTGAGCTGAGGATCAGTCTTTAAATTTATTACTGCATACTTACTCATACCAAAAGTATATACCTTTGCCTAAAAGTTGTAAATAGCAAAATTAAACCACACGCTACTGGAACCAATATACAGAGTTAAAATAATAACAGCGCCGAACTATAAAAATTCTAACACCGTTGTTACCTGAAACTCTAGCTTGGTTG
>JBBRXZ010000047.1:0-8842 GCA_038238095.1 Saccharimonadales bacterium (SeqCode)
AGTTGCATCGTGGAACGGACCTGTTTAGGGATAACGACCTGGTTTTTGCTGGATAGAGTGATGGTTATCATATTTCTATAATAGTGAAATGTAAAGCGTTTAGCAATAGTAAAGTGCTTATTTTTGCTTTACTTTTACTTCGGACGGGGCTGGGTGAACTTTTCGTGGACAGCTTGGTAATCATAAATCTCGCTGTCACTGAACCAGTGAGCAATTTCTTCTTGGGCTTCGGCAGAATCGGCAGAAGCATGAATAAGATTTGCCACGCCGCGCCTGACACTGGCAGCCTGGCCGTAGCTGACGTGGGCGTAATCGCCGCGAATCGTGCCAGGTAATGCGCTTTTAGGCTGGGTGTCGCCAACCATCTTGCGCACGGCGTCCACGGACTCAACCCCTTCCAGAACCATGGCTATCACCGGTCCGTCCTGCATGCTGGCCAGCTGGCTTTCGAAGATTTCCTGACCTTTGCGCGTCTTTAGGGTACCGATGCCTTCGTAGTGCTGAAAAAAGTGTTCAGCGTCCGGTTGTAACATCTTAATAGCGACGATTTTTAAGCCGGCCCGCTCGAAACGGGTAACGATTTCGCCGACTATGCCCCGCATAACGGCGTCGGGCTTAAAAATTATGAGGGTTTGTTCCATATAGTTCCTTATCTAGTCTTCTCTCAGCTTAACAGATACAACTAGCTAGAGCCAACCAATTATCTTGGTATGCGGCTGCGAGGACTTGTCTGACGAGTCCTTATTTAATAATTAAGGCGAGGAGTCCCGCAGGAGCCGCATACCAAGATAATTGGTTGGCTACGCTACAATGAGGTTATGTTATTCGCGAAAGCCAAAACGGATTTTCTGGAATATCTGGAGATTGAACAGAACCGGTCGCAAAAGACTATCCAGAATTATGACCATTATTTAACACGGCTGGTAGACTTTGCCGGTGATGTTGAAATCAGCGATATCGATGCCGAACTAATCCGTAAGTGGCGGCTGTGGCTGAACCGTTTAGGGACTAATACCTCTGATGAACTGGGCAAGACCACCCAAAATTACCATCTTATAGCCCTACGCAGCTTCCTGAAATACTGCGCCAAACGCGACATCCCTGCCCTTTCAGCCGATAAGATCGAACTGGCCCGTACCCGGCGTAAACAGGTCACTTTTTTAAACGAAGATGAGCTGGCTCGGGTCTTTGCGCAGCCGGACCTGGGCACGCTCAGCGGCGTGCGCGACCGGGCCATATTGGAATTACTGTTCAGTTCAGGGCTGCGCGTCAGCGAGCTGGTTGGACTGGACCGTGACCACATCAATCTAAAGCGGCGGGAGTTCATGGTACGCGGCAAGGGCCAAAAAGACCGGCCTATATTCATCAGCGCCGAGGCCGCCAAGTGGGTCGAGCATTATTTACAGAAGCGCCAGGACACTGCCAAACCGTTATTTGCACGCTACAGCGGCACTAAAAAAGTCGACTTATCCGGTAATTTCCAACGTTTAACGGCACGCAGCGTGCAGCGGATCGTGGCCCGCTATGCCCTGCTGGCCGGTATTACCAAGCACGTCAGCCCGCACACCCTGCGCCACTCGTTCGCCACCGATCTACTGATGAACGGCGCCGACCTGCGCAGTGTGCAGGCCATGCTGGGCCACAGCAATATCGCTACCACCCAGATTTATACCCACGTCACCGATCCGCATTTACGGGCAGTGCACGAGAAGTTCCACAGGCACAGCGATGCCTAGGGCTTAGGGTATAATTAACAAATTAGCAAGGAGGGCCGGTGCTGGACGCGGGCGCAAGCTGAAGCTGCTTGCAGACATTACCTGTGGTTTCGAGGCCGCCGGCCGGATGACTATAACTATTGCTACTTGGAACCCGAACCAGCACTCGCCGCAGTACATCCTGGGCTTTGCCGGTTGAATCCACCAGAGTCTGGGCATTTTTTTCGCGCAGTTGGCCTGCAGAATCTTTGGCAATGATCGTTACCTTGGTATTCGCATACACGGAACGCATATCAAGTAAAATGTCCGTGGGGTTGCTGCCCCCGACATTGATGTTAGTTATCGTTACGCTGCAGGCACGAGGGCTTTTGGAGTTATTACAATTACCGTCTAAAATAACTCCGCTATTTATACCCGTACCGTTAGCGTAGGGCCCAATCGTCGGTAATGCAGTACCGGAGGCATCATTGTTGGGATATAGAAAGGCCGTATAGGTATTATTGATCAGACTTTGCCGGTCCAGTGAACCTATCAGAGGCGTTAAGCCTATTCGCAGTACTCCTGCATAGGGCCAATTACCGGAAGTCTCAAACGGATGTCCGGCAGCCGTCACAAAGCCTGGAACAGGCCCACTGTCCCAGCTAATGACCAGGTCTTCTATTGGAGCTGTTCGGGTTTCATAATTAAAGTCAGTGCCGGTAATTTTTATTGCTTCTGATTTGCTGGAAGTGATGGGGTCATATTCTAGGGTCGTTGGCGCGGGGTCAATCAGCAAACAGGTGTAGGCGATGTTAGGGTCGCCGCCAACCGTAGCATTACTGAGGTCTTTCTCGCCCGGATTTGTAAACGGGAGATTAAATGGAGCACAATTTGATTTAGGCCCTATAAAACCGTTATTAATAGCTTTAGTCGCATCGTTAATGCCGGTTTCAGCCGCATAATAGGCCTGGTTGCTGAGGTGTTTGTCGAGAGCACTGCGTTCTTCTTGGCGCATCAGCTCGGCAAAACCGACCGTTATGAGGCTTAGCACTAAAATCAGCACCAGCGCTATAACTAAAGCGGCAAAGCCGTCCTGGGATTGGCGCAAGTTAGTTTTCGTAGCATACATACTCATAGTTTACTGCACTCTTCTCTTTACGGTAAGGCTAATGTTCGCGGTCGAGCAAAACTGAGTGCCTGCCCCGCCATTACAGGTAGCTTTGCCGGTAGGGTCGCTGGTAACCACCAAGTCGTAATCGCCATAAGCAGTCGAGATATCAATCGCCCAAACTCCGCTCCCTAGAGGTGGTGTTTCCACGATTTTGAAACGCGTTATACTGACATGTTCCGGAATCATTTCATAACCGCTGCCCGGTACGCTGCGAGTAATAGACTGAGGTCTACCGGATGTTGGATCGGGCTGTGATAGGTCCAGAGTATTAAGGCAGGTATCGATATCCATCGTGTCACGCCACATGACATGTTCAGTATATTGAACGGGGTTATAGCTTGAGTCGTTACCCAGTTCACGCTGAAGCACGTAGGTGTAGCGTGTCCTGTTAATGCAAAATACATTTACCTGAGGCGGGCCAGGTATAGAACTACCATAGCCGGGTGTACCACCACTAAACTGTATGCCAGAAGAGATATCATCAGTAATATTACGAGTGGCATTCTGCAAGGTGGCAGCATTAACGCCTTTGCTATACAAACTGCCTATCTGAATCATCAGCACGCTGGCTATTACGAGTATTATTGACAGCACGGTGAGCGCTATCATAAGCTCAATGATTGTGAAACCGTTATGAGACTTGAGCCTGGTGATCTTCATTATTGTTCTTTTTTGATGAAGCTGCGCTAATCGCAGCAAATTCCACTCATATGTTATAAGCACTACCATTACTGTAACGTATTACGCTGTTAGCAGCAAGCCGCTTAAGGAAGAGGCGGCATCCTATAAATGATCTCCTCCTGCTGCATGCCCAAAGTGCTTAATCCCGGCCAGCGTACCCGAAACCGGAAATAGTCATATTCCGGCCGTCCAGGAGTGCCAGGTACATAGACAATACTTTTATTATATGGGAATTTATCTTCCTGACACGACGGAGGATAGGGAGAAGTGTCAGTGTTAGCATCCGGGGGAACAAGACTACTGCCCGCAGGCCAACCTGAAAAGACAGATACATCAGCCTGCATACAAAAGGGACCGCTTATAAATACGTCGGTTTTCTGTATTACCGCCTGACGTAACAACTCAATTTGAGAATTGAGAATACCCAAAGCCTGGGCATGCTCTTCGGCGTTACGGGCGCGGTTTAAGCCACGGGTAGCCGTGGCCGCTGAAATGGCAAACGCAAAACCAAGCACTGCCAGTACTATGAGTACTTCTATGATGGTATCACCCCTGAAATTAAGTCGTTTTAGACGGTTCATTTAGCACACACCCGGCTTTGCGTTGTAAATCTGGGTTTTGGTTGTCAGACGCTGGCCATTGCCGCCGCCAATAATTATCGTGCCGTACTGCCCGGTTCCGCTATCAAAACATAAAGTAACCGTGTATTTGCCGGCAGCAGTCTTATTTGTAACCTGAGTGAGTATGTCACCACTAATGCCGCCCTCATCCTCCCCACGCAGCACAGGAGGACTAGGATTAGTACCTGGGATAGGTATCACTATCACTCCTTGAGAGCCTGATTGAAGAGTCCCGGAGCCAGTGTTATAAAAATCGCTAAAAAAGCCTACGCCATTAAGGTCGCTATCGGTAGTAGAACCGATAGGATTGTTAACATCACCGACACTGAATGCTTTAATAATTTGCAGGCCCCACGGGAAGGTGTTTTTCTGCGTTAAACTAGGAGCTGTCGAGCTAGGAACTAAGGTAGGTATAGCAGAGTCAAAGTTTATGGATGGAGGCCCGATAAGTTTACCAGTCGGGTCGAAGGTAATTTGATATTGGCGGCCGGCTATGGTATAGACGTTGTAGCCCTTGTCATTAGTACCCTGAGGGCCAAAGTGAATGACTTTTCCTAAAAATATACATTTTTTGTTAGTCCCTTGTGGATTGGGCACATTAGTAAACTTGGGTCCACTACTAGCGCCGGAGTCAACATCACATGTAAACTCGCCGTTTGATTGGAAGGTACCGTTATCGACGTCATTAATAACCTGTCTGATCGCGCTATTTGTTTCATTCAACCCTTGCTTGAATTCCGCTTTATGTTGTTTGCCGGAGATAAAGACGATTGCAAGTAGAAACATCACGCCTGAAATAGCTAAAAAAAGCAGGGTCTCAACGACTGTATAACCCTTTTTATTATGCTCTATCATCAGTCAAATTATAGCATAAGCGTTAATTTATAGAGTATTGGTATCGTATCGCCTATACATTTAAGAACGTACGTTGGTACCAGTGCAGTATAATGTGGCCGAATAACTGCACGATTATGGTTGCGATTATCAGAAACGGACCGAACGGAATGGTACTGGTACGTTTTAAGCGGTGAGTACCTAATAGCGGCAAACTCACTAGGGTACCCAGCAGAGCCGCCAGGAAGATAAATAGCACGCTGCGGGCCGGCGTGCCGACCACTAAGCCGAGCAACCAGCCCAGCTTAACGTCCCCGCCGCCGATCCATTTGCCCTTGGAAACCTGGAATAGGCCATAAAAGATGCCGCCGCCGACCAAAACCGCAAAAAGGGTGTTTACAGCGGCCGTGAACGGCCGAGTGGCAGTAAATATCTCCAGGGCCGCCAGGAGGGCAGCTACGACCCCTAACGGGTAGATGATGCGGTTGGGCAGCAGCTTCCAGCGCAAATCATACACCAGCAGCGCCATAAGACCGGTGAGCAGTACTAACCAAAGTCCAAAAACAGCTACATGAGAGCCATGAAGGCTTACCGGCCACCAAATATACGAAATAACAAATACAGCCGCCGTAGCTAGTTCTACCAGGGGATACTGGCTGCCGATCGGTTTGTAGCAGTAGCGGCACTTGCCTCTTAGTAGCGACCAGCTTAAAACCGGTATCAGGTCTTTAATAGCCAAATCGTGTTTGCAGTGGGGACACATCGACCGCCCCTTGCTTATAGAAAGCGCTTTTAAGTAGTCTCTATCAGACTTTTTCTTACTATCTTCTCTTTCCTGCTCATGCATCCGCCACACCAGCGCATTCACAAAACTCCCCAGAGCCAGCCCAATTACGATCAACGCCACAATAATCATTAGCACCATCGTAGCATACTACACACGGTTAGATTCCAAGGGATTATGTAGCTTCAGCCCATCAATGTGTTTGAAATCTGCGATGTTGTTCGTCCAGAGCTCCAGGTCATGAACTAGTGCAGTGGCCGTAATGATTGCATCACCTAATTTCATCTTCCGAGTTTGTCGGACACGAATTGCTTGTTCGACTACCTGATCGCTCAAAGACAATATGGTGCTACTGGCAAACGCCCTCTCCAATATACGTAATTCATCAACCGGCAACTCATGATAACCAAGCGCTTCTATAGTAGTAATTACAGAATAATTAATACTATGGCCAGCGAAAGACTTCTCTTCCAGTTTGAGCTGAGCAATGTAAATGACAAGGTTAGTATCTACTAGGATCATGCAAACTAGTCTCGGCCGGGCAACGGCCGGTCTTTGCGGATTTCCCGTTGCCAGGCTACTGGATCTTTAATGGATTTTAAACTCCCGTGTTCATTGGATAAAGCCTGTAACTCCCTCATGGCCTGCCAGAAAGCTTCACGGTTATAGCCTTGGCTGAGGGTTGGTTCGTCGGCAAGCTTAACTTTTTGGCCTAGCTTAAGCTGCTTAACGTTTATATACTCCTTGGGTACACGCAGAGCGTAGGAGTTGCCGGTTTTAATAACGGTAGCAGTGTATTTACTCATAGTAATTACTATTGTATATACGTAAATGAGCCTGTCAACCTTATCTTTTATCCTTTGCAGGGACGTCTACATATCATTTTGATATCATGTCCGATTAAGTTACTTCACCTAGCAACTTTTAGTCTCTGTCGCGTAATTCACGAACAGCCGCAACCGCGTCTTGGGGGAATACATCAGCGAATTTACCCATATACTCCTGGAATGACTTTTGCTTTTCTAATATAACGCGATTATCTGTAACTTTGATTACTTTCAGGCTATCCCCGGCCAGCAAATCAAGGCGCTTACGCGTCGCGCTTGGCAAAGTGATCTGGCCTTTACTGGATACGGTAAGTGTATTTTTCATACTTTCTATTGTAGTAAAGCAAAATAAAAAGTAAAGCTAATAATTATTTCTTACTGTAAGAGGTTACCCGGCGTCTTATAATCGGTTGCTATAGTCTGCGTATAACGTAACTTTAAAATATTTACATGTAAATATTAAAAAATGCTTGTAAATTATTTTTATGGCTGTTATATTGAAAATATGGAAACAACTCTTACCGATAGAGGGCAGACAGCCGTACCAGCCAGTATAAGGAAACAGCTGCATCTCAAGCCCGGTCAAAAACTGCAGTGGGTAGCTGATGGGCAGGTGGTTTACATGGTGCCGGTGCCAGCTGACCCTATCGCTGCCTTCCGCGGATCAGCTAAAGCCCCCGGCCTTAACCGGTTTCTTTTGGAAAGCCGGGCCGAAGATGCCAAGCGCTAAGCTGTTTATTTTTGATACTTCAGCTCTGTTGGCTCTGAGACAGAACGAAGCCGGGGCTGACACTGTGCAGCACATCCTAAAGTCAAGTGGGCAGCCAAATAAGATTTATATTTCTTTTATTACACTTATGGAGTATTTTTATGTCCTTACGCGAATGGAGGGTGAAGCCGCTGCCCAAGAGGGTTACAGCGCGCTTAAACAGCTACCGCTAAGTGTTATAGCCAGCAGCGAACAACTTGGGCTAGTAGCGGCCCGTTTTAAGGCCAGGGCCAGCTTATCGGTAGCCGATGCCTGGATCGCTGCCACCTCCCACCAGCTACAAGCCACGCTGGTACATAAAGACCCGGAGTTTGAACAGTTGGCGGCGGAAATCTCCCTGAAACCCCTCCCCTACGTCAGCCAGTCAGCGAAATTATCCGGACTGACCGCCGTAAACGTGGCCTCCGGATAAGTGGCCAGCCATGAGCCGGGAGCGCGGGTTTTGGCCGCTCTGTTGTCCGACCATTTGAATTCGACACCGGACAGTTGCTCGCCGGCTTCGATATAATCAATCTCGGCCCCGCTGTGCAAGCGCCAGAAGTAATCATGGTACTGTACACCAGGCTGAGAGACGGTTTTGCGCCGCTCGACGACACAGTAATTTTCCCATAAGACGCCGGTGTCATCGCGCCGGTTGAGGCTGTCGAAACGGCCGATCAGAGCGTTGCGGACACCCAGGTCCCAGAAGTAATATTTGGAGCTTTTGGAAATCTCTTTGCGCAGGTTACGGCTAAACCCGCCCAGCCGGAACAGCACAAAGCTCTCTTCGAGCAATCCCAGGTAGCGCTCCACTGTAGACCGGTCAAGTCCCACCTGCGCGCCCAGTTCCGCCAAAGAAACATCATTACCTATCTGAAACGCCACCAACTCCAGCAATTTTCTGAGCGCTGGCGGCCGTTGTACCAGACCAAGCTCCAGGATATCTTTGTACAGATAACTGTTCAGCAGTTCGTTCAGGTAGGCTGCCTTTCCGGTGTCGCCGACTGTGTTAAGCACGTCTGGATAGCTGCCGAAGCGCAGGAAGTCCTCGATGTGCTGCTCGGCCTCAAAGCGCGAGGTGACGGCCGCAAATTCACTAAAATGGATCGGCAATAGGCGGAACGTCCACGACCGGCCGGTCAACGGCTCTCCCACCCGATGCGCCAGATCAAGCGACGACGAACCGCTGACCATCACCCGCAGCTCGGGAAAGGAGTCGACAAGCAGCTTCAGCGTGCTCCCTACCTCTAGCACGCGCTGAGCTTCATCAATGATTAGCAGTTCAGTATCGCCGAGCATACCGGCCAGACGGTCGGCGCGCCGGGTAGTTAGGATATCATTATACCGCGCATCCTCGGCGTTGAGCCACTTGGTTTTTAAGTTTTGAGCTTCCTGGATGTGCTTCAGTAGCGTCGTTTTACCAGCCCGTCTCGGACCAAAGATCAACACTACCTTGCCAGGGCGCAGATGATCCACGACAGAC
>JBBRXZ010000048.1:0-8671 GCA_038238095.1 Saccharimonadales bacterium (SeqCode)
GGTAGAGGCCATTTCGACTGCTCGTGAACAAGGTATTTCAAGCGGCTATGTAAACATGGCCACTGGTCTTGGCAAAACGCTTGTTGCTGCTCATGATGTGCTCGCTTTTCGTGAGCAAAACCCTGACGCTCGGGTTCTTTACCTTTGTCATAATACAGACATTTTACGTCAGGCACGTGAGACGTTTTCAGATGTTTTAGGAACGCAGTCGCATGGTAATTTCTTTGGCGGGGAGTATGAGGACCAAGAAGACATTGTATATGCTACTTTCCAGACCATGGGCCGCCAATTAGGGGGGGGGTAGTGTCCATCAGGCGTTTGATGAACGTGAGTTTGAGTACGTTGTTGTTGATGAGAGCCACCATGCGCCAGCACCTACATACCGCGATGTTATTGAGTATTTCAAGCCACAGTTTTTACTTGGACTCACGGCTACTCCTGAGCGACGCGACTGCCAAGATATCAAGGATATTTTTCAAAACGAGCTTCATACGCTACTCCTTGAGGAAGCAATTGCAAAAGGTCACTTAGCCAAACCGGATTATCGCGTACTTACTGATCATGTGCGATCACTCAAAGAGCTAGATAGCGATCTCGGCAAGATTAAGTTCAGCGAAATAAACAGCAAGATATTTATTCCTCGCCGGGATTGGGAAATTGCTGACATGGTTGCGGAACATTTGTATGAGCGTCCAAACTCGCGCACGATTGTATTCTGCAAGTCGATTGATCATGCGGAGCGGATGACTGATGCACTACCAGGAGATGTAGCTAGCCTACACTCAAAACAGTCTCCCAAACTACAAGAGCAACGTCTTAAGCAGTTTAAGTCCGGCGAGCTCGATATGCTGACAGTGGTTGGCAAACTTGATGAGGGCGTAGACATTCCGGAAGCTGATGTCTTGGTGTTTTTACGCTCCACGGAATCACGAACCGTATTCTTGCAACAGCTGGGTAGAGGGTTACGCAAAACGGCAGATAAAGAAGATGTACTGGTTCTCGATTTCGTAGCTAGTTGGGAGCGAATTAAGGATGTCCAGAAGCTGCACACCAATATTCAACACTCCTACCAGAGCCGACCAAAACCCAAAGCAGCTAGAACCACCAGCCCCTTTCGTTTTGATTTTTCCGAAGAAGTATTGAACGCAATTAACGTAATTGAGTATGCTCGCGATAAACTAGCCGGTCAGCCAGAGCCACTGCCAAGTAATAGGGAACTTGCGGACATCGAGATTGAGCGATTATTGGGCGCACCTCTTCCGACAAGAACAAAAATGCCTAAGGCTCAAGAACAGCAACTTTTAAAGCAAATTGCTCAGGGCGACCCTGACGCGGAACTTGAATATCTACGTGGACGGTCGAGGACTATTTATTCTACAATTGTAAAGTTCCCTGAAATGAGCGGACTTACCCGAGCAGACTATTTTCAAATTGGTTGCGAGACAGTACTCAGTGCTGCCAAGGATTCACTTCAGAATACAGCTGCTCAAGACTATCCTACAACTCATCTTCACAATATAATTGGCCAAGCAATCCAGTATACGATCAAAACACAGCGCTTAGCTCCGCCGAAAGCATTTAGTAAGGCTGGCAATCGTATGCAGGCAGATTGGCAACAGCCTGAATCAACCGTTCCCTTGGAGGAAGCCCAAGGCATCACAGACCCAGAAGAACCGTTTGAGAATGTCTTAAAATCGATTGGCGATCAAGCTCTGCGAAATGCTCTAGAAAATCTAGGTTTTCGAGAACGGAGAGTGCTTGAACTACGTTATGGTTTAGATGATAAAGGACCCCGAACTTTAGGTGAGGCAGGCAGAACATTCAGTATAAGTGCCGGACGTGTCAGACAAATAGAAATTCAATCGCTTAAGAAACTACGACATCTTCCTAAAAATCAAAGAATACTTGATGTAATTCATGAAGTGGCCCGACCACGTAGGTTGGCATTGTCTCAAGAAAAATATTCTCAAGAGCAAATTCGCATAAGCCTGCGGGTGGCTGCAAAACGTCTTAATATCGAGACTCGACCAGTGTACTGGGCTATCCAAGTGAGTGCGGGACAGGATATAGCAGCCTTATCATTAGCACTCTCCCCCCTTATTAGTCGCTACGATGACGATAAGCACGTACTTTTCAAACGCACCAAAACAAGATTTGGAGAAGGCCTTAGTTATGTTGACTACATACGAACTCTTCACGCTATGGAAGAACATGGCTTAGTTCGCTGTACATACAACGAAAGAGGCAGTGTAATAAAGACGGTTTCAGCAGCCCGTACACTTTTAAATTCATAAAATCAAAAAATTTCTTCTGGTGGGCGAGGAGGGAATCGAACCCTCAATCCGTAAGGAACACGATTTTGAGTCGTGCGCGTATACCAGTTCCGCCACTCGCCCGTAAGCATTAGCTTCGGTAGGCTATCGAGAGGTAATTGTACTATACTTAGGGCATACAGAGCTAATTCAGCTTGTTATTTGTTATGGCTATAAATACACCCTCCCCAGATCTCGAAGATAGCAGCCCAGCCGGCGGCCAATTCCAAGCCGCCGATGACGCTAATGCCACTGTAGCAGCTGATCTTATACGCGAAAAAGTGTTGAGGATTTATGCCGAAGAGCCAGCCGCTGAACAAGAGTTGGCCGAAGCCCAAAACAGCCCGCACCGCAGCAGACATCAACAGTTCATGTACGAGCTCAGCAGCTCGGGGAAAGACTTGGCGGCTATCCAGACAGAGTGGCACACCTATTACCAAAGTCTGTCAGCCACCGAAAAACATCAGGTATGGCAGGAATTTTATGACAGCCAATCGGCACTAACCCGCCAACCGGCCGCCGCAATTGATCCGCAGTCGATATCCGAGCATAAACAGCAAGCGGCCGGCTCGCAACATTCTAATTCTAAAAAAGCCTCTAAAACAGAGGGTTCTCCCAAACTGCGCGATATTCGTAGCGCCGAAGAGGTTCAGGCGGTAATACGCGATAAAGTCACCGCCGGCGGCAAACTGGAGGCTAAACATCACGTGCAGTCCCTGCTGTTTGGTCTCGGCATGGGCTTTATAGTCCTAATTATTTTCCTGTTCGGATTCTTCAACGAGGTCATTATCTCCCCGTTTATTCAGCCTAGCCGCGTCACAGCCGCCACGCCGCTCATCATTAACAGTAGCAGCGTCGCACCAACATCTAACCCGGAGGTTATCATTCCCAAGATTAATGTCGAGATCCCGGTCAATTACAGCGGTACCTCTACCGATGAAAATGTGATAGAGAATGATTTAGAGAGCGGCGTAGTACATTATCCGACTACAGGGGTGCCGGGCCAAAATGGCAACGCAGCCCTTTTTGGCCACAGCAGCAACAACATCTTTAACAAAGGTAAGTACAAGTTCGCGTTTGTACTGCTGCATACTCTAGTGCCCGGCGATACCTTTTACCTGACATATAATGCTAAAGTGTACGTATATAAGGTCATCAGCCGGAATATCGTCGATCCCAGTAATGTAGGCGTATTAAATGCCGTGCCTGGACAGACTGCCACGGCTACCCTGATAACCTGCGATCCGCCGGGCACCAGTCTGCACCGCCTTGTAGTGGTCGGCCAACAGATTAGCCCTGATCCATCAGGCAATGCGCAATCTACCACTCCATCGGCAGCAAACGCGGCCACTCCGGCAGACAGCTTACCTGGTAACGGGCCGACACTCTGGGGAAGACTAATAAAGACTGCTTTCGGTAAGCTTAGCCTGACTGTAATTCTGCTAGGTGCCGTGTTCTTTAGCGGTCGGCGGCTTTTAGCAAGAATGTCTGGATGAGTTCAAATTGGCTGGTTGCGGCAGCAGGCACAAGACTGTAGAATTCTTTGTAATCGGGTGCAAAGGCCGGTAGGTAATGACTATCGGCACCGCTCAACGATTGTCCGTTTGTGCCATCATAATCAAACACATTAAGCTTGCCGGCACTTACATAACTCAAACGGTTACCATCCGTCCAGTTGGCATGAATCTGCGGCGCATCGAGTGCAGATTTTGCACTATAGTTATAAGCGAGCTTATTTTCTATGTCATAGACACCGAAGCGGGTGTCATTTTCGGTAACTATAAACTGGGCGTTGGCCGAAAAACTCAAGTAATTCGGCTGGTCAATATGCAAAACCTGCGTAGGCGTAGCGACATGCTTAGGCCGTTTATCAAGCTGTGCTATGGGATCTTTATATATGTAGACTTTGTTGCTACTGCTGGCGCCCGCAGCTACATACATCGTGCCGCTATACTTAGTCAGGTCAATCAGATAATTAGCACTGAGGGGTAGGCTATGTATAGTTGAAATTTGACTGCCGACAGCCATTTTGACTTGTACCTGGCCACTATCCGGGGCATCACTATCGGTAACATATAGAACTACGTTACCGCTATAAGTCTTATAGGCTAGCACGCGTTGTAACAGCGTGATTCTCGCTGTAGATTTTAGCGAAACTGATTGCAGTGAGAAAGAGGCGGCATCGTAAATATAGTACTGATCATACTTTCTGTCCTTCAAGGTTAGTTTTGCGGGGTTAGCCGATAAACTATTATTTAGATTCAAAGACTGCTCCGGATTTATTCGGTCAAGTAAGATAAATTCCATTTTACCGTCGAAGTTGTGCTGCAATAGCACGTGTTGATTATCATTCGCCCACTCGCCGAGCTGCCAAGCTTCACTCTTAAAATTCGCTGTTTTAGTAAGTAGGCCGGGCGGCAATGATATGGCTACAGCCGGCTTAAGGGGATTCTTCAGGTCATAGATGTCGAAATTAATCATAGAACCGGCTTGCTCAATAAGTAGCCAGCGCCTGTCAGGGCTTTGCGTCATAAGGCCAGGGGCTGTATTGTATGATCGAATTTTATTGGTTGTAAGGACTTTCGGAAACAAAAAGGGGTAGTCAAAGTGCTGAACGCTGCCGCCATCCAGTTCAATTTTACGCTGCCAGTCACGGTAGCCATCACGGCTCAGCTTAACCGCGTACACGCCGGCCGGCAGCACCAGACGAGTATTGGTGGACGTTTTTGGCGCGCCGTTCACGTAAATCTTAGCCGGATGGGGTTGACTGGAGAAAAACGTTAACCCATTCTGGATAACTGTACCTTTAGACACACCAAAGCCATAGGCCTGATACAACAGAACCAGCGTAGCAATAACAATGGCTATAGCGACTAGCACATAGCCCGTAAACAAAATTATGCGGTGCTGTAACTGTTTTTTGGGATCAAAATAATCGATGGTACGGCTCCTATTGGACTTGTTGAACCTTGTTAAACATAGTATGGATTGACTTGCCTCGAAGCACAAGAGGGTTTAATATGGATATACACCTTAATTTAAGCCGAACGTCAGGCAGGACACGTGGGCAAAAATAACAACATCATAGAAATAAACGGTCAACGCTACGACATCCATACGGGGTTTGTAGTGCCTAGCCCCGGTGTAAAACATGATAAAGTCAAGCCACCGGTGGCTACCTCCAAGATCCAAGTACGGGTTAAGCCGGACATTCATGACATAGTGAGACGTCCGGCTAAACATGTTCAGGCACACACGCCCGGACGTGCTCACACCTTGATGCGAAATGCCGTTAAAAGGCCTGGACCGGATCTAAAGCAGTTAAAAGCGTATGGCCCCGCCGATATAAGAGTAAAGCAATCACTTCCTGCACTTAAGGTTAGTAAATCTGCTTGGAGCCTCAACACCCGGCGTTTACAACGCGCCGCCCGAATCGCCAAAAGCCAGCAGATTAATCACTTTTCAGCAGCAACTGCTACAGAGTTTACGCCACTGCCTGCACAGCTTAATACCGTAGCCCGCACCTCCCAGGCAGCTATCAGAAACCATGTTTTAAGAACGCCGGCCGTAACCACTCAAGACGACAAGTCAACAACTACTGCCAAACTCTTGGAACGCGCGCTAGAGCAAGCCACCAGCCATCAGCAGCAACCCCCCCGTACAGTTCGTCATAAACGTGCAAAACTAAGGAATCACGTCGTGGCGGGAGGATTGGTATTATTCTTACTCGGCGGCGTGGCCATCCAGAATCTGCCAAACATACGTTTACAGTTGGCCTCGGCCAAAGTTGGCTTCAGTGCCAGTCTGCCGGATTACCAGCCGGCCGGCTTCAGCCTTGGAAAGCTCAATTACGGAACGGGAGTTGTAGCCGCTCAATTTCACAGTAACAGCGACGAGCGTCTTTATAGCCTTGTTCAAAAACGTTCGTCCTGGGACAATCCAGCCTTGCGTGATATTTTTGTGGCTCCTATAGACCGAAATTATAGGACTGTTGAGGCTGGAGGCCGCTCCATATACCTATATGGCCAGCATAATGCCACGTGGATAAACGACGGTATCTGGTACGTGATTCAAGCCAATGGCTCACTCGGTGACCGCCAACTAATCGAGCTGGCCACCTCGCTTTAATTTCACTGCCAGCTATTTTCTCCTATAATAGAATTATATGAAACCGCTGCGTACGCGTTTTGCGCCCAGTCCGACGGGATATTTGCATGTCGGTGGTATCCGCACAGCGGTCTTTGCCTGGCTGTTGGCCCGCCAAAATCAAGGGCAGTTTATACTGCGTCTCGAGGATACCGATAAGAAGAGGGAAGTGGCCGGTTCTGAGCAGCACGTAATGAAAAGCCTGCGGGCGTTAGGGCTAATGTATGACGAAGGGCCGGACATCGGCGGACCGTTTGCGCCGTATCGTCAAAGTGAACGCTTGAACAGCTATAAGCAAAAGGCCCAAAAATTGATTGAGGCCGGCCGGGCGTACTCTGACCCCTATACTGCTAGCGAAGTACAGGCTTTCCGCGAGCAGGCGGTAGGCCAGAAACGTCCGTTCCTGTACCGTAATCATCGCCCGGATAAGCCGCCCGCCTGGGACGGCACCAAACCGCTACGTTTTAAATCAGATCCAAAAGGCTATAAATGGCACGATGCCATCCTTGGTGACTTGTCGACCGGACCAGAGGTAATTGATGATTTCATCCTGCTTAAATCAGACGGTTATCCCACCTATAATTTCGCTCATATCATCGATGATAGCGAGATGCAGATCACACACCTCATCCGCGGCCAGGAATTTATTGCCAGTGTACCAAATTATCTTAACCTGTACGAAGCCCTCAAACTGGAACCGCCAGTTATGGCCACCGTGCCGCATATTCTAGGTCCAGGCGGCCGGAAAAAGCTCAGTAAGCGTGATGGCGCCAAAGACGTACTTGACTACATCCGCGACGGTTTTCTACCTGAAGCCCTGATTAATTTTATCGCTACGCTAGGGTGGAATGACGGCACTGAGCAAGAGATCTTCTCCAGAGAGGAATTGGTTGAAAAATTCAGTCTCGATCGGGTACATTTGAGCGGAGCGCACTTTGACGAGCGCCGTTTACTCTGGGTGAACGGCTCTTATATAAGGAACCTCCAGCTTAATGACTTGTATGAAAGGGTTAGAGATTATTGGCCATCTGAGGCGCAGAGTTACGAGGAAGACTATAAGAAACAGGTATTAGGCCTGGTCCAGGAACGTTTAAAATACTTTGCTGAGCTGTCCGAAATATCTAATTTCTTCTTCGTTGACTTACCGCCTGATCCGGCCTTGATTACTGAGCACAAGCAGCTAAAGAAGTTATCCAAAGTCGAATTGATAGATCTGTTGAAGCAGACGAAAGCTGCCCTGCAGGAAAGCGATTTTGCAGTCGGCGACCTGACCATGCGCCTCAATCAGCTGCTGGAACAAACCGGCCATAAGCCAGCTGTGCTGTTTAGCCTGATCCGTATAGCCACCACCCAGGCCGCTGCCAGCCCGGGGCTAGCTGACACCTTAGCCGAGCTCGGTAAATCACGTAGTCTTCAGCGCCTCGATAAACAATTGTCGGCTTTTTCGACCGGCTTAGGCCATTAGCATAAGCATTTGCTATACTGTATGGCATGGACAGTGACTTTAAGCCGGCCCAGCGGCCAGCCAAGTCTTTGCAGGCCACACTTGACGGTTTGACCGCAAAAACACCAACACCAGATACATCAGCTTTTTATACCCCCGAAGAAGTGGTAGCCGCTGATGATATTGCTGAATCAGCTCAGTTAGCAGATAACATCGCTCCTGCAGAGCCTTCAACTGCAGGCACTGGCAAAAGCGCGGGTGGTTGGCGCGCCAAGCTGACACCAAAATGGCCTTTTGGCAGAAGAGAGTGGCTAGTCAGTGCCGTCATAACCCTTATTTCCGGCTGTGTAGTGGCTTTTGTGCTTACGCATGTCGGCTCTAAACCGGTGGCCTCAGCGACTGTGACAACCAGAGCAATACCCAAAAAAGTCCCGCCTAAACCAAAAACCGTAGCATCGACTCTCAGCGGCATGCAAGTTGATCCAAATGTCAACTTAAAGCCAGTAACAGGTGTAATGATCGAGAACAGCCTGGACTCACGGCCCCAGTCCGGGCTCGCTCAGGCCAGCGTAGTGTTTGAAGCCATTGCCGAGGGCGGTATTACACGTTTTCTGGCATTGTTCCAGGACACAGCACCCGATGACGTTGGGCCAATTCGCAGTGCCCGGCCTTATTATATCCAGTGGGCATTAGGCTTTGATGCCGGTTACGCTCACGTCGGCGGCAGCCCGGAAGCTTTGGCCGATATCAAAAGCTGGGGAGTACATGA
>JBBRXZ010000049.1:0-8494 GCA_038238095.1 Saccharimonadales bacterium (SeqCode)
AATCGTAGTCATCGGTATATTGGCGTTACTCGTCATAACTACTTACAGTGGTATTCAGGCAAAAGCCCGTAATAGTAAACGGTCTACTGATGTCAGTACAATACAAACGCAACTTGAAGCTTTCTATAGTCAGAATGGATATTATCCAAGTCTGGGTGATATGAACCTCGATAGCTGGCTAGACACCAATATGAAAAGCCTAGACAAGGGCGCGTTAATTGATCCGTCAAATTCCGCCCAGAGCAACGACCTGGTAGCTACCATGCCTGCAGCCGGCAAAGTCTACTCATACGCCGTACAAGACAGCAGCGGCGCTAGCTGTGAGACTACCGATACAAACTGCGCGCAGTACACCCTAACTGCTAAATATGAAGGTACTGTTAACGGTGCGACTACCATAGTTAAGAAAAATCTAGATTAGATATCAGCAGTCGGTCTAACTAAAAAGTCCCGGGTTAGTCCCGGGACTTTTTAGTGTAGCGTATTAACCTTGGCATATAATTAATTTTTGGATTTATATAGTGCTAAGTAAGAGAACCCTCAAGGATGAGTCAATATCTCACGCCACGACAGGATATTGTAACCGGAGGTTAGGGGATAACTTGGCGGTGGTGAGTATTCTAAGTTGTAGTCATATTGGGTAGTGTTGTTTTCGATGCCGGATATATAGCCATTGGCAGCGTCAAAGGCGGCGTCGCCACATGATGAAAAGCCATCCAGCCAGGTCCAGGTCCAGGTCTGGCGAGTGGCAATTGAACCATAGAAGAGAAGCTTCTGATTGCTGTTCGTCCAGCCGCGTGTACAACGATTAGCATTACTGGCGTAGGTACCCGGATACCAGACTTGACCTGTCTCTGCCAGCATAGCCCCATCAATCTCGAAATTGAATGCCCCGCTCACGGGTGGTGCAAAAGGTTTTACAACGACAGAATTCTGAGCCACCAATCCTAAAGCATCAGTGCCGTTTTTGGTACTGTATGCCAGCGAACCGGCAATGTTAATGTTAGCGTACGTGGCGCTATTGGTGCTAGCCAGTTTACCGGCGGCAATAGTCGCCCGGCCATGATAGGTCGGGTTGCTGATAACCCAAACATTATCTTCTGCGAACACCACGCCAGAGGACGGAATTGTTATGTTATTGGCTAGCGATTGAAGAGTTAGCGCCGAGGTATAAGGGCTAAGCTGATCGTTTTCGGCGTTAACATTATAGAGATTGTAGGTACCATTAGTGTTTAAAACGATCAGGTAACCACGGGTCGCGCTGTAGGTGGTGCTACGCTGCGGTAGATAAGAACTAGTGCGCGTGGCAGGTGTTAAAGTGCAGGCATTGTTTTGGGTTGCCAATGAGGCCGTACTCGAATTAGCCGCAAAAGCTACTTTTTTCATTACACATAGGCTGCTTGCTACCTGATTAAAGTCTACCAGCGGCACCGGATAGATCCAGGCGTTTTTAGAGCGGGTATTGCAATCAACCGGCGTAGTGACACTTGAGTTACACCACACCCCCGGGTGGCTGGCGCCATTGCCACCAAGCTGATATGACGGTACATAGGTGGTATTAGCACTGCTGACAGTCGAATTACTCGGCCCGTCCATACGGACACCTTGATTAGAATGGACCGGGCCGTCAGCTGACTCAGTATTGCCAAACCATAGAGCCGAATCAGACGCTACGGCATAACTGGCGAACGATGGTGAACCAATCTGCGCCTGGGCGGTCCGGGTAATGTTGGTGCCGGCAGCCTTACCTATAGATCGCACCGTGGCAACCGTAGAGCCATTACCGGTCGGTTTAATCCATAAAGTATAAGTCCCGGTGTTCACAGCATTACTGTCTATATAATTATGAACGTAGGGACCGTAACCTAGTTGTGGATCCTGGGTTGCGGGCGTGGTTTTGCCATCCTTATAATCGGTGGGATTATGATTGAGATGCCATAAATAATAGTTGAGTCCGGCTTCAGCTACGTTAAAAGCTTGTTGGCTTTTTACAATATTCCCGACTACTCCGAAATTAGACGTCGTCACTTCTACTATAGCCGTCCCCATAATCGAAAAGGCAATGATAACTGCCAGTAGCGCCGGAAGCATATTATTTATTCTCCGATAGATTATCGCAGTGGCGGATGTGACTGATTATCATAGGTTGGTCTTTCTGTTGCGTAAACTTACCGTGATGCTGAGTGCCTGGCCCTTGCTGGTGTGGGTGGCCGGCTCGGCCAAATTAACCTGTATCTCTAATATGCTATGCTCATCACTTATGGGCAAGGTTAATGCCGTTCCCGACGCATCGTAATAACTAAAAAGGCTGCCGCCCGGCGCCTGGTAGTAACGACTAATAATAGTATAGGTCTTCTTGTTGGCCGTGATAAGGGTGCCAATAGGCGGATTAGCAGTCATGGGCGTGACATCCACTAGTAAAGCAGTGCCGGTAGAATTCAAATAATAACGTACCTGGGACACGTAAGTATCAACCGGAGAAAAGTAAGCGTAGGCTGTCAAATCGTTGGCTGATTCCGATACGATATCCGTTAGTCCGCGCAGCACCTGGGAGACACGCTGTGATTGGGCGGCCAATTCCGTAAAACTTAGGCTATCCTGCTGATATTTTGAATATAAAATAAGGTAATTATTAAAAAATGAGCTAAAGGTAACGACAATAATAGCCACGAGACTGATAACCACCAGCAGCTCCACTAGGCTAAAACCCCTCTCCCCCTGATTGTTACGGTCTTTACGGCGCCACATCTAAGCCCCCTTGAAGCGGACTGATAGGCAAGGTTAAGGTATTACTGCCCACGGTTATGACCAGTTGGGCAGTACCGACAACAGCGCCGGAAAGATTAACGGAACAGTTCAGTTGCAGACCGTTGCTGGACCCGGTGCATGAGGCTGTAAAAGTATTACTGCCCTGTTTGAAGCTAACTCCGGTAGAACAGCTGGAGGATGAAGCGCTGCATGGCAGATTATTACCGTTGATAATGAAAGCGAAGTTCGCAAGAGTGCCGCCGGAAATACTGACATCATTGGGTGCCAAACTGCTAATGCGCGGGAAACTGGAGTTAGTGCTCAGCATGAGCCGCACTTTTTGCAGGTAATTCACGCTGTTGTAGGCATAAGTTGTGGCTGGCGGATTGGCCGAATCATACGTCGGTATGGTGATTGGCTGCAGGGAGTTGTTACCGCCATACGGAACCGCTGCTACCAGATAATAAGTCGTGCCGCTGACGCTGCAGCTGGTTGCCCCGGCGTCACCGCAGAATATGTAATTGCCGGGCACCAGATTAGTCAAAGCGGCCAATCCATTACTATCGGTCACCGGTCGGATATCGGTGGGACTTAATGTGTCATAGTAGTAGCTGGTGTCAGTCGTGGCGGTGTACTTTTTGTATCCACCTTTAACATAAATTTTGGCAGTCGGCAAAGGGTTCCCACTCAAGTCAGTCGTTTCGATTACCAGGCTGTTTTGCCCCTGCGGTTTTAAGGTTAGTGTAACGTATGATGAACTCTGAGCTATCAGATTCTGGCTGGAGTAGGTGGGCTGCAGGCTGCCGGACGGCACAATGGTAGACAGCGAAGAGTAGTTGCTATGGGAAGCACTGATTTGATATTTATAATTTGTAGTGCTAGGCGGCAGGTCATAGAAAATAGCAATACCGTTTTCATCTGTCGTATCCGAAACATCTACTGCCGGTGAGCTGTTCACGACGTGGACCGTAGCTCCGCTTAACGGTTGGCCGCTATCATCTATGACGCTCACGAACAGAGCGCCGGTGTTACTGGCTGTTTCCGCCACCAGAGCGGCTATGTGGGTGTCTATAGACGCTAAGCGCAGTCCGGACTTATCCGTAACACTTACATTAACATCTTTATAGTCACCCGGATTGGAGTCTACGGAAGGAGCACCGGAAGGCGGCGGATAGTTACGGCAATACTTCTGTTTAAGTGCTAAAGTCGGATATGACCCGCAGCCGTCGTAGGCATCATCAACATAAGTGATGTTGTTAGTTATGGTGTAGGTAACACCTTGGACTTTTTTTGTTACAGTGGCCGGTATGGTCGTAGTAGACACAATTGCCCCCCCGGCCACCGCTAAACGGTCATAAGGCAATGACTTTATATATTCTGTCTGGTTGGTCGCCAAAGTAGAGGCTACAGCTTGGCGCTGGGTAACGATAGCGCTATGTAACAGAGCCGTGAAAAGGTCAAATGTCGCCAGGCTTAAAACGGTCAATACTGCTAAAGTGACCATCAGTTCCACTAGCGTATAACCAGCTTCGTTATGTTTCATTTATCTTAATTATAGAAAAGCATAACAGTTTTACATAATCCTCGCTTATAAATCCCTATAAATGTTGGACCGCCGACATGACCGGGAAATAACATATCGATTTTTTAACCGAAGTATTTGATATACTTAATGCAAACACCATTGCCTGGGTGGGCAGCATGTATGAAAACATCTAAAATTCCTAATTTTTTTCACGATAAACCGCTGTTTGGTCTGGATATTGGCCATAGCTCTATAAAAGTAATGCAGTCGGTCGAACCGCCGCCGGGCGCCGCGCTAAAAAACCATCATCCGCGTATCATGGGTTACGGCTATGCCGATTTTGACAAAGCCGCTCAACAGGATGGAGTTGTTGTTCATCCCGAGATCATCGCTGAAGCTGCCTTCAATCTGTTCAAAAGTAACCTCATAGGTGATATTACTAGCCGGCGCGCCGCCATAGCCATCCCTTCCTACCGCAGTTTCACCCGTTCCCTGCAACTGCCAAAATTGCAGCCCAGCGAACTGCAGGAAGCAGTCGAACTGGAAGCAGAGCAGTACATTTCTGCGCCGCTGGAAGAACTTTATTTGGATTATGAAGTTGTGAAACAAAGCAACGAGACGACTGAATTGTTCGTAGTAGCCGTACCTCGTGTTATTGTTGATTCCTATCTTGAGCTGGCGCAGATTATGGGACTGGAGACGGTGCTTATAGAACCGACGCTCAGCTCGTCCGGGCGCTTATTTTCACTCGACGTATATAGTAGCGAACCGGCCCTTATTATTGATTTCGGCGCGCAGTCCTCAGACATCAGCATCTTTGACAAACAAACACTTGTTATCGGCACCGTACAGGGAGGTGGCGCCAACTTCACGAGTTACATAAAAAACAAGCTGGGAGTAACGTCGCAGGAAGCCGCCATGATCAAAACCCGTTACGGCTTGGGTGTCAGTAAGAAACAGGACGATATTAAGCAAGCACTGGAACCAACCCTGGAACAAATAGTCAAAGAAATTCGTCGCATGATGCGTTATTATGAAGAGCGCTATGGGTTAGAGCGGCCAATTAGTCAGATAATCAACATAGGCGGTGGCGCCAATATGCCCGGCCTTAGCGAATACTTTACTGAAGCCCTGCGCCTAGCCGTACGGCACACTGATCCATGGCAGTACTTCAATTACAAAGGCCTGCAACCGCCCTCAGCCGCCGACAGACCTATGTATGCTACGGTAGCCGGGCTGAGCCTGGCCAGCGCCCACGAGGTATTTTCGGCATGATTAATCTTCTGCCGCCAGGGTTAAAGACTGATTACCACTATGCCCGCCGTAACGTGGTTTTACGCAAGTGGGTGGCAATATTCTTGGTTGGTCTGATTGGTCTCGGGGCCATAGCAACGTACGGCTTGCTAACACTGCGGCAGTCCAGTTTACAATACAGCAATAAGATTGCAGCTACCGAGGCGGCTTTTCAAAAAGAAAAATTCATGGCCACTCAGCAACAAGTTAAAGACATCAGTAATAGCTTTAAACTAGTCGTCAAAGTACTTGGGCAAGAGGTGTTATTTTCTCAACTTCTCAAACAAATCGCCACTGTAATCCCCGTTAATAGTAGTCTCACCGGGCTCAACATCAACCAAACGCAAGGTGCTATCGATATATCGGCCACGGCCACTGACTACAACGCCGCGACTCAAGTACAGATCAACCTGGCCGATCCGAAAAACAAGGTTTTCAGCAAGGCCGACATTGGTAGCATCAGCTGTAACAGTGATACTACTACCACAACTAACAGCTTCTATCCTTGTAATGTGACGGTCCGGGCTTTGTTTGCTGCCAATAACCCCTATCTATTTATAAATAGTAAAGGTACCAAACCATGACCAGTAAGCGGCTATACCTGATCTTGATAGCAACTATTGGCGTACTTTTTATTGGCTTGATTGCCGGCGCCTATGGTGTAAACAATCTGCTCGGTTCGCAGGCTGCTAAATTAACCGGCCTAAAAGCCAAAAGCTTAGCACTCAACCAGGAGCAGCTGAGCCTAAACAGAGCTAAAAAGGATATACAAAAATATGCCGATCTCGATAAAATAGCCAAATCCGTAGTGCCGGAGGATAAAAACCAGGCTGAAGCTGTTCGCGAAATTGTCAACATTGCGGCCGGCAATAATATAAACCTGGCATCTATAACCTTCCCGGCCTCCACCCTTGGGAACGGCCCGGTTAGGAGCGCCGGCTCGCCGGCTTCAGCTACACCGGCTGCTCCGGCCCCAGCCGCCGGTGGAGCTTCTAAAACTGCCGGCTTGTCACAGCTACAACCTGTAAAAAATATTCCGGGAGTCTATTTGTTGGTTATAACTGTCACCGGCGATCCCCACCAACCGGTTAAATACAGCAAATTTATTAACTTCCTAAGTGCTCTGGAGCATAACCGCCGCACCGCACAGGTCAGCACCATAACATTGCAACCCGACACTAAAAATCGCGATTATCTGACCTTTGCGTTAACCTTAAACGAGTACATAAAACCATGAATAGTAAAAAACAAAGCCTTAAATTAAAGATCTATAAACTGTGTGGCGCCATCGCAAAATTCCGCCGCTATAGTTTCGTAATGTTCATTATTTTCATAGCGGCTTTATATGGTTTTATATTATTACGTATCAATAGTCTTAGCCAGGCCGAACCATCCGCCGAAGCCGTCACTAACCAAGTTAAGGCCGCCCAGGTACCCCACATTGATAAGAAAGTCGTTGCTCAGTTGGAGTCCTTAAAAGACAACAGTGTTAGCGTGAAAGCCTTGTTTGATCAGGCTCGCAGTAATCCGTTTCAATAAGCATTATTAAAAGCCTAGGTTACTGGTATGGATTGTTATTACTGCTTGGGTTTGTCGGGTTATCAGAGAAAGTTGCCCCTCGCGTGGGCTGCATAGGGTCAGGATTTTGCCTGGGCTCATCTTCGCGCACGCCTAGTTTCAATCGTTCGAGATTTTCTTTCTCGTGGGCTTCCAGTATCTGTTTAGCGTAATAGTTGGGGTTAGGGCAGAAATTGAACACGAATTTACTGCGGTGGCCGGCTGTTTCGGCTTTCAGCACACCGTAATCAAATACTTGCGAAAGTATACCATTCTTTTCAGCGGTGACATCTTCCAGGCTTTCCAGTCCTAGTTGGCTGGACTGTTTTTTGAACAGGCCGGTTTGACTAACCTGGGTAATGCTATCATCAGTCAGTATCCATTTGTTTCCCCAATATATAATCGTAGCTATGAAGTTAAATGCCAGGCAAAGCAGTGCGAATATTAAAAATAACAGACCGCCGATAGTTTTGACCTGGCCACTGTCTGCACTGTTAATAATACCGGGCGCCACTGCAAATACTACCACGCCTAAAGCAGCCAGAACTATGGCGGTCATAATATAAATGGTTAGGATACCGATCGGGTGCCGTTTAAGCTCAAAGAGAGTCTGCTCACCAGGCTGCATCACCGACAACGGATTATGCATAGTTGGCTGGACAGGTTGTGGGCTTGGTTCTTGTGGGGGCATGGCTTTAATTATATTATAGCAGTGCCGGTTGGTGGCTGTTATTTTCAGGGTTTTTGCCGAGGTGCTTGTAGGTTTTGGACGTGACTTTGCGCCCGCGCGGAGTTCGCTCCAGTAAGCCGATTTGCATCAGGTAAGGCTCATAAAAATCTTCTATAGTTCCCCGTTCTTCAGCCGTCATGGCAGCCAGAGTTTCCACGCCGACCGGACCGCCACTGTAATTGTCTATAATAGACTCCAGCAGCATGCGGTCCGCGGCGTCCAGGCCAAGTTCATCGATATCCAACAGTTCAAGTGCCTTAAAACTAAGTTCTGTATCAATAATTCCGTCGCCATTAATATCAGCGTAATCACGCACGCGCTTCAGTAACCTGTTAGCAATACGCGGTGTCAGTCGCGCCCTTTTAGCCAGTTCGGCGGCGGCGGGTTTATCAATCTTGACGTCCAGAATTTTGGCTGCCCGCGTGATAATCTGCTCTATTTCGCCGCTCGTATAAAACGGCAGCCGGTGGATCATACCAAAGCGGTCACGCAGCGGCGCCGCCAAGGCACCCGTACGGGTAGTAGCACCGATAATGGTAAACTTCGGCAGATCGAGCCGCAGACTACGGGCCGAAGGCCCCTTACCCAGCATTATATCCAGTTTAAAATCCTCCATGGCGCTATATAGGACTTCCTCTACG
>JBBRXZ010000050.1:0-8161 GCA_038238095.1 Saccharimonadales bacterium (SeqCode)
CCGCCAGAGAACGCACTGTCATGTAACTCCGCTGTTACAGGGGTTTTGTCTTTCGGCAGATCAAACACTAGGATACCCGACACACTGTTACCGGGATTGATCTGGTTCAGGAACGTACTGCCCTGAGGATTAGCATAGAGAGAGGCTGTTCCGTCGGCAGAGAACTTAGCATTCGCTGCATCGTACAAGTACTGACTTGAGCTATCGAACGTTTGGGCTTCGCTGCCGATATTTTTAACAGTTACATTTACGAAGCAGAACTGTCCTTGTGCTTGCTTAGTTAGATACTCGTTCGTGCCAGCAGAGGTCTTGCCGCATTCAACACTAGCAACGGTATATTCAAATTTACCGTCACGAGCTACCTCGCCGATTTTTGCCGTCGCTGGTTTATTTTCGGTTTTGGCTTGTTTGTTATCACCACTTCCTGTATTGGTGTTTGTCTTGCTGCCGCCACCTGCTGCGCTGGCGATTATGCCCACAACAATCAGTGCACCAATTACAGTTAATATTTTATGTCTGCCGAACCAGTTTCCGCTTTTATCTTTACTCATTTTTACAGCCCTCCTTTAGGCTTAATTATTTATTGGAGGCTGTCTTTTTACATAAAAAAGGACAGCCACGCTAGACTGTCTAGATCAGAGCAAGCAGTGATGCCTACTTTTTCGCGTAGCTGCCCATTTCATGGCATCACTACGCATGCAAAATTATTGCACGTACTGCATAGCTCTAATCTAGACAATTTGCATTATACCGTTAATAAGAGGTGAAGCCTAGCTGAAAGATCGAAGCTGGTGTTCGCCCATTTTAGTTTTGACCCAGGTGTAAACTTGGTTGTTTTTACCACCAATATGCCATTCGTAGATTTTTTCGGTTGGTATGCCGCTGTCTCCAAGGTAAGCCTTACCATCTTTGTAGTTGTAAATGGTTGCCACGCCGTCCGGCGTATCCATAATCCACTCAACGTCTACTTTGTAACCATCGCCGTCGCTGCTAGGTTCCCCAAATAAGACAATAATCTGATCATAGGTGGCGTATAAGTAGCCCTTGAAACTCGTACCTGATCGCTTCTTGTGCATGGTTTTGCAATTACTCATTATTGCCTCCGAGGTACTTTGCCTTATATGTTGCATAATTCTCCATAATATCAATAATCTGTGGGCGGGTTGGACCGCTCAGCTCAGCTACAAGCCTGGCATCAAACATGTTCGTTACGCCGCTTAAACGCACGTCTTCGTAAGCTTTAAAGTCTGCTTCGGTGATTGTTATTGTCATAGTTGATCTTTCCTCTGCTAGGGACAAGGGTACCGCTAAGGCCGCCATGAAGCTAGCCTCTTTTCTTCTGTTCGTCCCGATACCTAATTCCATAAAACTCGTGAAGCTCATCGTCCATACCGCCAATAAAGCCGAACCCAAAGACTATTTCCCACTTTACGTTGGTCTGGATGTAGTTAAGCCCCATGGACATCGCATCGGCGAGGTCATCGTGCTTTTCGACGCCGAAACCTACCAGCTGATGAATAATTGGGGCAACCGCACTATCTTTGGGGAAATAGACCATGCCTTGCTCAAACAGCGAGCTGGCAAGCTGCAACCGTGCCCGCTTATCGGCGTGGATTTTGATGCCTTTGGATTTAATACCCCGATCTTCAAGCTGTTCTAACACCGCCGCCTGGTACTGCACCTGCTCAACCAGCACTCGTGGTCTTTCTTCGGAGTCACTATTCAGGGCAAAATACATGGCGGCGATAGTATCGAGGGTTTCCATGTGTGTCATTTTCTTATTTATGAACTTCCTGTCAACGTAATAGCGCCGCTCTTCGGGTTTATGACCATACACATGGATTTGAATTATTGCCGTGTAATCCGCCGTGGCGCTTTGGGAGATGGCCAGGTCAACGGACATGAAGGAGTTAATGTACTCATTTGCCGTTGTTTTTTCCGGCAAATTTTCATAATACTGAATCCAGCGGGCATCAATAACTTGATCTTCGTCCGGCACTATGCGTAACATGTATTCCCGCTCCCAAGCAATTTTGTTGGCTACTGATCGGCGGAGCACATTAAGTGATGCCTTGTCGGGGTACTTGCCCGGCCAAAGACTCTGACCCGCTTGGACTATCGGCCACTCCCTATAAGTACCGTCAATTTCATCCTTGGCTATTCGTTCCTTCAGCCGCATCAGTAGCGAGTCTTCGTGCAACAAGTTGCCTACAGTTACAACTTTTGTACCTTGATCGCCCACCGGCAGCACTTCGCCAGTGAACCAGTCAAAGGTCTTGTTGCGCCCTTCACGGGTTTTGGTGGACATCATATCCTCAACGTCGTCGGCGATAATCAGGTCGGGTCGGTTCTCGCCGTGGCGGATACCACGAATACTTTGGTCGGTTGAGGCAGCACTAATACGGGCACCGTACTTAGTCAGTACTAGGGAGGTTGAACCCCATTCGTCACTGGTTTCTTCAAGTGGCCCGAAGTCTTTGCGGAGGATTTCATTGGTTTCAAATTCACGCTTGATGTTAATAAGGTGCATTTTTGCCTGGGCTTGGGTCTGCGACAGAATCAGCACGAACTTCTTTTGCTGTACTCCCAATACCGCCCAAATTGGATAAGACAGTGTGACTATGGTCGATTTACCAGAGCCACGGAATGCCACGATGGCTATGTGCTTCAAGTCATTGTCCTGCGTGAGCGCGAACATTTCTTTCTGAAATGGTGCGGTTTCATGCTTTACATAGCGGCTCAGGTACAGATGAAAGAACCAGTAGTGGCTTTCGGCCGCCACGGTCATGCGAATGCGCCGGTTAGTATTTATTTGGCTGAACACTTCAGGGCTAATATCTAGTGGTTGCGTTGTAGTTACCATCTATAGCCCCTTTCTCGCCAACCAGTACTGTTCTCGAAATTATTATAATGATCCCAGATACTATGTTTACCAACTACGATTGTGCCGCCGCTTGGCGTATGATCATGTTCCAGAATCTTTTCCAGCAGTATTGAAAGGGCATCGACAAGGTCATCATATCGTTCGCTGCCAAAGCCGAGTAGTTGTTGCAGTAACTGATGGCTGCCGTATCGGGGGAATACAACTTTACCGCCTTCTATCAGATGACTTACGGATATTAATCGAGCCCTTTTATTCCGGCCTCGAACCTTTACTCCTTCAGCCTTATAGTTATCCTTTGTTAACTGTTCAATGACTGAACCTTGGTAACCTATTTCTTCGACAAACAGTTTTACGTTGCTCTTATTACCCAGCCTAGCAACAAGCTCATGTGCCTTTTCAAGTGTTTTGAGATGCGACATATGGCTATTGATAGGGTTTGGCAATATGTATACTTTTAATTCCTCGCCGTAGCCGTGTACTTCAGCTGACAACATTGCGGTGCAGTCGTTATACGTTAGTTCAGATATGGCTAAATCGATGCCGGCTGCTTTATAGCGTAGGGTATTGTCTGCTTCAGGCGGCAAATTATCGTAGTAGCGAATCCACTCTGGCAATATGATCTGGTCTTCATCTGGTACGATCTTGAGCATAAACTCTCTGAGCCACGCCCTGTCATTGCCAATTTTCCGTCTGGCTATTTCAATAGCCGACAGGTCTGGATATTTGCCAGGCCAAGCTATTTGGCCGTCATCACTAACAACTGGATAGGCCTTAAAGACGCCGTCCATGTCACCGGTATCAAAACGAGATTTTACTCGCATGAGTAATGAGTCCTCGTGGAGCAGGTTACCCACCATTATGAGCTTGGTTTTATTGTCACCGGCCGGAATAACTTCACCGGTTAGCCAGTTATGGGTTTTATTGCGGCTTTCAAAAGTCTTCACCGACATTAGATCTTCAACGTCGTCGCAGATTATAAGGTCGGGGCGGTGCTTGCCATGACGTATGCCGCGGATACTCTGGTCAGTGGAAGCTGCACTGATTCGAGCACCGTAGCGGCTTAATACCAACGAGGTTGATCCCCATTCGTCACTGGATTCTTCAAGCGGCCCATAATCTGCCCTCAGTAGCTCGTTACTCTCAAACTCCCGCTTGATATTAGCCAAGTGCATCCGTGCCTGGCTCTGAGTTTGGCTGAGGAGCAGCACAAATTTCTTCTGCTGCAAACCGAGAATTGCCCAGATTGGATAGGACATGGTAACGATAGTTGACTTGCCCGAGCCGCGAAAGGCTACGATCACGGCGTGATTAACGCTGGGATCTTCTGTAAGCTCAAATATTTCCTGCTGGAAGGGTGCTGACGGGTACATGAGATATTCACCGAGGTACAGGCTAAAAAACCACTCATGGCTTCGTTCAGCGGTGGCCATCCGGACTTTGCGGTCTGACCTAATATGTCCCCATATATCATTTGGTATTTGGTTGTTCATCAGTAACCTCCGTAATTAGATTTTCTTCGGTGAGCCCAGCAAGCCGAAGTGCCGTCTGGACTATGGCTTCTTGTTCGGGTGTGAGAGCTTCGTTTTGCTTGAACCGAGCCGTTACTTCTACTCTGGTGGCATAGCGGCTGTGATGATGTTTCAGCCAGAAGACAATTGCGGTCATGTTCTGTTCCTTGATAGCCGAGATAAGCTGCGACTCCGCCAAATCGTTAATACGGCCAGTACTTTCTTCGAGTGCCGTGTCACAAGCTTCGGCAAAGGCTTCATCATCTTTACGCCAGCGGTAATAGGTACTACGAGGTATGCCCGTTTGCTTACAGGCGACCTCAACAATCGGGGTTTTGAGCAACTTCTCCTGCAGGGCTTTTTTGTCGGCTTTTTGATTACGGCTCATAGTTTTACTCGTTTCTGGCCAGTCAGTTTTTCCCAACGCCCGGCGATAACTTCACAGTATTCGGAGTCAAGCTCAACCATCAGGCACTGCCGTTTCGTCTGTTCGCAGGCGATCAGGGTGCTTCCGCTGCCACCAAAGCCGTCAAACACCACATCGCCCACCTTAGAACTGTTCAGTATGAGCCGTCTCAGTAATCCGATCGGCTTCATTGTCGGGTGCAACTTACTTTTATTTGGCTTGGGGTATATCAAGATGCTTTTATCTTTACTCTTATGGAACTTGTGCGTACCGAACCAGCCGTAAACGATGAGCTCGTGCTGAGGCAAATAGTCCATCCGACCGATGATGGCATGTGTCTTCGCCCAAATAAGAAGCTGGGCAAATTTGCCACCCGTAGATTTTAAAGCCTGGACAGTGGGGATCAGCATCTTGTCGGCGTTAAAGATATAAATGCTATTTTTGGTCGCCATATATTGCTTGACCGTTTCCATCCATTTTTCAGTGAAGACTTTGTACTCGTCTTCGTTCTCTATATCGTCATTCACGATAACTTTGTGAGCCGCCGTTTGCTGGGTAAGGCCTCGTTTGCTTTGAACTACAGATACACCGTACGGAGGATCACAGAGGATTAGTGCGATGTGACCCTCACCAATCAGTCGCTTGATGAGCTCTGCATCACTGGAACTGCCACAGGCCAGACGATGCTTTCCTAATTGGTAAATATCCCCGTCGTTCATAGCTGCACCGCCTTTCCGCCACTTATGGTTTCCCAGCGGTCAATGATGACCTGACAGAAAATAGGTTCAATCTCGCTGAGCAGTGCTATCCGTTTCATCTGCTCACATGCGATTAATGTCGAACCCGAGCCACCAAACACATCCAACACAACGTCGCCGACCTTGGTACAGCGCTTGAGCGGCTTTTCATGCAGGGTAATGGGTTTCTGAGTTGGGTGCTGGTAATCGTGGCTTGCATCACGCCTGGCCAGCCAAATGTCGAATAGATCGGTGATGTCATCGATGGTACGGTTACCGACGGCGATATCCTTGTTAAGTATCTCGGTCAGGTTATGGTGGCTATCTGATAGGAAGGGTGTGCCTCGAGTTGCGTAAACGCACGGCTCGTATGCCTTATTAAAGGCGGTCATCGGGGTCATGTTGAAATTGTTCTTGATCCAGAGGCAGACCCGTTTATTACTGAGACCGCTCTCAACCATAAGTGCCTGTAACATCCCAATGTAAGTTTGGTCACAGTACATAAAGAAGTGGGCGTTTTCGTCAATAACCGGCAGTGCAGCGGTCAGTATGCTACCCAGAAAGTCGTGGTAGGCTGCATCGGATTTGTTGTCCTTGGTGTTACCGCCATAGCCAGCATTCATGCCAACACCTTTGTTATAATCCAACCCAATGTTGTAAATCGGGTCACTGTAGAAGATTGTTGGACACAGGTCACCAACAAGCCGTTTGATGACTGCTGGGTCGGCTGAATCACCACAAATTAAGCGATGCTTGCCAAGTTGGAAGTAATCCCCGAGCTTGATTGTTGTCGTGGCTGCTTGTTTGACAGCCTTGGTTTCATCAAAATCATCCTCGTCAGTTTCGAGCGCATCGTTCCAGATATCCGCTAGATCGGTATCGTCGAAGCCAGCGTCTAGTAACAGTTCAATGTCAAAGGCCTTGAGTAGCTCGGGATCAAATTCGCCGCCCACTCTGTTAAGTCTCAGATTTAAATCTCGTTCGCGGTCTTCATCGAGTTCAACATAAACCACCGGCACTGTCTCGTATCTGAGTTCTTTTGCCGCTCGGTACCTCTGATGCCCACCGATAATTATATTTTTACGCTCTGGCAGGCTATTTACAATCAACGGATCAATTATCGTGTACCTACGCAGGCTCTCTTTGAGATCCTCAAAGCTCTTGTCTGAAATCTTGCGGGGATTGTAAAGCGCAGCTTTTAGCTCACTAATTTTTATCTGTTCGATGCGAAGCTGTTGTGACATAACTTTTCCTTTCGTTATGTCACTATTAAAAAATACCCCGCCGTTTTAAGGCAGGGCTATTATGTGTCTAAAAAGGGTCTATACTACTGTAATTTCTTGAGTCCAACCAGTGCAATTCCACGGGTACGTACAAGTTCGTAGCGTAAATCGTAACCTTCGTTTTTGAGCTGGTATTTAAGATCTTTGAAGGCTTTGGACAAATTACCTGCACCAATTTCAGACTGCAGGGTTTCATAGTTAACCAGCTGTGCTTTGCGGGTGAGCAGTGAAAATAAAAATCTTCCACAGCGCGAGGTAGCCGAATGAAGCACCCGTAATTTCTCGCCATCAATAATGAAGAACCCATACGGGTCGGTCTCGATGCTTAGATACCTGTCTCTACGCTCCGTAGGCCTTGGTGGTGGCATTGGATAGGCGAGAAGTACTGGCTTTGATGAAAACAGAAATGCCAAAGGTCTAACGAAGTTATCGATAATAGCTTTGATTTGTTCGGCTACTTTTTCGGCAAACTCACGGAAGGCTTCCATGGCACGTCGCAAAGGTTCGGCATATGCATCACAAATTTGCTGCACCATTTGGCGCACAGGCTGCACGGCTTCAATAATTCCAGACAAGTCAGGAATGGGCAGCTGTACGGTCTTGATCTCACTTAAGTGAGTGGTGAGATTGCTATCTTTCACAATAAATCCTAGCTACTCCTGCTCACTAAACAGTAGTTCACAGTTACTTTATCGCTCTTTTCTCGGTTGTTTTGCCATTGTAGTGCCTGGAGATTGTCGGACGCATCGGTTCCGCCCCGAGCCACGGGGTAAATATGATCGATTTCCCAGCCGTTACTGTGATGAGTAGTGTCTCCGTACTTATCCCATGCAATTACAGCACCACAGGAGTCAAGGCGGAAGTTGGCCATTTCTAAATTGGGTGCTTGGGCGGCTTTCTGCCAGGCCGCAAGCTTGTCGGCATCACTGAAGTTTCGTCCGTTCCGAGCAGTGCCGGGTCGCCTGATTGGCAAGAAGTTAGGAGGCATAATTATTTACCCTTCTTTGCCACGGTCTCTTTAACTGTTGTGCTCGGATGCGACTTCGCGTAGGTCGGCTTTACGTACTGCCCGCTCTTTGCGCTCCGATACTTTGGTGTTGATTGTGCTGTCATTTGTTTATCCTCGCTTTCTGGTTGGAGTTATATAATGTATTATGGCTTTTTAATTGACCTCCACCTCTTGAAGCGTTCTCACAACCGCTATGTAACTGCTCACACCCTCCACTACGCGAGCGCAGCGAGCGTAGAGAAGTAGTTACTCTGGTTCATGCGCCAGGTAGTGGTACAGATGGATAGCACCGTAGCTAAGGCTTGAGCGCCTTTCTCACTTTTGCTGCCGAAGG
>JBBRXZ010000051.1:0-8039 GCA_038238095.1 Saccharimonadales bacterium (SeqCode)
ACGATGCCGTCGTACATAAATATCTGAGGTCCAGGCTTTTAAACCGCCCGGTAAAGCATCATCTGGCGAATAAAATTTGTGCCTTTCTGGGTTAACATTTATTGCTGCTCTAACTGCCTGGTGACCAAGTCCTTTTCCTTTTTGGGTAACACTGGCTACATTGCCTGCCTCTACGGCAGCAAGTTTGTCCTCGGGCTTACCGCTTTTACTAGACTTATTTATAAGTGTGTGGGCGTAAGAGCGCATTTCTCGTGGGTTGTTTGATCTTGGACCGAATGCCATTTAAGCGTCTCCTGAATTACAATATTTTATTAGCTAATCTTTAGCTTCAGTTGTATATAGTACTCTCTCTCTGCATTTGTCAATAGTTTTTATGATTTGTCAAATACTTTCACCTGTTCCATACTGGTAATCGTGACTGTAGACATTTGGTTAAATGAGAGTATCAAACAGCTGACAGATAATGGCATCACCACAACGCGGTTGGATGCGCTTGTGCTGTTGGAAGACGTTATTGGCAAGGATCGGGCGTGGCTGCTGGCGCATCCGGAAATGGAGATTTCTGCCGCCCAGCAGGCGAAGCTTGAAAAGTTACTCAGGTTACGGATGCGACATGTGCCGCTGGCTTATGTGCGTGGTAAAACGGAATTTTATGGACGGGAGTTTGTGATCACGCCCGCCGTTTTGGAACCGCGGCCGGAATCAGAGACGATGATCGATTGCTTGAAAGAGCTTCATGAAAATAGTTCGTCTGGTTCGCCGCATAAGACTGGAACTAGGAAATGGCGAATTGCCGACGTCGGTACAGGCAGTGGTGCCCTAGGAATTACAGCCGCGCTAGAATTACCAGAGTGCCGGTGTGAACTGTTAGATATCGATGCTGAAGCCGTAAAGGTGGCTAGAGCAAACGTAGACAAATTTACATTAAATGTAAATGTTGTAGAGAGTGACCTACTGTCTGGCACCACGTCATATTATGACGTTCTACTCTGTAACCTACCCTACGTACCAGATGACTATCAGATAAACCGCGCGGCATTGCATGAGCCAAAACTCGCTATCTATGGCGGCCCGGACGGGCTGGACTTATATCGTAAATTATTTGGTCAAATCGATAAATTAATAAAACAACCGTTGTATATATTAACTGAGTCCTTACCGCCGCAGCACACTGCTTTGCAAACAATTGTCGAAATATCAGGCTATTGCTTAGTCAAAAAAGATGATTTTATACTAGTCTTTTCCCGTACAAATTAATGGTTTACTGGGCAGCCGGCAAGCTACCGAGCGTGACGTCAATATGTAAAGTTTGCTCGCCGCGAAGAATAGTCAGCTTGACTTTATCGCCCGGCCGATAAGCCCCGAGCAGACTGGTTATGCTGTGTGTCTGGTCAATCTTTGTGTTGTTTGCGCGCGTAATAATATCGCCTTCCTGCAAACCGGCCTTATCGGCTGGGCCGTCAGACAACACTGAAGAATTAATTTTGTCTTGGCTCGGTACAATAAAAGCACCGCTGGAAACTTTCAGCTTAAACTCCTGAGCTACATCTGACGATAAAGGCGTGTAACGTATGCCCAGGTATGGACGCGCGAATTTACCGGTAGCCTGGACCTGGTTAATCAGGCCGTGAACATCGTTAATAGGGATGGCAAAACCGATATTCTGGGCATTACCGCCAGCAACGGCAGTATTAATGCCAATAACCTGGCCATTGAGGTTCACTAAGGGACCGCCTGAATTACCCTCATTAATGGCCGTGTCAGTCTGGAATAAATTGTCGAGGTTCTCACTGGAGGCGCTATTACCGGAACTGTCCCCCGCCTGGATACTGCGGCCATAGCCGGAAATAATACCGCTGGTGACAGTGTTTTGAAACTGGCCTAGGGCATTACCAATAGCAACTACATTATCGCCAACCTGGACATTTGATGAATTACCCAGGCTGGCTGGTTTTAGGGTGTGGCCTTTGGTGTCGTTTACTTTAAGAAAAGCCACGTCCAGGCTATCGTTATCATTGGTTCGGCCGATAACGGACACATCCTTAAGTTTTGTGCCATCGCTTAGCGTCACACTAACGGTAGTCGTACCTTGGGGCACCACATGGCGATTAGTAATAATCAGCCCGGTTTTGCTAATAATTATGCCCGTTCCGGCCGCTTGGGCCTGCTGTGGTGGCTCAACCAAGCCAAACAAACCGGAGCTATCGTTAGCACTAGAGGAGATAGCGACATTGACGCTGACAACGCTTGGCCCGACCGTTTTGGCGATCTGACTAATAAGCTGGCTCTGGCTGGTGACAATTTTCTTTTGACTGCTCAGATCCGCCTGATCAGTCTGAGCATGATGAGCCTCCAGCCAGGCGCCAGCAAAGCCACTCACAAGAGCAACCAGCACAAATAAGATAGCTGTCGCCCCCTTAAATCCACTCAACCTATGCTTAATCTTAGGGCGTGGAACTTTTGCGGCTGGCAGGGACAAGTGCGGCACCGTGAAACGGCGCTTCCCGGACGGACTAGATGAACCCTTATCTGTATCCTTATCCGCACTTAACACACTATAGGTGCCAAGCTGCTTGGCCTTCTCTAAATCTTCAGGATCATCAACCACCTTCATTGCCCTCCTCTTAAACTACTTTATCGCCCCAGTCCGAAAATGCCAAAACTATCAAGACAATCGCTACCATAATGAAAATAAACTGGCGCCGTAGGCCCTTACTCAGCCGATTGTTATGATCCAGATAATACAGCAGCGCTATGCCATACCCCAGTGTACTTAGAAGCAGGATCGGTTGAGCTACCCCTCTGTAAAACAACAACCAGTGACTTAACAGCCAAGTCATAGCTGCCCCAAAGTAACCCCAGATATAGGCCAACATTCTGGCATAGGGTTCATCAAATATATCCAGAAAATGCCGGGCTGCCAGGAAGCAAAATAACCCGCTGAGCAGAGTCAAACCTATAAGCGGCCCGTTAGCCCAGGTCAGATACAAGGCGCTGAGAGAGGCTAATTGGCCTAGGAAAGCCTGGACAATGATCATTGCTACGCTGTTACGCGGTTTAATACGTATCAACCAGACGGCGTACAGCAATGCCCACATCACTCGCACAAGCAAACTGCCGCTGTGGGCCATAAACAGGACAATCGACAGTCCGACCATCAGATCAATGGAGTTAGCCCGGATATTAGCTGCCCAGAACCGGGGCCGAACAGCAAACATACGCCACTTACTTAACACGACTATACTGAGTGCCAGCGGCACAAAGTTCAGACGCACTAACACAATCAGCACCACCGGCAACACCAGTACTAAACCAAGATGCAAAAAGTGGGCTATACCGCTGGTGGGTTTAATTGATCGTAGGATTTGCCTCATCACTACCTATAATGATAGCAAAGTCGGCGCCATTCGTTTGTATAGTAGCGTCAGATAAAGTACTGGCAGCTTTCATATTCAGGCGCTGTTCCAGGTAGTTTCTAGTGTACTTGTTCTTGTGCGTGAGATCTATTAATGTAGTTTGGGTCCAGCCGCTGTGCGGTGTATTACCGACGCTTACAACGTTATAACCATAAGACTTCAATTCGTCGGCCCGACGCGTAGCCAGTCCGGACATCGTACTGCCGTTCAAAACCATTATCCTGGCATTTTCTTTCATTATGTAAGGATCTTTGAGCTGACTGCGTATGAATTGCCGGATGGCATCATATTTAAACAGGCCGGCCTTAGGCAGCACTATCGATTGGCCGTTAATATTACCGTCAATCACATATGGAACCGTACCGTTAGCCGCCAAGCTAAGCGAGTTTGTTTTTGCGTCATCTACGCCTTTCAGGATGCTATATAAACGCGTGGCGTTATTAACCGACAGGTCAGTTTGGACATTATTGCCAAAAGCACTCAGAAGGCCGGATAGTTTAACAGGATTGCTCAAGGTGCCGAGCGTGGCAACCTTACCTTTTAAAGCCAATAGCATTATTCGCTGGCGCTCGGCCCGGGCAAAGTCACTGCTGGTTTCACGGGAGCGGGCATAAATCAGGGCGTGGTTGCCGTCAAAGTTCTGGACACCGGCTTTAGCCAGGACAGGATTATTAGCGTTTTCCCAGGCCATGGTCGGATCAACCAGGTCGGCCGGTACGTTAATACTGACGCCGCCAACCGTGTCTACGGCCTGCTTAAAAGCCTGGAAATCAACCAGCGTATTATAGTCTATGGTGATACCAAGCATGTCCTCAACGGTCTTATCGACCATATTAAAGCCGGCCGCGACGGCCCGCCGGTCAGTACTGCCGTCCGTAGATTTACCCAGATATTTGTATTCACCGGTTTCCCAGGCGGCATTCAATTTCATTACACCTTGATTCGGTACATTAACCCAGAGGTCGCGGGGCAGACTAAGCAGGGTTGACGTATGATTAATAGGATCGATGCTGGCCAGCATGATCGTATCGGTCAGGTCAGGGGCATCATGAGTGCCACCGCCACGGCCAAGCAGTAAAATGTTCACACGACCACGTCCTTCGCCTTTGAGCAGCTCAGGCTTAACGTTGGCTTTGAGAGCGGCAGCAGTTTCACTGCCGCCATTAAAAACTTTATGCAACTTGAGATAACTCTGAGAAAATAACAAGCCCCCCATCGTGATTAACAATACTACGGCTATGGCCAGGCCACGGGATGCGTAGCGCCTCACGTTGCGCCAGGCTGTAGCCTTATATCTAAAAGAACTGGGCGGCGGCGGGCTGTCTTCACCCGGCAGATTCATGTCGATAGGTGAACGTCTAGCCAAAAAATTTGCCGGGCGCACAGAAGCCGCCTTCGGCACGGGTTGCGGATTTCCAAAGGTTGTTTTTGTTGTTTGGCGCTGTGTTTGTATTGCAGGCCGTTTAAATCTTAACGAATCCATCTCTTTGTAATTTCCAATATACACTCATTGCGCTTATGTGTAAAGCCTTTTTTCGAAAGCTTTTTAGGACCATATGATATAGTTATATCTTAGACATGAAACATAAAACTAGCATGCCCGCGGTTGCTGAAGCTCCAGAATCAGAGCCGGATGATAAGCAGCCTTCCGGCTGGCGTGAATTAATTTCAACAGTTGGTATTTTGCTAACAGCGTTAGCTTTGGCATTATTCATCATTGCTTTTGTATTCCGATCGTATCAGGTAGATGGCCCAAGTATGCAAAACACCTTGCAAAACGCCGATAAGTTGATCATTTGGAAAGTGCCTCGTACCTGGGCCCGTATTACCGGTCATGCTTATATTCCCCAGAGGGGCGATATAGTTGTCTTCTCACAGAATGGTCTCAGTGAATTCGGTCAACAGGACTCTAAACAACTTATTAAACGCGTGATCGGCTTACCGGGTGACCGGTTGACCGTCGCTGACGGTGCCTATACTATATATGACAAAGCCCACCCTGGCGGATTCAACCCCGATCAAACCCTCCCCTATGGCCATAACTTTCCTTCCACCTCCGGGAACGTTGATATTACACTTCGAAAGGGTCAACTGTTTGTCTCAGGCGACAACCGGCCGGACTCGCTGGATTCGCGGGCCTTCGGTCCAATCAATGTCAATCAAGTCATCGGTAAATTAGTCCTGCGCGTCTTCCCTCTCAACCAAGCTAAAACCTTCTAGTTTATGCTATATTCAAAGCTATGAGTACGGCCAAAAAAAGTTTAGGGCGGGGCTTTGAAGCCCTAATATCTGATGATTTCGATAAGAGTCTTTTGCTGACACCGGAGGACCGGATTGAGAAAATTCCGGTTAGTCAGTTACTGGTCAGCCCTTATCAGCCTCGTAAACATTTCGACCAGACGGCTTTAGCTGAACTATCTGCTTCCATTAAGCGTTACGGTGTAGTCCAGCCTTTAGTAGTTACTCCTGCTAAGGATGGCAAATACACCCTTATAGCCGGCGAGAGGCGCTGGCGGGCCTCTAAAGCAGCCGGCCTCTCGAGCGTGCCGACAATTATCCGTAGCAGCCAAGAAATAGAGCAACTAGAGCTGGCCCTGGTCGAAAATGTTCAGCGCGTCGACCTCAGTCCTTTAGAACAAGCCCTTAGCATTGAGCGACTGCACGAACATTTTTCTTTGTCTTACTATGAGATCGCCAAACGCCTCGGCAAAGCTACCTCCACCATCAACAACACTGTTCGTTTGCTCGGTTTGCCCCCAGCCGCCCGCGATGCCTTGACTATTGGCAAAATCAGCGAAGGCCATGCCCGCGCAATCCTGGCCCTCAAGGGCGACGCTGTCCGCCAGGATTATCTGCTAAAAACCATCCGGCAACAGAGGTGGAGCGTTCGCCAGGCCGAGCGCTTCGTGACCAGTGTCAAGGCCGGCACTAAAGAGACCAAGAAAGTCCACGAACACGTCGATACCGAAACCCCGGCCACCAAAGCCCTGAGCAAAAAACTTAAAACTCCCGTGCACATCCGCCGCAGCGCTAAGGGCGGCAAACTGGAGATATCTTTTAGAAACGACGATGAGCTGGCCCGCCTCATTAACCTTTTTTAAAGTGTTAACTACATGATTATGCGGTACGGGCGAGAACTTCTTTAGACAGAGCCTTGTAGGCGCGGGCGCCTTTGCTCCAGCGATCATGTTCATAAATGGTTTTGCCAAAACTAGGGGCTTCTGCCAGACGGACGTTGCGCGGAATGATCGTCTTGAACAGCTTGTCACCGAAGTAATTATGGACTTCCTGCTGCACTTGCTCGCTTAGTGAATTACGTTTATCGTACATAGTCAGGGCAATCCCCAGCAGTTCAAGCCGTGGATTGGTACTGGCTCGCACTGCCTGTATGGTATTAAGCAGCTGGCTGAGCCCTTCCAGGGCATAATATTCGGCCTGGACCGGGATTAAAACACTATCCGCAGCCGTTAGGCCGTTTATAGTCAGAAGACCGAGCGACGGCGGACAATCAACAATAATGTAATGGTAAGCTGCCTCCCGCAATGCCCGCCGAAGTGCAAATTCACGCTGCTTTTGATTAACCAGCTCAACTTCTGCCCCTGCCAGGTTGGCATTAGCCGGCAATACCGTAACTCCGGCGACATGGCTTTGGTGCACGGCATTGATAAGCGGTATACCACCACACAATACATCATAGGTGGTTTGTTGAGCCTGCTCTTTCAGTACCCCAAGACCGCTGGTGGCATTACCCTGTGGATCTAGGTCAACTAATAGAACAGACTTCTTAGAGTTGGTTAATTGTGCGGCCACATTTATAGCCGTGGTGGTTTTACCAACTCCTCCTTTTTGATTAACCACCACAATGATTTTTGATGTCATAACACACTCCGTTACCCGTAGTATATCATTCACAGACCATTTATTAGTATAGCCATAAAGTACTAGCCATTTAATACTGTCCTTAAGTGGTTATACTAACAGTCTTAAGTTCCACAACTTAAAGTAATCGAATATGTTCAAGATACCATTCTTATCAACTGATTTGCCTACACAGGCATTCTTAGTTTTAGTGGCTACCAGTTTCTTGAGCTCCTCGCTGGAATTACCCATAGCACCGGCATAGCCACATTGTTCTATGAATTGCCAGTCGGCAGTGTTATCACCAATACCCAACAACTCACTTAGTTCAATACCGCTGTAATTAGCAATCTCTGTAGCAGCTTGACGCTTGGAAATACCTTTAGCAGTTATAACTCCAAACCGGCGTGGCAAAGCAATCGGATGCGTACTCCAGTTCAGAGTTACTCTGTCTTTGTACGGTACAAGCAAATCATCAAGCTCCTTCATCTTTATATCGTCTCTAACAACAGGCATTATCTTAACAATGTCATGCAGTTCAACTTCACCTACAAGCGACTCAACCATCTGCACCTCGTGCTGTAAAATGTCAGTATGTATATCTGTTATTTCGGATTGCTGGTCGCGCTGGGCAAAGTAGTCGTGAACAGAATAGAACTCAACATATGTGTTGTGGTGTAGGCAGGTTTGAATGATTTCCCTGGCAGTAGGCTTATCCATAATATGATGCTTAAGAATGACATTATCCAAGGGATTAATAATGAC
>JBBRXZ010000052.1:0-7911 GCA_038238095.1 Saccharimonadales bacterium (SeqCode)
AATAGTGGTGGCCAGGGCTTGCAGACGGCTCTGGACCTCATTCTGGCTAAAGTTTTTTGTGAGCACCCGTTCGACTTTTTTCGGTACGGTGATCGTCACCAGATCCTTCACGCCGCTCTGGTTCCAAATCCGCCGCCGCGGTTTAAACCAAAACCGTAATTTGGCCAATGCCCAGATCTCAGTCGGCTGGTCTGTGCCAAACGGCAAGGCAAAAAAGCCGCAAAACAGCGCCGGTGGCAAAAACAACACCAGCAAAAAAGCCACGCGGTTTTTAATAAGCAAAAAACAGATGTAAAACAAAAATACCGCCACCAGCGCAAACAGAAACTGCCGCAGCGTCAACGGCCCCAATATATGGTCCTCGGCCTCTATGTCTTGAATTAGTTTGTATGTCGCCACGGTAAACCCAGTATACCAAAAAGTAAAAGGACATTCTGCAAAGTGTGGTTATTCACTCAGGCTGTGATCCCATACCTCGCAGGCTCTATAGTTAAACACGTGATTATCGCCAGTTGACTTTCGATAATCACGTGTTTATAGCTAATGCTATGAGCTACGGCGAGCTGGCGGGGAGTCTGGAAGTTAGCAGGCAAACGGTTATGCGCTATGTTGACCTGTTAGAAAAAGCCTTTATTGTCTTTCGACTGCCGCAGTTTCGCAAAAACCAGCGGACGCAAATTGGCCGCCTGCGCAAGATCTACTCCTATGATCTTGGTATACGTAATACGCTTGTCGACGATTTTAAAACGCTGGAGCTGAGGGGGGATGTCGGTACCCTCTGGGAGAACTTTGTGACCCAAAAGGCGCTCAGCACATACTAACATAACCACCATCGATAAAAGGCTTTTTAACGCTAAGTCACTAGCGATAAACGGATAATTATGCTATACTGCCTCCATGTACATCCCCCGGCACGAACAACAGCGTATTATCTCCATTCTTGACAGTGGTTTAGTCGCCATACTATACGGCGCGCGGCAAGTTGGCAAAACCACCTTGGCCAAAGAGACTGCCAAAGGTTTTAAAACCTCCCTCTATCTTAATTGCGACAACCCCGATGTCGTCATAAGCCTTACCAGCAAATCAGCTACCGAGCTTAAGTCATATATTGGTAACCCCGACTTGGTCATTATCGATGAGGGACAACGAGTCGAAAATATCGGCCTGACTCTAAAGTTGTTGCATGACACCTATCCCGAGGTCAAACTACTAGTGACCGGCTCCACCAGCCTTGATCTTGCCAATAAAGTATCTGAACCGCTCACCGGACGATCAGAGGAGGTGATTCTCTACCCTTTGGGAGTCAACGAGGTGTCAGCCAATCGTCCAGAAGCAGAATCTCATCTGCGCGTGATGCTGGACCGTGGCGGCTATCCGGCCATGTGGCAGCTATCGGCGCAAGCGGCCCACGCGCGACTGAGTAGTATCGCTACCAATTATGTCTACCGTGATGCTTTTAGCCCTCAGGTGATGTTCGATCAGACAATCATCAATGATCTGCTTCGTCTTTTGGCATATCAGGTTGGACAAGAAGTAAGATATGGCGAGCTGGCGGGCAAGCTATCGATTAGCAAGGAAACAGTTATGCGTTACATAGATCTTCTCGAAAAGGCCTTTATAGTGCTTAGACGTAATCAGTACCGCCGCAACCAGCGCGTAGAAGTCGGCCGTTTACGCAAAATATACTTCACCGACCTAGGCATCCGTAACGCCATTATAGACAACTTCAAGCCGCTGGAGACTCGCGATGATCTGGGCGCGCTGTGGGAGAATTTTTGCGTTATTGAGCGGCTCAAGTACCTCCAGTCGGAGGGGCGGCGGGCCAGATCATATTATTGGCGCGATCAGGATCAACGCGAGATTGACATTATCGAGGAGGAGGCCGATGCAATAAGAGCCTACGAATGTAAATACAATGCCAAGAAGATTGCCCGTGTGCCTCTGAGCTTTACCCGCATGTATCCCGATGCCTCTTTCGAAACCATCACCCCCTCCAATGTCTTCGAGGCGTTTTTGTCATAGCCACATAGCCCACCCCCACCAGTCGCTTTCCCGCGTACCTACCCCGGCCCGGAGTTCTTAAGACGTACAGTTAATAGTCTTAATCTGCAACTGAACGTCGCAATAACCGTCCGAATTGTATACGTTCTGCTTGGGAAATAGCTTGGCCACCAGCTATTTTAGCGTAAAGCGCAGAGGCCATGTCAATTATAGGCTGTTCTATAACGTCTCTTAGCTGCTGTGCCTGCCGGTCTTCCTTCTTAACATAATGCCTTACATTTTTAGCGGTAAAACGCTTTTTATTGAACTCTAAGCCGGCCTTCATTTCGGCGTAAGGTTGGCCAAGCGCATTCAAGCCCTTTGCAGGAACTTGTTTCTCCACAATTTGTACGAGGGCTTTTTTAAAGGTTTCTTCGCCATCGCTTTCGCCTACGGGCTTTGTGAAGGATTGGCCAACCAGCTGGTCAACTATGTCAAGCTGGAGGTTCAGAGCCGGAACATTATCGGCAAATGGGTCAGTAGGACTGGCTCCAGGGTCTGGCTGTCGCCCACGATAGAAACTGTCGGCCAGGGCTTCAAAAACCCTGCTCCGGCTGTTTTCGAGACCATATACGGGCTGGTCCAGCTTTTTCATAGACACACCAAAGTCATTTTGTAACTGGACTGCAAGTTCCCAGACCCGTGCAAGTCCATACTCATCAATCGCTTCATTGAGGGCTTTAATTCGTCTTTTACCTGTTTCCGAGTCTATAATTTCCGCTACTTTATCCAGTCGGGATTCTTCAACAAGCATGTCTGAGTAATCGAGTAGCCAGAGTGCCGTCCTGTCTTCTTCGTCCGCAAAAGATTCAGGGCTGTCATCCGCACCCGTTTGTCGGGCTATTGCGGCTTCGATTGAACGGCTTCTCCGTTCTTCTTCCCTGTTGACTCCTATGCGCGGCACATATTCCGGCATTGCCACCGCTCCAAAATAGCGGTACATTTCACGTTCCCTGGCACCAAGTTGCTCCTGATTCCGGGCTGCTTCCGACTTATTTATTACCAGGCGCATATTCTCCACTGGCCGCCGCTGCTCAGCAGAGCCTTCTTTGGACTTTTCAAAGTAGTCCGCCAGGTGATGGTCGCTGAATGTCTGTAAATAGGTATAACCTTGCGGAGTAGTAGTTTTAACCACCAAGGACCGCATCCACACAAAACCAAAGCCACTCGGCGCCCGCCGCTTAATAGCAATGTCCTCGACTATCCGTTCAGTGGTGTTGCCGCGTTCCCACGTCAGGCCCTTCCAGTTGGTTATGCTGCGAGCTTCCAGTCTTTGTGTAACTTCCTGGAAAGTGCCGATCGCTTTACCGGTGTTATTCACGCCGGTCAGTTCTACGGCAACTGCGCCGCGGTCAGCTGTTTCTTCCTGGCGGGGGAGCCAGCCGCCGCCGGTAAGGTTTTCCTCGTTGGCAAGAGAGTACAGTTCAGCCCGGTCAATGCGCTTGACGTCCACAAGGTCATTAGCGTAGTCATAAACTCCTACGGTAACGGTTGGAACAGACGTTATGGTTTCCTTCGCTATTTTAAGTGGCCGTGTCAGATCAAGTGTGTGCGAGTGTTTTTCAAGGCGGGGCAAAAGGCCTGGCTTTAATTCCACATCTCTTTGTAATCTATCGCCCGCATCCATAACAAGGTAGCTATTATCCTCACCTTCCAGATAAAGCCCTGCCAGATCAGAGCGGCCGTGATGACTGGCATCTTCAGCAATCAGGTTTGCCGGGCTGCTAGGATTAGCTGCAGCTTCTGGTGTTGGTGCGGGGTTCGCAAGTGTTTCTGCCATATGTTTTTATCTGCCTAAGAAAATAGACTAAATTAACATTTAGCAGTATACCGTAAATTTTCATCTGTGTCAAGTAGCTGGCATACTTGTTTATTAACTGTTCGTTAATTTAGAAGGGCATGTCCTGGCCTTGGCCCTCGCTGTTATGTTCTGCCTCCCGCTGGTACTGATGGGCAGCATCATAAGCGGCTGCTTCCTGCTCAGTACCACTAGCCCGGTCAAAAGTGAGTTCACTTCTTGGTAAGCCTATCCGATCAGCAATGCTGGCTATATTACGTCGGACATCATGATCACCAGAACTATGCCGCGAAGCGGTTTTAAGCGTGGCTTGCATTTGTTTTGCCCGTTCCGCGTCTAGCCCTGTCTTGGCTATCTTCTGACCGTTAGAATCCATCTTGAACATAACCTTCTTAACCTTCTGCTTGTCGTTATTAGGATCTATAGCCAACTCCATTTCATGGTCTGAGGCTTGAGCTACCCAGGCTTCGCCCATCTCGCCTTCCAGATCCTGGGATTTCATTTGGCCAAGATCTTGAGTGCCGAAGCGGGCGAGCGAACTCCGGGCCTTCTCTGAAAACGGCCCGGCTTCCACCAGAGGGTCGACTGCGCCAAGAGGGTCGTCTTTATCGCGTTCCTTGTAAACGTTAAAGGCATACCCGTTTTTGTCATAGCCTATGCCATGGCCGCGTGCCGCGCTGGGCCGCCTTTGGGCTAATAGATCCTGCAGGGTGGTTGTTTCCCGCGTGGCCTGCTCGGATTTACCTATCGCAAGCAGCGAATTGTGGTTATTAACAACATCGTCAATGTCTAACCGCCCGTCTCTGGCGGCCGCCGTAAGGCCCACCAGCCCGCCATCGACCCTGTGTGTCTCGGCCTTAGATGAGTATGCTTCAAGCTGGCCGTTTTTGGCCCTTAGTTCTTTAGCGGCTTCCCGGCCCTCCAGGTTGGTACTCCTGTCGAAAATATCGGCGACGTCCTCGCGCTCCCCGAAGTTATCCGGCTGCCTATAACCCATAAAACTACCAGTTCTGGGATGAAAAAGTCCAAAATCACTCTGGAGTTTTTCTTGGTCGGCTGTAGTAAGGTCTTCGTCATACCATCCGAAGGCGCCGCCCATCAGCCGCCCGGCCTTATAGCCGGGGTTCACTTCTTGCGCTGCATCGGCATTCTGCTTCATTCTTTTCTGCTGGATTTCACCTAGTTTAGCCCGGCCAGGCGCCCTAAGTAAGGGAAGGCCGGGCTTCTTTTTTAAGCCGCCAAGCGTGGTAGTGCCGGCTTTAGCCAGCCATTGCTCATCTGCATTGAGAGTATAAGCACCAAACGTATTAAGCATTTTACCTATGCTGCCTCTTCTTTTTGGTCTGCCATTCTTTTTATCGCCAGGTAAACGATAATTGAACGGAATAAGACCAGCACCGTGTATTCCACCGGTTCGGGCGCGTTGTACGCGGTCTTTGGTATTTGCTTTGCGTGCATTGCCTAAAGCACCGAACAGGCCGCTACTGCGGTTGTTTATGGCGCCTCCAAGTGCGCTTAAGGCACCGCCAGCTAACTTGAAAGTGGCTGCTATCAGGAAGTAGGGTGCGAAGTAAGCGACAAAAGCAATTATCTGGTCGATGAAATCATTGCTGCGGCTGCTGGCGATCGAGGAAAAGACGTGTCCGGAGGCGATGAGGGCGATAATCAAGGGGAACATCAGCAGTGCCTTGCTGAATGACTCCCACCAGAGTTTAAATACTCTCTGGGTGTTAGGTAGTATGTAGGCAACAATAGCGACCGGAGCCAGTATAAGAAGCATGATAATCAATACCTGCCGTAGAATCAGCACTAAGATCGCTATAAAAACCGCCAAGATTCCGGAGAGCGCCAAGAAAAATACACCGAGAGGCCCCATAGTGTACAAGCCTAACCCCGCGCCAGCGGCCGCTAAGAAAGAGTCGCCGAAATTGACGTGGAGGGCGGCTTTGGGAAAGGGCGCTTCTATCAGATCCTTGATGCCAAAACCGAGGTCATTACTCAGGGTCACGGCGAACTGCATTAATGGCCAGGACAAAGTAATGCCAATAGCCGCAATTAACAGGCGAGGCAACGCCTTACGTATCGTATAGGCGTCCAGCAGCTCTAGGCCAAGCGCCTGAGAAGTCACTATAACCAAGCCGGCTATGACCATCAGGCCGAGCGCGATGTTCCGGAATGATGCCCAAGCCTGCTTGTAGTTGGCGCAAGCATTGTTATCGGCAGTACATTTGTCCTTGTTGTCGGCGAAAATATTGGTGGGCTGATCGCTGCCATTATTAGTGCCGACCGCCAGCTGTTTGACTATCAGATCGTCAACTTTGCCCATCATCGTTACCATCTGGTCAAGTACCACACACTCTATCCAGCCCAGTGGATTATGGGATTCACACTCCAACTCCTGACTACCCCCTTGATCCTTCACGCCGGTGCCTCCCGGTGGTGCGCCGCCTCCCCCGGCGTCTTTGCGGGCCTTATCCCATTCGGCCTTGGTGGCGGCGCTGGCTTTGCTGAGATTTATGACCTTATTTCCCAATGCTCCCCTGGGCGACATCCGACATTTGTCTAAGGCTGCTTTGTCCAGGTCGCCACCCTTGTTATTACCGCCGTAGCTCGGGTTATTGAAGCTGTGTATTGGATCAAAAGTACCGAAAGGAGCTTTCGCGCTATCCCGGATGTTGTACTTCGGGCTGCCTACGCCTTTCAGGTCATAGTCTATACCCCCTATAGTGGCGCCGCCTACCGGACGCACCGTGGGGAAATGCGCGGTGCCCACATTATCATTGCCCAGCATACCCACCCGTGTGAAATAGTTAGGGTCGTCGGCTATGCCTTTCCAGTCCTTGGAGTGCAGGATGTTTAGGATGGCGACGCCGTAGGTGTAGCGTATATATGGCTTGCTGGCGTCCGGCGCGTCAGTAGTTACGCGGTAGTTATCGGTCGGGTAGCAATAGTAGTCTCTACTGTAGGTGGGCACATTTTCTTCAACAGAGTTCCGGGCGTGGAAATTAAGTATAAACGTACCCAATGGTCCGCCCTTGCTGATGATGGAGGTTTTGTTTAGTACGCCCCCTTTATCGGCAGAGCGTATGTCGCCGTCCTGGGCCGCGGCCCGTAAATCACTCTTGGTACTTTCGTCGTCGGGAAAATATAGGGCGTATTGGGGATCTCCCGCGGCGTAGGCTCGGTGTGGGGCCAGTAATGGTAACAGGCTTCCGGCCAGGCCGCTGCCGGTAAGTATTACTACCATGTTGGCTAATAAAAACAGTTTTAGTAAGCGGCGGTTCATTTTATTTTTCATCAAATTGGCATGTTCGTTTATGTTTTGATGTAGTCATTATCGTCACCTTTAGCTAAGAGACATTCACGATAGTATGTGCGCTGCTTAGCTTACATTCCTATAGGAAATGTGTGTGTTTGTCTACTTGATGAATAATAACACATATACCATAAGAACTAAGAATAGTAGTCAGCAAAAACCTAAAACGGACGCTAGATGACCTTGCGCAGGCTGTAAACGACCATGACTTGCAAACGAGCCGAGACTAATGCATACTACGAAATAGTTATTTATCTAAAACAAAATTGCAATGCAGATACGGATTCCTAAAATTAAGTTATCGTCAAAACTACTGGGCGTGACAATTATTGCTCTCGCTATGGTTAGCGTCTTTGGCCTGAGTACTTCTGTACCGGCTTCAGCTGCCGAACCTATCCCTGTGGGTTGTCCGGGCAGCAAAACCTTGGCTTCAACCCCCGCACAACTAAAAAAGTGTGATAAGATTCCTGCCGGTTGTCCTGGCAGTACGAAAACAGGAAAAAAAAGGTCTGGCACGAAATGTCCATATAGCGCAAAGGCTCGTGCGAGCGCTCCTAAGCAGGGTGGCACTACTGGCGGCGATCCGGCGGCTAGCGCCGATTGTACCAAGAGCGCTTGTGATCTGATTGGGAAGTATGTTAACCCGGCTATCAATCTGTTCTCGGTTGCCTTTAGTTTGATAGCGGTTATTTCCATCATCTTGGGCAGCATTCAGTATGCTACTTCGGAGGGAGATCCGCAGAAGGCCAGCAAGGCC
>JBBRXZ010000053.1:0-7819 GCA_038238095.1 Saccharimonadales bacterium (SeqCode)
AACATCAACGATGGAGATGAGTGAGACCTCTAATCCCTTCTCAGCTTTGGAGGCTGTGCCATTCCAGAAAGTGTCAAGACCATACGTCTGCTTGCCGCTCTTGGTAGAAAACGAAGCGTCTTGTGCGAAGAGTTTGGTGTGAGAATTATGTTAAGTGGATTTTGTCTTAAGAGTTTTTGCTTGAAAGTGTCTTTGCTCTTCGTATGATGGGCGCGAAAATGTGCCGCGCTTTTGAAGTTTTGAATTTAGGCATTAGCGATGTTTGAACCTGAAAACGTCCGGGCGAATCAGCCGGAAAAAGAGAAACTGCTCGTCGTCGAGCTTGGTGAAGTTGTCGCTACGCCGGGCGCACTTGAAACATTAGAAAAAGCCGGAGTGCTGCCGCTTCGTCTGCTCGGTCGGCATCAGTCGGGCGATTGGGGCGACATCTCGGAAGATGACAAAAGAGAAAATGAACTGTCGCTTAAAGAAGGGTTTCGTTTGCTGTCGGCTTACAAGTTGCTGGGCGATGGCGGCAAGGTCTGGATAATTACTGAAGCTGACCGCTCGGTAACAACTATCCTGCTTCCTGAAGAATACTAAGCCGATTGCTTCAGATGCTCCGGCATCCGGTGTTTCGTCAAGTCGAAGTCGCTTAATCTGCCCTGCGCCCAAGCTAAAGCGCGTTCGAGCATTTCAACTTCTTTGATAATCAAATTTGAATCGTCTCTTCCTTCGGCTAATTTACGAATTTCGGAAACACTTTTTTCCATCGTTGATAAAGTCACAATATCAACTTTTTTGCTCCAACCTTCGTTTCTGCGCCGGTACATTGCGGGGTTACTTTGAGTTGCTAAAAGTTACCCGCAAACCTTACACAAAAAAAATCCAAACAGCCATTTTATAAAACTTGACCGCTCGCTGATCGCTCGCGGGTTTTCGTGCTTCGCTGACGCTCCGCCCGTTTTTAGGAAATTATAGAGAGCATTGGAGAGACCGCGCCGGTCGCGTCTAGCTTCTTCTCTCCAATTAGTTTTAAGGTAATCAAGAGAAAAATCGGGCGTTCCAGAACCGCGTTTGTTTTCTACTGAACTTGGGTCAAATCAAAAATCTTGAAAACTGCTTAACGTGTGTTCTGAAATTTGCTCTCGATCTTGGGGTCATGCGTGCAGGGCTTCATAGCACCGCTTGGGTATCGCTCGCTCTTAATGAAGCGAAGGCCGCGTTCATCGCAAAGCTTGCAAGCTGAAATCGTCGCCGCTTTTTGGTTGGCAGCTACTGCCTTATGCTTCTTCTCCTGTTCCTCAAGGTAAGTCACTGGCAAAGTGTAATTGCCCTCTATGGCCGCTATCAGCCATCCAGCCGCGTTTTTTGGCGGCTTGACCTCACGGTAAGGAAAGGCTGTAACTTGCGCTTCTGTGGCTTCCCTGCGCGTTTTAACAAGCTCTCTGGCTTTCTTCTCAAGCACACCAAAGCTTTTAAGGCTGGTAACTAGGTTTTCTTCACTCTCTGAAAAAGAAAGGTTTTCATTCGGTAAATGTTTCGGCGCGTCATCAGGCAGATCAAAAGTTAGCTGTTTTCTGTTTGGATAAAACACTTTCACGCGGGGGAACGGCTTTCCTTTGAGGGCTGCGGTATGTGCTCCCTTCGCCTTTGCGCCGGGAACATAAATCATTATCCAATCGCGCGAGCCGTCGTCTTTCCAAGTTTCCTCGAAAGATATTTTCTCAATGTAGCCGCTCTCAAGGTGAGGTTTATGGAGCTTGTACATCTGCTTTTTGATGTGTTCCCAATCTTCATAACGAGTCTGTGGGGCATAAAAACAGAACTCAGAATAGAGTAGCTTGGCGACGGATTGTCGCTTTAACGCCGCGTACATTTGATAGCTTAAAAGCTCGTAAAAGCGTTGTACTGCCGGGGCTAGACTCCGCATGTATTCATAATCAAGTGGGCGGGTCGGAGCGTTGTTTAGAATCTCGCGGTAAATGTCGTGAAGGATGATATAAACCGCATCGGCCTTTTCGCCGTTTGGTAGCTTTTCACCTGTAAAGATGATTCCGTATCGGGTATCAGCGATGTCTGCAAACTGCTCTGTTCCGTTGACATTTTTGTAAGTGAATTTCGCTGTGATAGCTGCAAAGGCGTTTTGCTGTAGTGCTTTTTTAATCTCTGCTCTGTTGCTTCCAAGCTCTTGGGCGATCTCGTTAATGCTTCCTAGCTTTATGAGCTTGGGGACTGGCTTCCCTGCCTCTTCGATTTTCCGATTAAGGACGAGGGTATCAAGTTTGTAAGCGAGTGGGCCGGGCTGCCCGTATTTGCTGTTATAGGTGACTTCCCACTTGGTCTTTAATTCTCCGGTCGAGGTTAGTTTTTTTATTTCAATTAGAACATTTCCCTTTTTAGACAGGCGATGAACTGGAAACCGTGAAAGTACGGTCTCAGTCCGGATCAAATCCTTCGGGATAAATTCTAAGCTCTGCTCGATCACTTAAAGAAAGCTCCGTTTAGAAAAATCAAAAACAACAGCAAGTTTTTAGCGCAGTTCGTCTGTTGTTGTCATTATAGTCCTAACAAAGTAAATAAGTATCCGTCCGATAACGCTAGGCGTTTCAATGGATTAACTAATAAATCGTCTCCCCAATCTAACAGGTTCGTCTCCCCAATCTAACAGGTTCGTCTCCCCAATCTAACAGGTTCGTCTCCCCAATCTAACAGGTTCGTCTCCCCAATCTAACAGCCTTTTCTGACTCATAAAAAGATTAAAATCGGGAAGGCGGGATTAAGGAAAGATGTTAATCCTTAAAACCTTAAATACCGTTTGAAGGAAAGTGCTTCTCTAATAGTGCCTGTATGTCTTCCCTCATTTTTACCTTTCTAAGGGCGCATTGGCTCTTAATTCTGGCGTGGAGATCGGTCGGAATATCAATCGTAAATCTCGTCGTCTCGACCCCTTCTTTTGCCCCACGTTGCGCTGCACTACCGCTCACCCATTGATCTGGCGTCGTGGGTTTTTCTCCTCTAGGTTTCGCTCCGAAAGCCACCTTCTTAGCCATGCTCAATTAACTCCATAATCTCGCTTGTTAGGGCTTCGATTTCCTGACTCGCAAGGCTGTTAGGCTCGGTCTCTAAAACCGTCTGCCCACGCCCTGCGCTCTCTGCAAAGCCTACGCGCTGGCACACCTGAGATTTAAGAACTGGAAGCTCGTATTCAGAAAGAGCTTCGTTTACATCACGACCGATAGCCGTATTTACAATTTTACGGTTAATAACAAATACGCTTTTAAGTTTTTCCTTAAAAGGTTGCACGTCATTAACTAAGTCAACGATTTCTTTAGCTGCCCATACGTCATAAGGGGAGGGCTGAACGGGTATTAGCACAAGATCACTTGCCATAATCGCAGAGCGTGCCACGTCGTACACGCGCGGTGCTCCGTCAATCACGAAGTAATCATAGTCTGCGGCCATCTTTGGAAGTTCTTTGTGAAGGGTAGCCTTCGGAAGACCAATAACAGGGAAAGTTGTTTCAGTCTGACGGCTGGCCGCCCAATCAAGTGCGCTCCCTTGCGGGTCGGCATCTATCATCAGCACCCGCTTTCCTCGTTGGGCTAGAGCAGTAGCAAGGTGAACCGCAAGGGTTGTTTTGCCTACACCACCTTTTTGATTTAGAAGGGAGATTATCATTTCCGGTTTTACGGTTTTAAGGATTTACGATTACGCGGAGAATCTTAATCTTTCCGAGAGTTTCCAGTCAAGAAAGGAAATAGGGCTGACAAAACTTAAAAACGTATTTAAGGTTTTAAGTTTAATCTTAAATTGCATCTAAACAATTTTGAATGGATTACCAGGAGTGCTATGGGTAGGGAAGAAACGCCGAGTTCTCATTTCTTCAAGAGAACGAACGAGAATTTGGGGAAAGCCTAAGCTCCTTGTTATTTCATCGTGGCGATTAAGAAGCGGCTGAAATACCGCCGCATCCTTTGCCTTTTCCATAGCAATATAGAGCGCAGTTAGTTCTGTAATCTTCTTCGGGTCTATCTTGGTTCGCTTACTTCCCATGCCTTTCTATAATATTTCGATACTCGAATGTAAATAGAATAGGCAAGGAAAAATACATTTCAGAATTGAAAAAGTGCCTTTTGTGGTATCATTTTTTTATGAGTGTAGTTGTATCAACATCAGAAATTAAGCTAACGAAAACTGAAGCTGGAGTTCTTCGCATCGGCGATACTCGCGTTTCTCTCGATTCAGTAATTATTGCTTTTAATCAGGGAAGTGCGCCGGAAGAAATTGTTTATGATTTCGATTCGCTAACATTGAGCGAAGTCTATGCAACGATCAGTTACTACCTACAAAACCAAAAAGAAGTAGATTCTTACCTGGCGGATCGTTCTAGCCAAAACGAACAACTGCGCGAAACGGTTGAAGCTCGCTTTAATCCTAATGGCATTCGTGAAAGATTGTTAGCACGTCGCAAGGACGCGGCTTGATTTTTCCAGATGCTTAAATTTCTTGCTGACGAAGATTTTAATAACCGAATCGTGCGCGGCCTGCGTCGTCGTTTGCTGACTCTCGATGTTGTTCGGGTTCAAGAAATTGGCTTAACAGGAATTCACGATCCAGAAGTTTTAGAATGGGCGGCAAGGGAAGGGCGGTTAGTCTTAACTCACGATGCAGCTACGATGATTGATTTTGCTTATAGCCGGATAGCTGACGGCTTAGAAATGCCTGGCTTGATTGCTGTTTCTCAGTATTTGCCAATCGGCGATGTTATCGAAGAATTAATAATGCTCGCTGAATGTAGTATTGAAGACGAGTGGAGCAAACAAGTTCTTTATTTGCCGCTCAAAAAAGTTCTTGATCTGCCGCTAATCTAGCCTTCACATCCCCTATCGTTTCAGAAAATATCCTTCATGGCCGCTTAATAAATAAGCGTCATACTGGCAGGTCTCTTAATTTTCTCTTGCCAAAAGCGCACTTCCTGATTTATGCTCACCTTCGGAGCGTTAAAATTCTGATGGTATAGCTGTTCAAAAGGAGTGTTCACTTATGGTCGATCTCACCCAACTTTTACAGGAGCGATTTCCCTCGGAATATACCGATCCTCTCGTTTCCATCGTTAAACGCGCTTACCGCGCTAATTCTGATTGTCACGACCCTATACTTGGTCACGATGAAATGTCCTTCGGTTTGTTAGTACATAAATCAATAAAGCGTTTCGTTAGTGACCTTGCAGAAAAAGAAAAGTGGTTAGATGTTTCGCGCCGCGCGCCACGATTTCTTTTCAAAATAAACGATTGTCCGTTATCTGCTTATAGAGTTGGCGACCCGCTTGAATCTGATCCTAATGAATCCTTTCCAAAAAACCGCACAGGAGCGTGGATATTAGCGGCTCAAAACAAACGACAATTATCTTTTGCTTTCATAAATGATGCAGAATCGGAATGGGATGAAACAACGCTGCCTGCTCTAATACTGGCACACGTCGGTAGATTCGAGACGGGGCTTAACTGTGTTTTTCTTGGTGTGCCTTCTGACTTCAATGACAAAAATGAGATTACAGAATGGAAGGCACACCGCGTCTTATGGCGTAGCGACGGCGAGGCTTTAACAATACCTGTCGTTCCTACAGGTGGCATACCTCCTAAAGCTCCGGTGGAAACAGTTTCGCCGCCAGTCCTTTCCTTGAATAAAGTTGAAAAAGTTGAAGGGGAAAAATGATAGAGCCGAACAACTTTCATTCGGTGGCATACAAATTTAACCCTGAGTTCTTACGAATTGCGCGCGAGTATAGAGGTCTTAGAAAGAATGAATTAGCTGTAAGGCTTGGCATCACGCCAAGTGCGATTACTCAGTTCGAGAGTGGACAAGTAAAACCCACTCCTCAGACCGTAGCGCATTTGAGTATGGCATTAAGGTTTCCGGCGTCATTCTTTGCACAGAGTCACCTTTCGCGCCTTATTTCGCCTGACCAGTGCCACTTTCGGAGTTTGCGTTCATGTTCCCAAATGGAACGACGAAAGATGGTCAGTGCAGGGAACTTAATTGGAATGGTTGTTGATTTCATTGAACGCAGCAACATCAATCTACCTGGTGAGCAAATATCGCACATCACATCTCATGGGGCCGAAACAATCGAAGAGATAGAGGAGGCCGCAACGAAATTGCGAAGGGATTGGGGATTAGGTCTTGGCCCAATAGACAACCTTGTTCACTTATTGGAAAGCAAGGGCATTCTAGTTTTTCGCTTACTCGAAGATTGTAAAGCGCTCGATGCGTTTTCCTTATGGAATCAGAGGCGTCCCTTTGTCTTTCTGAATACGGAAAAAGATTCAGCGAGCCGCGCGCGATTCGATGCTGCACATGAATTAGGACATCTAACAATTCACACGGAATACTTACCCGGTGATAAAGAGCAGGAAGACCAAGCAAACCGTTTTGCGAGCGCGTTTTTGCTGCCGCGCGAGACATTTTTGCAAGAATGTCCACGCCGGTTAGTGTGGGAACACTTCAGAGAATTAAAAAGAAGATGGAAGGTTTCTCTTGCTGCTTTAGTTCGTAGGGCGCGAGACCTTCAAGTTCTTTCTGATGACACATACAGACGAGCTAATGTGTTAATTGGTAAGAATGGCTGGAAAACAAGTGAGCCTGATGAGCCAACGCCGGAAACTCCAACTATTCTGCCGCAAGCTATAAGCTTACTGACTCAATCGGGTCTCTCATTGTCCCGCATTGCAGAATCAGTCAAAATTTCAGAGCCGGATTTGCGCTGGCTGATCTACGTGGGTATTGGAAATCAAGAAGGGAATTAAGAATAAACCTGTTGCGTGATAAGGAAAATCCGTACCCAGCATCGTCCGAGGCGAAACAGATGCGTCAGCGGGGCTGTAAACGTCACTAGAGCGGGTCTGACAGCCCTTTTGTAGAAAGCCCTCCAGCCTTATCACGCAACAGGTTTAATGACTAAAACACCAAAAAATCATGGCAAAGAGTGGACTCCTGCTAACGATAGAACGCTAAAGGAACTTGCAAAGGGAAACACTCCAACAAGGCTGATAGCTTATAAGATGCAGCGCAGCGAAGATGCTATTCGGTCAAGAGCATCAGCGAATAATGTTTCACTCAAGCCTACAAATCAGTCTCCATATAATAGGCGAAAAAAGTAAGGGGAGCGGCTCATACCGCTTTCTTAGAGGTCTTACATATTGCCAATCTCAATAAGTGAACATATTGGCGTTGACGCTAAAACTTTTGATAAGACAGGAGCCTTTGATGCAATTTTAGATGTTGACTCGAAGCTGTTCATTGATCCACATCTTTTACAAGAGACTGCTGCGCCGGAGCTTTCTACTTCTTATCAAAAAGTAACGAAGCGATTTGAAGAGATTCTTCATATACTCAGCACTTCAAAGCGTGAGAACGATGTGTTTTGGAGAGAAGCTGTTCGGAAATTTTATTTTCCAGAGCTTCGCGGCCTCTGTATCGGCTACTCATCAAATAGCACTTTGGGGAGCGGCATGGGGCCTACGCTAAGAACCCACATACTACGAACCGCAAAAGAGATTGTTGATGCAGGAATCAAAGACCCGCAATTGTTTGAGCTGATAGGACTGTTTGAAGAGAATGTTGGACCTGACCGCATCAGTGATATGGTGGGCAGAATCATTGTTGATGATCTTCGGCAGTACACACAGCGGATTTTGGCCCTTAGGGAGCAGCGGAACATAAAACCCGGTTAAGGCGACTTGGCGCGCTGGAGCAAACGCGACACCGTCGCCGGATGGACGTTGAATAGTCTGGCGGCGTCTGCTGCGGTTTTCTTCCCGGAAGTTACCAGGTTGAC
>JBBRXZ010000054.1:0-7773 GCA_038238095.1 Saccharimonadales bacterium (SeqCode)
AATCCTGTTATTCTGCATAATTACAGGATTACGCTCCCGTAGTTAGGTATAATAACTTGACTATAATCCTGTAATTTAATACAATATACGGCATATGATATCTCGACTACTGGAACAAACGGTGCGAAGCCAATTTTACGGCGGCATGGCGATTGTCATCTATGGTGCCCGGCAAGTTGGTAAGACAACACTTGCTAAGAATATCCTGGCTGACTACGGTGATGATGGCATTTACCTAAACTGTGACCAGCCAGACATTGCCGCGGCGCTTTCCAACAAGACATCAACGGAGCTGTACGAATATGTGCAGCGCAAGAAACTGGTGGTCATGGACGAAGCCCAGCGTGTTGAAAATATCGGCCTGACCATAAAGCTGTTAGTAGAAGCCTACCCTGATATGCAGATTATTGCGACTGGCTCATCAAGTTTTGAATTAGCCAATAAAATCACCGAGGCTCTCACCGGACGGGCGTGGTTTCATAAGCTATACCCGCTTTCGTATGAGGAGATTGCAGCCGTAGATAACACAGCGGCAAAGCGGTCATTGAGCCGCCTGCTGCGCTTGGGCAGCTTCCCAAGGATGTGGCAGAATGACGAAGCAACTGCTATACAACTTCTCAACGGTCTTACCAGCGGCTTTTTGTTCAAAGACTTGCTGGAGTTCGAGCAGTTACGACAGGCGCCCCTCCTGACTAAGCTCTTGCAGGCACTTGCCTTACGACTGGGTAATGAAGTCTCTTACGAGGAACTGGCTAGACTGCTCAAGGTTGACGCGAAGACGATTGAACGCTACATATTTCTGCTTGAAGAGGTATTTGTCATTTTCCGAATGCCGACTTTGAGTCGTAATCCCAGGAATGAAGTAAGCCGGCTGCGCAAGGTTTATTTTTACGATGTCGGGGTCCGCAACAGTTTAATCCAAAACTTTAATGACCTTAGCCTGCGCAACGATGTCGGTGCACTCTGGGAGAACTTTTGTATTATCGAGCGCCTCAAGCACAACGAATATCATCAGCGGTTTGCAAACTACTATTTCTGGCGGAGCTACGAGAAGCAGGAAGTTGACTTTGTTGAGGAGAGTGGTGGTGGCCTGGCCGGATATGAGTTTAAGTGGGGTCACCCTAATAAGCCGCCTAAAATTCCTTCAGGTTTTGCTAATGCCTATCCGGAGGCTACTTATACGGTTATTGATAAGGACAACTTTGAGCAGCTTATAGAGCCACCATCTTCTCAATAGCTGCATGCATAGCTTGCTAACTTCCGCACCCTTGTTGCCAGCATTCCATTACACATTCCATTAAATAATTGGCTGGACAGGCGAGAAGCTATATAATAAATACCAGTAAAGCTTTAGGGTAATACAAACATGGCAAATACATCTTCAAAATTGCCCGAGGAAGACCGAGCGGATATAGGCCCAGACCTTCCCGGATTGCGCTCAAAAGAGGGCATGAACACCAACACGGCTGGCGGCAGGTCATGGGGCGCCGGCAACAGTACCGGCACCGGTTCAGGCGGCGCAGGTAATAGTACCGGAGCAAGCCCAGGCGGTGCAACTTCAGGTACGGGTGACAAAAAAGGCTTATACAATGACCCCTCTAGCCTTAAAAACGCCGAAGAATCAGCTGGAGACGATGACAATGGTAGGCTTGGCAAAGGCTACACCCCATCGCCGCAAAACTCAAACTCAACAAGACGAGGACGTACCAGATTCAGAATCACCAGGCGTAAAGCACTTGTTGGCGGCAGTATTACCGGCGGCGTAGTCGGCGTTGTATTTACCCTGTTTAGCGTAGCTACCGGGCCGTTACAGTTAGTACATTTATCGGAAATCCTGCAGAGAAACCTCCATAGCCAAAACGAGGATTCGAAAGTCCGGTTAGGTAGGCTGTTCCGTTATGCTAGATCCGGTAGTTACGGGGAAACACGTGTTGGCAAACTAGGAAGTGTAACTTTTGGGCGCACGATTGAGCAGCTCAAAGCGGTCGGCATAGAGATCAATGGAGACGCGCTTGCTCATGCCAAATCAGTGACTATCGAAACCGAAAAACTATCTAAAAGCTACCCTGAACTTAAAGGAATGTCGCGCGCAGAAGCGCGGACGTTCGTGGCGGACAAACTGGGAGTTTCCGAAAGCCAGCTTGGTAACTTGGGCTCAGGTAGCGACGTGGCAGGTCACAAATTCTCCATCAATACGCGTAATGTGGGCATCAAAACCACCAGAGTGCTTATTAAAAATTCTTTAGACGCGCTAGATAACGGCAAGGTTATTACCGCCGTTAAGTTTAGGGTCATGACCCGGTTTCTTGATCTACCCAATTTATTACATCCGATAAAAAAGCTTAAAACAAGCCAGGAAATAAAAGCCACTACCGGAGTTGAGGCCAAGAAGCGCGCCAAAGCTGAAGAGGAACGACAAAAAGAGACACAAAAACGGCTAAAGGAACTATACGGTGCTCCGGCCGAAGATTCACTAAAGGAGAAGATTAAGGGCAAACATCTGGTTGCCAGCGCCCTAATCGCCACGGCCGGTTTGTGTTTGGTGAGATCCATAGCAGATGATGTTGTCGCCGTCAACCGCGCCTCGATCGTGCTGCCGACCGTAGTACAAGCCACCGACAAAATAGCTGTCGGCGAGCAGGTCAAGTCCGGCCAGGATCTCAGCGCCGATCAGGCCGGAGGGGTAGTAGAAAGTTTTAAGGATGATAGCACCGGAAAAACCATTTGGCCAGGCAAGGCCCTACAGGCAACAGCTGGAATGGACCAGTCAGGTGAAGATATTAGTCATGACTATAAACAGGCGTTTTCTAATGACACTACGGCCCAGAATATAAAAGACACTATTGGCTCACCTAAAATTGCTGGCGTTGATATTGGTTGGGCGGCCTGTAGTAAAGTTGGAGTAGCTATTCAAGGCGCGGCCGGACTCGCTCTGGCTTTAGGTTCAGTTCTTGCGGCTATACCTACCGGCGGAGCCAGTGTAGCGGCAGAAGCAGGAAGTGTGGCTGCTAAAACTGCGGCGACCGCCGGCATTATGTACGCGTTAGAGCATGCCTTCACCAATCTGCTCAAAGACAAGGCTATAGTCCCGGCGGTACTTAGTGGCGCGGCGGGCGGCAATCTGCTGGCTTATGGAGCCAGAGAGGCGGGCAACACTAGTGCCCGAGCTTCCGGAGGGATCGAGCTGAGCAATCAGGAAACCGCAATGCTAGACAAGCAACAACAGATGGAAGAGCAACAGCAATTCCGATCAGAAAGCTTCTTTGCCAGAATGTTTAATACAAAAGACTATAGATCAATGACCGGCAGACTCGCCGATTCATTAAGCCCGAGCCTTACACAAAATGTCGCCACCGTTAGTAACAGCTTTATGAATATCGGTAGTATGCTTCCTCACGTATTCTCGTCCTTAATACCTAAGGCCCATGCTGCCGACAAACCCTACGATTGGGGTTTTCCCAAGTACGGAATCCCCGCCAGCATCATGAATGACCCCAGTATGGATGATCCTTATAAGAACGCCGAAAGCGTCGCGGCGGTGCTGGACAGTACCGGCGGCACAGATTCCGACTACGTAAAGAAGGCCAAAAAATGCTTCGGCGTAGAAATCAGTAAAGGTACCGACGGTTGGGACGCTACGCCCACAGATCAACCCGTCAACCCTAACAGCGATGAATTTGTAAACGCTCACTGCGACATAAGCGACACTGGCTGGAAACAGGTTATACTCTTTGTGTTCGACTCAAACACCATGAAAGCCGCAGCCTGCTACCAAAGCGACACTCCAACCTCAGACCAATCATGCCAGGATCTTGGCTTTAATAGCTCAGCCGATTCTTCAAGCACTCCTTCGGGCGACACCCCGGCCGTCTCTGGCTCAAGCGCCGAGCTTGCAAAAAAACTTCTTGACAGTAAAAACGTAACCCCGCAACCAAATCCTAAATCTTCCCTTGAGGCAGCCGCACAGGGCAACAAGTCTCCGGCGGGCATTGATAAGTGCGGGGTACAGCACCCGCCAGTTGCCCTTGATGATAAGTTGCTCGCATTCCTGGTAGATCTCTCCCAAGAAGATGCTTATACTATAAATTCTCTCACCACAGGTGCGCATTCCTGCACTTCAAATCACTATAAGGGAGTGGCCGTTGACTTTGGGTGTGACGTAGATACGGCAAAAGCAGACAAAATAGGAAAAAAGTATGGCATATCCCATAATGATGAATCCTGTTCTGCCGGGGTACCACACTGGCACTACTCGATAGGGGGTGGTTAATGTGTAGAAGGGTACTGATTCTGCTGACGCTGGCCTTGTTTGTTGTGACTAGCCTGTTAACCCCCTTTAATGCCAGCGCCATGTCAGAAGAACAAAAAAAGCTGTTCCGGGAAAACATAAACTATTTCGATGTTGACACTTGCGGCGACAATTCGACTGGCACTGATACCGAATCTGGCGGTGTAAGCGGTGACGTCCAGGAACTAGCCAAACAAATGCTTGCTAATGACAAAATAACTTACTGGACAAACAACGGCGTAAACACACGGGATGTGGTAGTTGCACTTTCAAAAGGCAAAAAAGCTTACACGACCGCCCCTGACGGTCAACCCAAGACTGCCGACCTCAACCCAAACATTTTGAAATTTATTCTTGAAGTGGCTAAAACTGACCGGCTTATGGTTAACGCGCTTACCGACAAAGACCATTCATCGACCTCCAATCACTACAAGGGCCTAGCCGTAGATCTGGACGTGGGTAACTCAGCACCGCTCTCAGTACTTACACCTGCCGCTCAGAAATATGGGGGAGTAAAAAATAACGAAGGCAGCCATCATCATTTTGATTTCCTTGAGAGACCCAAGGATACTGGCGGAGGAGGAACGCAACCTGCCAGTGGTGCCAGTGGCGGGGCAGCCCCTTCTGCAGCTAATGCCAGCGCCGGCGGGTCGAGTGCCCCGGCAGCTACCGGTACCTGCTGTCCGGCGGGTGGTGCAAGCGACTTTGGTGAGGGCACATTGCCTTCAAATGTGCCAAAACCTTATAATGCTATTTTTACTGCCGCAGGTAATAAATTCCATGTCAGCCCGGCTTTTGTAGCCGCTGTCTTCTACGGCGGGGAGCACGGTAACAGCTTCCCTGACCCCCCGCCTCCCTATGGTCATGGAGGACCATGGGCAACCTCATACGCGAGTGCTAATGGACCTTTTCAGTTCCTTGTCAGCACCTGGAATGCTTATTCTGTAGATGGTAATAATGATGGCAAAAAAGACATTCAGGACTTGACCGACGGAGCATTTGGGGGAGCTAAATATCTTGCCGCGCTGGGCGCGAAAGATACCACTAGCGAGGGTAAGTTAAGGCAAGCGGCAGCCGACTATAACGGTATCCTCGCTCCTGGTGCTTCATATCCTAGCCTTGTCTGGGCAGCCTTCAAGAAGTTCAGCGGCGGGACGGCTGCAAGCGGGAGTAGCTCTGGACCCACATCTGAAGCCCCAACAGACTGTGCTGGGGGTTCCGCAGGCGATATCGGGGGCTACAAAAATCCCTATCGGGACTTAAAGCAAAAATCACCTCTACGTATTGATATGGGGCTTGATTACGCCGGTAAAGGCCCGATTTACGCTATAGGTAAAGGGAAGGTTAATGTGACACACAAGATCGGCGGTGGCTCGGGGTGGCCGGGACCAGGCGGAAGAGCAGGTGGCTGGGTAAGCTACACGCTTTCAGAAGGACCGGCATCAGGGAAAATAGTCTATATGGCAGAGAACTGTGAGCCGACCGTCAGACCCGGAGATTCTGTTACTGCGGATACTAAAATTTGCGATTTAGATGGACTGGTTTCTTCATGGAGTGAAATGGGCTGGGCAGCCGACAAAACTACTACTTGGGCAGCTGCACATGTCGAATGGAGTGGGCATGACAGCTCAGCATACTACACTGCATACGGCGAAAACTTTTCGCAACTCATTAAAAAGCTTGGGGATAAGCCCGGCACCAAACAAGCCGGGGCCCAAAAAATTGGTACGCTGCCCAAAGGATGGCCCACATGGTAGGGTATAAAATTATTGGTCATTGTTGCTTTTTAGAGAGTAAGAGAGAATAGAATTATGCGAAAGGTAATTATTTACTACATTCTTGGCACGACCGCAATCATAGTCTTGTGGCTGGGCATAAGATATTTGACCATCGGGCATCTTACTATTACGACAAATATCGCCAACGGTTCAATTGCTTTGTTTAAGTTGGGTGATGAAAATCATGAAGAGCCTGTAGGGGAAAGCGTAACAAAAACCCTCTCTAAAGACCTCCGTCCGGGTAAATATCTCGTCAAGGTAAGTAACAAGTCCTTTTCCGCACATAAGATAGTATACGTAAAAGCACGCCGCCCCCTCAGGTATGCCCTAAACTCTAAAACTACATCAGACCTAGAGCCTGTCTATCCCTCTGCAGCTGAAAGCATCGTTGCCAGTAACTCTGTTTTACTGTATGTTGAACGGCACTCTAAGGCACTCTATAAAATTGACGATCAAAACAACGTACTGGCAGTAGACGAGACTCACAGGTTCAATACTATCAATTGGGGAGATGAGTCATACGGTGTTGGAAGAGATGATAAAGGGCAGTTTTATAGTGTAAACAACGGCTCTGTCGTACCCCTGAATGTTCCCTTTGCAACCACTGACCTCAAAGCCGTATTTATTGCAGTCTCTTCTAATAAGCAACTTTTTATAGCTCATGGCTCTGATGTTTATTCAGGTACGGGTTCGGGTGGTTTTAAGAAGCTCACTACCACTAAATCGCCATCGCCATCATTGGCCTCGTTGGGCAACAAGGTGGCAGTACTTGATGGTCCAGGAGATATTTATAACAGAAATGTGCCGCCCCTAATAACTGTGCTGGATAAATCCGGTAGAGTTTTGGCAAAAAAAGCGGTTGAAGCACAATCTGCAGCCTGGTCACAAGACGGTAAGTACCTGGCTCTTACAGGCGAGGGGGCTGAGATTGAAATAGTAAATGGTTCTTTGGGGGACGTTAGCAGCCTGCCTGTTATTGGCACTGTCGGCAGTTTCGTTTGGTCTGGTAGTTCGCTGTACTACACTGTGGGAGAAGGCCTTTGGTCCTATGATGTTTTGTCTGAAACATCTCTACTTGCAGCGAGCACAACCCCAGGAAGTAAACTGTCTGATGCTGTATTAAGTACTGACAAATCATATATATATCTGACTCTTAATTCTGACAGTGGTAGCGAAAAATCACAAATATACCGCCTTCCATTACGCGGTCAAAAAGTACCAAATTATGTGTATGAATTACCGGTTATTTTGCCCGATAGCTCTACTCCCTGTTTGCTCAGTTACGTAAATTTCACGCATCCGACCATAATTGGAGCTAATTATTTGAATCCTAATCAAATCTGCCCCGACGCCGTTAAAACAGTTTTTGAGCCATACGACATAGACACCAGTCTTTTACACTATCATTTCTCACAAGCTTCTAGAGTAGAAGAGGACTACTAGCTATTTAGCAAATGATATGACATTGGGGTTGTTGATATTGATTAAGCCGTGGAGGACAAGGTAGGAGTTGTGCTTCTATGCATACCCGCAACAAAGCCCTCACAAACTACGCAGATACTGTAGGAACCTGACTTTCCCAACCCCCTCGCTTTTTGACCCCCACAACAGAGATGAAGTAGAAGATTTCGGGACACTAATGCCCTACACTAAGGGGTATGGCTTTTATTCGTAAGGTCAAGACCAAGAGCGGGGCAACAGCTGTTC
>JBBRXZ010000055.1:0-7695 GCA_038238095.1 Saccharimonadales bacterium (SeqCode)
CTCGCTGCCGACTTTACCGCGGACATCGTAGGCCTTAAAGATTGATCCGAACGACATTCACCCTCCTTATTTGGTTCCTAACCATTGTAACCGATGATCGTTTTAATTGGGTGTTTGGTACTATTAAATGTATGATTGTCGTTATTATCGCCGGCGGGTCGGGTACGCGCTTATGGCCGCTGTCTACGCCCGACTACCCGAAGCACCTGCTAAAGGTAGATGGTTCTGACACCTCTTTGCTGCAGGCAACCTATAAGCGGGCCCGGAAGCTTGGTGATAAAATCTATGTTGTATCTGATGCCAGCCATATAGGCCACGTCCAAAGCCAGTTGCCGGATCTGCCGCCGGAACGCTTCATTATTGAGCCGGCCCGCCGCGGCACAGCCAACTGTATACTTGCCGCACTATCGTATGTAGGCAAGTACCATGATGCCCGGGAACCCGTAGCCTTTATACACTCCGACCACTATATTCGCGGTACGGCCGGTTTTATCCATAGTTTAAAGCTGGCGGCCGACGTTTCCAAAACTAATCAGCGAATTGTGCTGGTGGGCGTTGAACCGGATTATCCGGCGACCAGCTTTGGCTATATCGAGAAGGGTGACTTATTCGACGAGAAACCGTTTGTTTACAATGTGCGTTCATTCAAGGAAAAACCGGCTTTTGATGTTGCCAAAAAGTATTTAAAAAGCGGGAATTACCTCTGGAATTGCGGCTACTTTGTCGGTTCTATCGATACCTTTACGCAGAAAATGCAGGCTAGCGCGCCTCAGCTGCTCGCTAGTTACGAAAAATTGGTGGCTACCAGCCCGGAAGATTATGAAGCGGTCTATCTAGGTCTGGAAAGCCAGGCCATTGATTATGCCCTCATCGAGAAAGTAACAGATCTGCTGGTGGTGCCAGCTGAGTTCGACTGGCTGGATGTTGGTTCGTTCGGCGACCTGCACAAAGCTATCGGTAGCAACGAGCAGGGTAATTACGTCCAAGGTAATGTGGAAACCGAAGCTATGACCAATTCTTTCGTGCAAAACGAAGAAACCAAACCGATCGTCGTTATAGGTGTGGACAATGTAGTGGTCGTGAATACGCCGGACGGCTTGCTGGTAACTCGCAAAGACCTGTCCCAAAAAGTCGGTGATATCAGCAAACGCCTCAGTAACCAGTAGAGGCGGAGCTTACTCGACAGTGACCGATTTGGCCAGGTTGCGCGGGCGGTCGACGTCGGAGCCGCGGGCCATGGCGATGTAGTAGGCGAACAGTTGGGTAGCGACGGCCTGGAGTATTGGCTGGGTCTCCTCAAGGGTATCCGGTAAATAAATCACGTCGTCGCAGACTTTTTCGATAGTGCTGTTACCGGTAGTTGCCAAAGCCACTACCGGGCCGCCGCGGGCCCGGATTTCCTGCATGCTGGAATAGGTTTTTTCCAGCACAGTGGAGTTGGTGGCAATAGCGAAGGTCGGGAAATCTTTGTCTATCATGGCCAAGGTGCCGTGCTTCATCTCGCCAGCTGCGCAACCTTCGGCATGCATGTAAGAGGTTTCTTTGAGTTTCAAGGCGCCTTCCAGGGCGGAGGGGTACGAATAGTGGCGGCCGATAAATAGAAAGTCGCGGTAATTGGCGTACTTGGCGGCGATAGCCTTAATCTGCTCAGCAGTATCTAGTACTGCCTGGGCTTTGGCGGGCAGGGCATTCAGTTCCTCCAGCAGGGGCTTGTAGCGTTTGGTGCTGCCATTACTGAGGTGCAGGGCAATCTGCGCTAGTACCGTGATCTGGGCAATGAAGGCCTTGGTACTGGCCACGGCCTTTTCCGGGCCGGCGTGGCAGTAAACACCGGCGTCAGTCAGGCGGGCGATGGTGCTGCCGACGGCGTTGACAATACCCAGGCGCAATACGCCGTAATCCTCGACTTTCTTCAGTGCCGCGATAGTATCAGCCGTCTCGCCGGACTGTGAAATGACCAGCAGCGCCGTGCTACGCGAAAACGGCTCCTGACGGTAGTTGAATTCACTGGCTAACTGGACTTCTACGGGAATTCCAGCCAGTTCCTCGATTAAATACTCGCCGACCAGGCCGGCGTAATAGGAGGTACCGCAGGCCACAATTACAATCCGGTCGATGTATTTTAGTTGTCCGAGGACGCTTTCCAGGCCGCCCAGTTTAACCAGATTGCGGGCCGGCACGGCCCGGCCGAGCGTCGCCGAGCGGATAGTTGCCGGCGCCTCGAAGATCTCTTTGAGCATAAAGTTCGGGTAGTCGCCAAGCTGCGCTTGCTCGTTGTCGTAATCCAGCAGTTCGACCTTGGGCTCGGCGATGTCGTCTTTTTTAAGATTTTTGACGCTGACTTTGGCGCCGGTAATAACGGCGATGTCGTAATCTTCCAGGTAAATGACTTTTTTGGTGTGTTCCATGATGGCCGTCGGGTCGGAGGCCAGGAAATTCTCGTCTTCTCCCACGCCTATTACCAGCGGGCTGGACAGCCGGGCGGCGTACAAAGTTTCCGGCTCTCCGGCCGAGATGGCGACGATGGAGTAGGCGCCGCGCACGTCGTTCAGTGCTGCTTTAAAGGCCGCTTCAAAAGACGGCAGTTGCTTCTGGTAGTAATCGATCAGGTTAGGGATAACCTCGGTATCGGTATCGGACACGAAATTGTAGCCCTCGGCTTGCAGCCGCCCGCGGATCTCGGCAAAATTCTCAATGATACCGTTATGCACCACGGAAATCGTCCCGGCGTTATTAGTCTGAGGGTGGGCATTGGTGATGGTCGGCGCGCCGTGCGTCGCCCAGCGGGTATGGCCGATGACCAAGTTGGCATTGAGCTGCTGTTCTTTGACTGCCTGAACCAGACCGCTAACCCGTCCGGCCTGTTTGATAACCTTATTTTGGCCATCATCAATGGCGGCAATTCCGGCGGAATCATAACCGCGGTACTCCAGGGCCTCCAGCCCGGCCAGCACTATGTCCGTGCCGGATTTTTTGCCGATGTAGCCAACGATTCCGCACATTTATTTAAGGCCTTTCACTCATGCAATCTTTGATATAGTTTTGCACACTTTTATTAAAAACCGCTACCGAAAATTGCTGGGTACTGTCCATAATCGCTTGGTAGTCCCAGTTTTTACCGGCGGCCGTTTCCAGCGCGCCAGCCAGGTTTTTGGCAGTCCGCTTCTCGAAGAACAGGCCGGTTTTGCCGCGGTCTATATAATCCAGCGCGCCGCCTTTACTGTAAGCGATCACCGGCGTACCGGCGGCCATAGCTTCGACGGCTACAATACCGAAATCATCCATGTTTGGCATGATAAATCCCAGCGCCGACTGGAAATGATCGATTATTTCCTGGTCGTTCACATTGGTTAGGAATGTCGTGCCGCGGCCAGCCATCTTTTCCAGACGTTTGTGGTCCGGGCCGTCGCCTATGACTATCAGTGGTATTTTGAGTTCATTACAGGCCTGGATAGCCAGGTCAAAGCGTTTATACGGCGTTTGCCGGCCGGCTACGACAAAGCCATGCCTGAGCGGAGAAACGCCGCGAATCTTGAAACGGTCAGTCTCGACGGGTGGGAAAATGACAGTTGAATCGCGCCGGTAGTAACGCTTGATCATTTCCTGGGTGTGCGTGGAATTGGCGATTATATAGTCGGGCTGCTTAGCGGCGCGGCGGTCCCAGCGCTTTAGGGGTCCTACCAGAAGTTTTAAGCCTAAACGGGCCAGCCAATTGAGGCCGAACGTGAACCCGGGATTTTCCAAATACTCATCGTGCCGGATCCAATAGTAGTGGGTTGGTGAATGGCAATAACAGATATGAGTAGTGCCAGGGCCGGTCTTCACACCTTTAGCCTCGGCACCGCTCGATGAAAGCACCAGGTCGTAGTCGCTCAGGTCCAGTCGGCTAAAAGTCCAGGCGCGCAGTAAAGGCAAAAACTTCTTGAGACTGGTGGGCAGCTTTTGTAACCAGCCGGTGCGCACGTCGGCGTCCTTAAACCAGTCAATCTTTCCAGGGTCGTACTGCGAGGTATAGATCGGTGCTTCCGGGTATAGTTTGTGTAACTCCAGGACAACGCGTTCAGCCCCGCCGATGCCCGTTAGCCAGTCACAGACTATCGCGACTTTTAGCTTTGAACTCATCCGCGGGTACCTTTGTGAAACAGCACCACCCAAATGGTTTTGACCAGTATGACCAAATCGCCCCAAAAACTCCAGTTTTGAACGTAGTACAGATCAAGCTTACGGCGTTCGGCAAAACTCAGGTCGGTAACCCCGGAAATCTGGGCCAGGCCGGTCATACCGGATTTGACGCTCAGAATCAAGTTTTTCTGGTCATACTTTTCCAGTTCTGAGGGCACTAAAGCCCGCGGGCCCACCAGGCTGATATCACCGCGGACAACGTTGATAAGCTGCGGCAGCTCATCCAGGCTGGTGCGGCGGATAAATTGCCCTATAGGCGTTACCCGCGGGTCGGCAGCCAGATGATCACCGCTACTGCGGTATTGCTGCAATAGGTCCAAGCGATTCATTTTGTGGAAAGCTGCCTCCGGCGGCAGGCCGCTATATACCTGTTTATGCGACCGGAATTTAAAGATCTTTACCGTATTATCAAAACGGCTTAAGCGTTCCTGCACAAATAATACCGGCCCGCCGTCGCTCAGTTTGACGGCCAGTGCTACCAGCAGCATGAGCGGCGAAGCGGCCACCAGCATTAAGCTGCCTAAGCCCAGATCTGTTAAACGCTTCACCACTCTGCCCCAACCAATCAGAGCCGTCTGGTGCACGGCGATAATCGGCACGGCGTGAAACAAATCAACTTCAATTTTGCCGACAAATAGTTCGCTATTGCCGGGTACGAAACGATAAGCCGCATGGTTTTCCTGGGCATAGGTTAGAATCTCGTCATTTTGCTGCGTGCCGCTATACAGCTCGGTTTGGATTATGGTATGGAGCTGCTTATTATGCAGATGAGCCACGGCGTCCGCAAAGCTTTTATATTGCTTATAAGGAGTATCTTTCTTAAGGGGATGCTTGACGCCGCCCACCACGCCTAGTACTTTGTAGCCGGTCAGAGAAGTATTAATTAGTGCATCTATCAGACGCCCTGTGGTCTTAGTGTCGCCGACAAGCAGTACGTTGTTAATGCCTATGCCATAGCTAAACAATCCACGACGAATACCGCGAGCCAACGTGCGGGATAACAGGACAAAGAAAAAGGCCAGGCCAAATCCGTAAATCGTTACCAGACGAGCCGGGAAGATCGTCGTATTAGTGACGTAACTGTAACTGATGATAAACAGGATGCCGATGAATGATCCGACGAGTAAGCGCCCAAGCTCTGCGAAGCGTTGTTCGTAAATCCGTAAATTGTACAGGCCTAGCAATCCAAAGATAAGTATCCAGAATGGCAGCAGACTAACCAGGGTAGTTATATAAGTGTGGGCGTGGACACTGGCGCTCAGGGGTTGATGGTTGAGCGTTACTCTGAGTATATAAGCAATACTAAAGGCCACAGTGATAGCCAGGGCATCGCCGATTATCAGACAGACGTTATAGATGAGTGAGGCATTATTCTTCATGAAGCTTTTCAGGTTATGACTGCTCTGCTGACAGGTATTATATTTTGCATCGAAAGGGTCAAGCGTAGTGCAACCGGAGTTTTACCGTTAAGGTAAAACCTCGCGTGTAACGCACTTGAGAGGTAAAATATAATACCTGTCAGCTGTTTCAGCTATACTAAATTGTAGCATTATGAAAGTATCGGCGCTGAAGTATACGGTTTTGTCCTGGGTGAGCGGGGCGACTATGCTGATTTTACTCCTGATGCCGTTTCACGCCTTCCTGAGCGTTTGGGGCTCAAGCCTGATCGGACACTACACGGCACTGCGGCTCTGGAAAGAGGCACTGCTGGCTTTTAGTGTTGTAGGTGTAGTGTATCTGTTAGCTACCGACTACAAAATTCGTAGCCATACGCTGTCCCGCCGACTGGTCTGGGTGGTACTCAGCTATATGCTGCTTAACTTAGTCTGGGGCCTGCTGGCAGTGATTCAGCACGATGTTACTGCCAAAGCGCTAGGTTACGGACTGATTAGTAATTTGCGTTTCCTGGCCTTCTTCCTGGTTACCTGGGCGATAGCTTTACGTCTGGCGAGACTGCGGGCGCACTGGCAGTGGCTGGTGTATTGGCCGGCGGCTCTAGTGGTAGCATTTGGGTTGCTGCAAATATTAATTCTGCCGGGTGATTTTTTGCGCCATTTTGGTTACGGGACAGCAACAATTCCGGCCTATGAGACAATTAATCATAACCAGCACTATATACGTATTGCTTCTACGCTCAGAGACGCTAATCCGCTTGGTGCCTACCTAATAATACCGATTAGCCTACTGACCGTTCTGTTACTGGGCGCTAAACGTAGTTGGCGTCAGGCTATTTTTTTGGTGTCGGCACTGGTCGTGTTATTTTTCAGTTTCTCCCGCAGCGCGTGGGTAGCCGCTGTACTGAGTATCTTAGTGCTTCTGATCATGAGTCGCCTGGCGCGCCGGTCGCAGGCAATTGCGTTGGCAGCTGTCGGTTGTCTTATTTTAACGGGGGTCGTACTTACTATAGTATTTCGCCATAATATGCGTTTTGAAAACTTCGTCTTTCATACCCAGACACATTCTGCTGTGCGCACCAGCTCTAACCAAGGTCATCTGATGGCTATGAAAGACGGGCTGTACGGTCTGGCGCGCCACCCGCTGGGCGATGGGCCAGGCACCGCCGGGCCGGCCAGTTTTTACAATAACCATCATACCCGTATCGCTGAAAATTATTTCATACAGGTTGGGCAAGAGACGGGATGGCTTGGCCTGCTGCTGTTCGGATTAATTAACCTGGGGGTCGGTGTATTGCTCTATATCCGCAGATCCGACCCTTTGGCTCTCAGCCTGTTTGCCAGCCTGATTGGCTTGACGTTTATAAACCTGCTATCGCATGCCTGGACGGACGATACGCTGGCTTATGTCTGGTGGGGTCTGGCCGGTATTGCCATGGCGCCGGTACCGGAAAAAGTTCAGCCGCTCCGTATGGTCGAGTTAGCCTCACCGCCGGTTGCTAAGAAGCCTGAGATCAAGGCTAAAAAAGTAAAAAGCCGTGCAAAAACGCTTGCCCCAAAATAATTCCAGCCGCCAGGCCGGTGTAGTGCAATTTATTAAATATATGGTTGGCGGCAGCCTCTATTTCTGGGTCGGTTATGGGGTGTTTGCTCTCTGCTATTCGGTATTCCACTGGTGGTGGCTGTGGGCTAAAATTGCCGCGGATGCTATAGGCTGGACACTCAATTACATTGTTCAACGCTATTGGACTTTTGCCAGTAATCATCTGAAGTTAAGTGAAATGCAACACATTGGCCGCTACATCTTTATCGAAACCATCGGCTTAATTCTCGACTACCTAATCATAGCCGGCCTCAACGCTATCGGCATAACCCCCTACATCGGCTTCTTCATCTCCGCCGCCTTTTTCACCGTCTGGAGCTACCTCTGGTACAAATACTGGGTCTTCCCCGAAGGAAAATCTGTGGCATAATGGGGCATGAGTGCGCCAAGCAAAGCTGATCATTCTCTAGCTGGTACATCAAATCCAGCCTATCTAAAGACTAGCCATCAGGATAGTACGGAACTCGGCATGCAAAGTGGTAACAGTTTGTGTGAAGCCCGAGGAAAGGACATACC
>JBBRXZ010000056.1:0-7555 GCA_038238095.1 Saccharimonadales bacterium (SeqCode)
CCGGCAATGACTGTCGCCAATGCCTGGCAGCTTTCTTCCCACGTCGGCCAAATTGATAATCTGGACCAGCTGCTTAAGCAGAGCGACTATGTCACAATCCATATCCCGCTGCTGGAAGCCACCAAAGGCCTGCTGAGCCGGGAAAAGCTGGCACTCCTTAAGCCTAGTGCGGTCCTGCTTAACTTCTCCCGGGATGAGCTGGTGGATGAGGTTGCGGTTGTAGCTGCCCTTAAAGAGGACAAGCTCCAAAAGTATGTCACGGATTTTCCAAACGAAACTACCAAGGGACACCCTAAGATTATCGCCCTGCCCCACCTTGGTGCGTCTACCCTGGAAGCGGAGGATAACTGCGCCATAATGATTGCCGACCAGCTTCAGGACTATTTAGAGAACGGCAACGTCAAATTTTCTGTGAACTTTCCAAATGTCTTTATGCCCCGTTATGAAGGCGTTATCCGCCTGGTGCTGGTTCATACAAACCTGCCAGGTGTGGTCGCCCAGATAAGTAACATATTAGGAACGGAGAAAATCAATATCGCCAGGTTACTGAATAAAAGCCGGGATAGTACAGGCTATACCATGCTCGATCTGGAATTAACAGAGGTTTCCAGTGATCTTACAGACAAACTTAAATCTATACCGGAATTATTAAAACTCAGAATATTATAATATATTTACTGGCGTAATTGAAAATATAGTGTGCTTGAGGTATGCTTCTATCTGTAGATATATCCTGAGGAACTATGAATTAAGGAGTAACGTATGGCTACGCCTACAACTTGGGGATTAATAGGTTTCGGTAATATCGGCCGGGAGATAGTGCGGCAGATAGGCCTGCCGGCTGTGGCAAAACGGCTTGGCCTTAAAGCGGAGCCGGAGTTTATTGTGGAATCCAGCGGCATTGTGAAAGCTGATGGACATACACCTACTGATTATAAAAATCTGGATGATATAACGAGATTACCGGAAGTAATGTTCATTGCTATACCTTCGGGTAATGATGGTAAGATTGCCTACGATTACATCACACACATATTAAAAAGAGGTAAGCTGGCTATTACCGCCGAGAAGGGTGCAATCGCCAATCATTACACTAAACTTAAAGAAGCGTCTGATGATTTTAGACGTTTCGGTATCACTGCTACAGTAGGCGGCGGCACCCGGCTGCTAAAAGTAGCCAGGGAGTACTCCCAGGATGTTGAAAATATAACCCAAATACACCTGGCTTTAAACGGCACACTGGCAGCAATTATGGACTGGGTAGCACCTTTACAAGGCGAAAAACTGCCGCTGCCAACAGCCGCTAAAAAGGCGGTAACCAAAGGTTATGCCGAGCCAGGCAGTGAATCGGCTACGGCAATTATTCGTGCCGAAGCAGAGGGTGATATCCCCAAGAAGCTAGCCATTTTTTACAACAGTGTTGGTCTAGGTAAGCATGGTAATCAAATTATTGACTGGAACTCATTGCGTTTTTCGCTCACTGATGATGAGATTAATAAAGCCGTGAATTCCAAGGTGCCGCGACGTTTTATTGCTTCTTTGTATCCGCTGGAGTATGTTAATGACCGTAATGATTTTCTAGAAGACGATATAATCGGGGGCTTTAAAGTGAATCATGATGGTTGGCTGCTGATGGGCGGTTTCCGGCGCATAAATGCTAATCCTTTGTTTAATGCCTTAGCCTCTCTGACTGGTCCCGGGAACGGTATGGTTATAGGTTTAGGCCCTAACGCCAGTGATGGTATATATGCAGTGACCGGTCCGGGTGCCGGAGTCAACCCTACCGTTAATACCATGATTGACGATTACGTTCGCCTCACATCCCTCAAGGAGTCTTGAACCATGATAGTCATGAAGTTCGGCGGCACCTCAATTGGCACCGGACAACGCATATTGGAAGTCGCCAAAATTATAGCCAGTGAGCACGCCCGTCAGCCCATAATAGTAGTATCGGCAGTCAGTCAGGTTACTAATCTGCTTGTAGAGCTGGCCAGCCTTGCCACGAACAAAAGCCAACAGACCAAGGTAGCAGCCGATATTGAACGGTTACGCCTTATCCATCATGAAATAGCCCATGCCTTAAAACTTGAGTCGGGCGCAGAGAAAGAATTACTGACTATTCTAAATACTCAGATCACCGAGCTGGAGAGTGTACTTACAAATATTGCCTCCTTAGGAGAGCTGACACCGCGCGGTAATGACCTGATTATCTGTTTTGGCGAGCGGTTATCTATACACCTGGTCGCTGCCGCTTTACAGAGTCATGGAATTGCCGCTGAGACTATTGATGCAAGCGAATTAATTGTTACTGATAATAATTTTGGCAATGCCCAACCGCTTTTTCCGGAATCGTCCAAAAACATGAAGCCTAAACTGCAGCGACTGCTCAAGCATAACATTACCCCTGTTATTACCGGTTATATGGGTGCAACAGTAGAGGGAGTAGTGACTACGCTCGGGCGTGGGGGGTCAGATTACTCGGCAACTATTATTGGTCACTGCGTTGAGGCGGAAGAGGTATGGATATGGACCGATGTTGACGGTGTGATGACGGCTGACCCGCGCTATGTTAAAGGTACGCAGACAGTGAAAGAGTTATCTTATGATGAGGCTGCCGAGTTATCTTATGTGGGCGCTAAGGTACTGCACCCCCGGACCATGGTAGCCGCAGCCCTGGACAACACGCCAATACTAATTAAAAATACTCTACGGCCGGCCATAAAAGGCACTAAAATCAGCAGTTTATCATTCAAGCATCCGGACGGGGCCAAGGCTATGACGGTACTCCGGCAACTCTCTTTAATTACGCTCCAAGGAAAAGGCATGCAAGGTGTGTCCGGCGTGGCGGCAAAAGTTTTTACCGCCCTAGCGGACCAAAAGATAAATGTGCTGTTTATCTCTCAAGCCTCGTCGGAAAACAACATTTCGCTGGTCACTACTGCCTATGACGGAGCCAGTGCCGTCAAGGCTTTGCGCCAAGCTTTCCGCAGCGAACTGCTTACCAGGAAAATAGAGACCGTGCAGGAGGAGCCCCACATGGCTATGGTAGCCGTGGTGGGAGAAGGGATGCGCAGCCATCATAGCATTGCCGGCCGCATTTTTTCGGCTTTGGGTAGGGCTGATATTAATGTGATTGCCATCGCCCAGGGTTCTTCGGAGCGGAATATTTCACTAGTTGTCAGAGAAGCCGATGCGACTAAAGCTCTACAAAGCATCCACGATGAGCTGCACTTATATAACGGCAACGATAAAAAGGCGCGGCCATGAAACGATTGCGAGTCGGCTTGGTAGGTTACCGCGGCATGGTTGGCAGCGTTTTAATGGAACGCCTGCAGGCTGAAAACGACTTTTCCGGCATTGATCCGGTGTTTCTCTCAACCTCACAAGCCGGCCAGCCCGGGCCGATTATCAATAACCAGAAAACCATCCTAGAGGATGCCTATGACAGAGAAGTTTTAGGCACATTCGATGTAATTATTACATGCCAAGGCAGCGATTATACTCAGAAAATCCATGCCGATTTAAGAGCTGCCGGCTGGAATGGTTACTGGATTGACGCCGCCAGTGAGCTGCGCATGAAGGATTCATCCGTCCTGCTGTTGGATCCGGTCAACCGCGAACAGATAGACGCTGCCCTCTCTAGCGGCGTGAAAGATTTGATTGGCGCCAACTGTACTGTCAGCACCATGCTCATGGGTCTGGCCGGCTTATTCAAGAAGGACGTTGTAGAGTGGGCCAATCCCAGCACATACCAGGCAGTTTCCGGCGCCGGCGCCAAACATGTTATCGAACTGCTACAACAGATGAAAGTAGTTGGCTTGGCTACAAGCGATATGCTGGATGACCCGTCAGCCAGTTTAGCCAGTATAGATAAGCAGGCTTCCGAACAGTTACGCTCACCCTCCCTGCCGACCGAGTTTTTTGGCTACCCCATAGCTGGCAATATCTTGCCTTGGATAGATAAAGAGGTCCAAGGTGGCCGGTCTCGCGAAGAATGGAAAACCGCGGCGGAAACCAATAAGATACTTGGCACTAAGCGGCCCATAGCCATTGATGGCCCCTGTGTGCGGGTCGGCTCGCTCCGTTCACATGCCCAAGCGGTAACTATGAAACTAAAACGCGATATTCCTCTTGCCGAAATCGAATCCCTAATCACCTCAGCCAATGAATGGGTCGATTTAGTACCCAACACCCGGGAAGCCACACTGGAACGTCTTACACCGGTAGCCGTCAGCGGCACCCTTAAAATTGCCGTCGGCAGAGTCCGCAAACTATCCATAGGCCCGGAGTATCTCAGCGCCTTTGTGGTCGGCGACCAACTACTCTGGGGCGCCGCTGAACCTTTGCGCCGGGCCCTAAAAATTATAATTAATCGTCAATAAACTATGCCCATCGTTTATCTGGCCCTTGGATCAAATATCGGCGATTCTATCAGCTATATCAAGCAAGCCATCGAGCTTATTGGCGGTAAGGCTCGTAAAGTTCAGAAAGCCCCGATATACAGATCAAGAGCCATTGGCTACAGCGATCAGCCAGACTTTTTAAACACTGTCATCCGGGGCCAGACCTACTTAAAACCCGAAGCTTTGCTGAAATTCACCAATGAAGTTGAGCGGAAAGTTGGCCGAGTGAGACGTTTTCCCCTAGGTCCGCGCGAGATCGATATCGATATCATCCTCTACGATGAGTTAATGCAGGAAACCAGTAAGCTTACTCTTCCCCATCCCCGTTTCAGAGAGCGTGATTTTGTGTTGCAACCGCTATGTGACCTCGATGCTAACCTAACCGACCCTGTTAGCAAGCAAACTGTGGCACAATTATTGGCTAATCTGGACCTGACAAAACGCTCGATTCTGGAGAAAGTTGACGAAAAAGCTTAAAATAGCTACAATAACACCTTAAGATCTACAAGAATTTTTAAGGATAAACTATGCAGAAATGCGATCTCACCGGTAAGGGCAAACAGTACGGCAGTAATATCAGCTTTTCGCAGCGCCACACTAAGAAAGTCTGGAAGCCTAATCTTCAGATGAAGACTGTTGTGGTCGACGGCCGAAAAGTCCAGATGAAGCTCAGTACCCAAGCCATCCGCACCCTTAAGAAAAAGGGCCTCTTGACTACCGTTAAGTAGCTTTTTTACGTATCACCTGGCATAACGTACGCGAGGTCTAGGATTTTTCCAAGACAATAAGCTGGGTAACATCGCTGAGTTCACTTGGTTTAAGTTTAAGTTTGGCAACCGTTTCTTGGGGTTCCATGGCCAGTTCCTTGAGGGCATGACTAAGCTCTTGCTGGGGTACAGGATAATTGAGGGCTTTATCGGCGTAATGCGAGGGAATAACAAGCTTAGGCTCAATAGCTTTAATGAGCTTTAAGGCACCGGCCGGGTCAACCGTGTAACCATTACCACCTACGGGAACTACCAGAAGGTCAACTAGGCCAATGGACTCCAGTTGGTTATCATTTAACTCCGGATAGATGTGGCCCGTAAATAGTACGCTAAGGTCGCCGGCAATCATTTTAAATATAGTGGCGCTGGGACGTTCGCTGGCGACATCTATATGGGCGCGGGCGGCAATACCAATAATTGAGATGTCTGATACCTCATATTCTCCCGGACTGTCGAAAAGCACACGCGCTTTGTCGGCTCCGCCGTGAGGGCCTGTAAAAAGTACCACGTCGTCAGCTTTGACTATACTTTTAGCGCCAAAATCACTCAGGTTATCATCAATAACTACACGGGTACCCTTATGCGTTAGCCCGAAACAATTCGCACCGTAAAATTGCAGATCCACTATTCTTCGCTCCTTTTTTCTTCCAGGGGCTCTACCGATAACAAATTATGTATATCTACCAGCACCTGCTTTTTGGACTGGGCTATAGCAACTGCAAAGCGGTCTCTGATCTGTTGACGATACTTGAAGTCGGCTAAACTCATTACAGCGTAACGCAGGGACTTATTCTCTTTGGATTCAAGCTCATTGATATATTTCTGCAAGGCATTGGGGTTTACTTCACCAACTACCAAAAAGTCGACCCCGGCACTGTCATCACGGGTAAATTGGCCGGTTAATACTGCCATATCAATGTGGCCCACGGCACGTAGATCGGCCTCAGAGCTAATTTCAGTGGCCTCTGTATCTGCTGCAGCTTTTTTGATAGTCTTTTTCACACCTCCGCCGAAAATTTGTTGCAGTGGCTCATAGTGTTTAAATTTTTGATTGACCTCATAGTAAAGTTTATTATTTGTATTATCCGACGTAATGATACCGATGCTAAGCAAATTGCTAAGTTCACGACGGACGGAATTAATCTGCTCATCAATCTTACGGGTAATCTCCCTAACATAGTACGAACGGTTCGGATTGCTATAGAACAACTGTAATAATTTAACACGCGTTTTTGACCCAAAGAGTTGCTCAATCATGTTGCTAGTGTAGCAAAGCATGGTTCAATTGTGAAGCTCAGCTGGATAAATATGTTGTGATCAACTCTACTAGTTCCGGCCAATTAACAGGATTAGGCAGCCAGTGAATACTTTTGTTACGCTTAAACCACGTCCTTTGTCGTTTGGCCAAATCCCGGTTGGCTTTGATAATTTTCTGACGTACTTCCTGGCGCGTTTCTAAATCCGAAAAGTATCCGCGCCATTGCGCATAAGCAATGCCTTTGAGTGCCTCACAGTCCCAGCCATAACGCTCGGCCAGCCCCCTCACTTCGTCCTCCAGCCCGGCCGTCAGCATGTCATCAACGCGCTCGGTAATACGCTTGCTAAGTTCATCACGTTCCGGTTGCAAACCAACTATTAGCGTATTAGCGCGTAACTCCTTTTTGGTCGGCTTCAGGCCATTTGTTTCAATCAAACGGATTAAGCGCCGCTTATTCTTAATATCAACATTTCCCACCTCAATGCCAAGACCATTAATTTTCTTTAATAATTCCTCGTTACTGAGCTTATTTAACTCTTCCCTGGCCTTCCGGTCACCTGATGGCAAAAAATTAAAATCATAAATAACACCGTCTACATATAAACCGGTGCCGCCAACCATAATCGGCAATTTACCCCGGCTGGCAATATTAGCAATCGCTTGATTAGCCAACCTTTTGAACACTGCGGCTGTGAAATCCTCACATGGACTCACAATATCAAGTAAATGATGCCTAACCTGTGTTCGCTGCTTCGCTGTCGGCTTAGCCGTACCAATATCGGCTTCCTGGCGCACTGTCCAGCTGTCGGCACAAATAATCTCGCCATTAAATTCCTGCGCCAGTCTTATAGCCAACTCTGACTTACCCGAAGCCGTCTCCCCAATAATAACTATTAGCTTATGAGAAGCCATTCTACTTTCCGGCTTGCTCATAGTTTTCCCCTAAAGTTATTTAACTACCGTCTCCATTAAATGGCAACTATTAAGAACGCTTTGTGCTAGTTAAAAAGCCTGCCTAAAAGTAAAAACACCGGGACTTGTACCCGGTGTTTTTTGTTGAGAACCAGTAGTACTCTATATCTGTAAGTTTGAAAAACAAATAAGGAGAAAACTACGATGTACTCTCA
>JBBRXZ010000057.1:0-7366 GCA_038238095.1 Saccharimonadales bacterium (SeqCode)
AGCGTGATGTCCGTCAGTTCAGTCCGTTCGTCGGGACTCAGTTTGATGATGTACTTTTTCATGACTGTTTGTTTCCTGTTTAGGTTGACAGGAACAGTATAGCAGACAGTCGTTAGATTATGGGAGACGGGGGACTAGCTTGGCACCTAACTTGGATGACAAATGTTCAAGCTCTTTTTTAAGTTCCTGCTGGGTAATATTAAGCTTGTCACAATCTGCACTGATACGCATGAAGAACCAGCCCGTTTCTGTATGCTCCTCCAACGAAAGGATATTGGCATTAGCACGAAAAAGGATACCGCTATACTGGGCAACTATACCCGGCTGGTCAGGACACGAAATAAGCAAGATAATCTGCATACTCACATTATAACGAATCACTCTATTAAGTTCGAAAACCTACCTTGATGTCGCCACAAAGCTTATATTTAGTTTGCTACAATAAGTGGATGTATTACCACTGGCAAGACATTGTGCTTACAATCTGTATTTTTGTATTTAATCTTGCGCTTATACCAAGTGTTTTGGGTAAATCAAAACCGGAAGTCAGCACTAGCATTGTGACTGCTACTTTTTTAACTTTAACGGTAGTGGTCTATATTAGCTTATCATTGTGGTTCTCTGCAACTATGCAGGCTATTAACGCAAGTCTATGGACGGCACTAGCTATTCAAAAAATGAAGCAAACCAAACTTAAGAAACACAAACGATAGTTTGAAACTCCGCCTTAATGCCCTATCAAGATGCCCAGGTTAGGTTGTCAAAGTTGGACGTCCGAAAACCTGTCTCTATGCCTGCCGTGGCCATTTTACTTCGGGGCTGTAGGTTTCCAGAATTTCGGCGTAGGGTGTTTCGTGGGTACCGGCCAGGATTGATACTGAGACAATTGTAGAATACTTACCAGAGTCTTCACTAAAGATAGCAGGGAAAGTATTGCGGTAAACGGCTTTTGTTTTGCGTTTAAATTCAATGCCATGGTCACGAAAGGCTTTGCCCATAGATTTACCATCCAGAATTTCGCGGTGTACAGTGGGAAATTTATCTATACCGGTCTTTATAAATGTGACAAATGATAATTCTAAGACTTTGCCGTTTGGTTTTGTCTTGGTGCAGATAATTCGGGCAATGTCAGATCGATAAAGCACTTTCAGTTCGGTTTGTCCAAATTGTTGCTCCAAAATATCACTTGAAAGGACAGTTGTCATTAGAAAAAGTGTTTAAAGCCGCTAAATAGCGCCTTGCCTAGTGCCAGCTCCACGCCAATGCCGGTCACACCGATAAGAATGCCAGCTAACACAAACAGTACATCTTCCAGGATAAGGCCTAGTGAAATAAGCACTACACCGAGAGCCGGTAGCGTATCCAACCCGGAGAAGGGGGGTGCTATGAAGGCGGCGGCTGTAAATAGTAGTACGACCAGGCCGATAATTGACACTACCCATTGTTGAGCCAGCATATCGCCTCCCCGTTGTCGTGAAAAGCGCTCAAACCAGCGAATCACTCCGATCAAGCGGCTGCCAGCTTTGCCCGACAAGGTCTTACGCACATTGATGCCCGCCCAGCGTTTTGGTAGCCAGATAGTTTTGCGCCCAATGATTAGTTCCAGGCTTAGTAGCATGGTGATAATCTCGGTGACGTGCGTTACACCACCCGTCGGTATCGGCAGGGCCGGTAGAGCCATTAGCAGCAGAAAAATAATGGCAAATGATTTCTCAGAGAATACCTGACTCAAACCAGCCAGCGTCGTATCATGACCGTCTTTCAGCCATTTTTGCATGACTTCGCTAAAAGGAGATGATTTTTTTAGTTCTTTTCGCCGGAGAAGATGTTTAGCCATAGCCATAACATAGTACCCTAGCTACTGGTTAAATAGTAGCCAGCCTTTATAATGATCAGTATTATGCAAAATAAATTGCCCGTTACACTTAATGGTAGGGTCATCAAATTTAAGGGCAATGGTCGTAAGTTGGGTTATCCGACAGCTAACCTGACTACTAAAACCGACCTGGATGATGGCGTTTACTTTGGTTACGCCGACCTGGCAGATTGGTCAAATCATCGGGCAATAATTTTCGTTGGCGTGCCAACTACTTTGGGTGACACCGAACGCCGCATAGAGGCCTATCTACTGGATATTCCGGACAAAGATTATTATGACCAGAGCTTGAGTTTAAGTGTCCAGCACTATCATCGTCCCAACCAGACTTTTGAGAACGTGGAGCAACTCCTAAAAGTCATGCACCAGGACGAAGCCAACGCCCGCCATTGGTTCGCTGATAATCAAACTTAGTAGCGGTAGTGGTCGGCTTTGAAAGGACCATCAACGGGTAAATTTAGATAGTCGGCCTGTCCTTTGCTCAGTTTTGTGAGATGTCCGTTAAGGGCGGCAACGTGCACGGCGGCGACTTTTTCATCCAGCTCTTTCGGTAAGCGGTAAACGCCTATTTCGTAGGGTTTGGTATAAAGCTCGATCTGGCCCAGTACCTGGTTGGAAAATGAGTTGGACATCACAAACGAGGGATGTCCGGTGGCATTGCCGAGATTCACCAGCCGGCCTTCCGATAAAACAATCAGCCGTTGCCCGCTCGGCATAGTGTACATGTCCACCAGCGGCTTAATAGTTTCTTTTTTGGCGCCTTTCAGTTCATTAAGCTGCCGGATCTGGATTTCGTGGTCGAAGTGGCCAATGTTGCAAACAATGGCAGTGTCCTTCATAGCCTGCATATGCTTTAGGGTAATGATGTCTTTACAGCCGGTAGCCGTGACAAAGATATCGGCAATGGGAGCGGCTTCATCCATGGTGACGACTTCGTAGCCCTCCATTAAGGCTTGCAGGGCGCAAATCGGATCAATTTCCGTAATCAGTACCCGGCAACCGAAGGCCCGCAGAGACTGGGCGCTGCCTTTGCCAACGTCCCCGTAACCGGCCACCACGGCGACTTTGCCGGCTACCATTACATCGGTGGCACGCTTAATGCCATCCAGTAATGATTCGCGGCAGCCATAAAGGTTATCGAACTTGGATTTGGTGACGCTGTCATTGATATTGATGGCCGGGATCTTGAGCTTACCTTCTTTTAAGTACTGGTGTAGTTGCATTACGCCAGTCGTAGTTTCTTCAGAAACACCTTTAATATATTTTAGTAGTTCTGGATGCTTATCGTGAACCAAGCCAGTCAGATCGCCGCCGTCGTCCAGCAGCATATTAGGGCCTTGCTTGTCCGGGAAAAGTAGAGTCTGTTCTACGCACCACCAGTATTCTTCTTCTGTCTCACCTTTCCAGGCGAAAACCGGCGTACCGGCTTTGGCGATAGCTGCGGCGGCATGGTCCTGGGTGGAAAAGATGTTGCAAGAAGACCAGCGCACATCGGCGCCCAAGGCTTGCAATGTCTCAATCAGTACTGCCGTCTGGATCGTCATATGGATCGACCCGGCGATTCGGGAGCCTTTCAAAGGCTGCGCGTCGGCGTATTCGGCGCGTAAGGCCATCAGCCCCGGCATTTCTTTCTCGGCCAAGGTAATTTCGGTACGGCCCCACCCAGCCAGCTTAATATCTTTAATTTTATAATCCGCATTCTCTTTAGTCATGGCTATAACACTAATTCCTCGTTAAAATTATTATGATAACGGCTTACTATCTTTTGCCTGGAAAAGCTGTGCTGCGTGCCGTGCTGCTCAATAATCAATGATGCCATAACGGCGCCTAACTGCCCGCAAATACGTAAATCCCATTGTCGCAAGTATCCATATAAAAAGCCAGCACGGTAAGCATCTCCCGCACCGGTAGGATCTTTGACCTGCACGGGCTTTGCGATATCCACCCGAATGGGCGATGCAATTTTGCTGCCTTCAATTAGCGAACCTTCTTTACCTAGTGTGGTAATCAAGATTGGCACCTGGTCAGCTAATTTCTTCGAGCTAATGCCAATTTTTTCCGATAAAACACTGCGCTCATAGTCATTAACAAATACCATTTCAGCAACCGCTATGCCTGCCCGCAGATCTGTCGATGGTTCTAAAACTTGCTGGCCCGGGTCGTAGACCAGCCGCAAACCATACTCCTGGCATTCGGCCACCTGCCGGTTTCGCCCTTTGGGATCATGGGCCGAGAGCATTACCAGAACGTCTTTGCCCTGCCATGGTTTTAGAGTCAAAGTTTGGCTATCACCCATGGCCCCTGGGTAAAAACCGCCGACCTGGCTATCTTCGCTGTCGGTGATGACGTTGAATGAAGCCGTCGGCAGCTGGCTATAATGAATGTGTGAGGTATCTATACCCAAGCCGTGTAAATCTTCTATGTAGCTCCTGGCATCCGAACCAACCGAGCCAAGCAAAATTGGTTGCTCTCCTAATAGTGCGACATTACTGGCAATATTGGCGCCGATACCGCCCCGAGAGTTTTCGAGCTTATCAAGCAGCGGGCTGATCGATAGGACGTGAAGCTTATCTGGCTTAATCAAGTCTCTGTACCGCCCCGAAAAATTCATGATACGGTCGATGGCGATAGACCCGCAGACTATCAATTTAGGTAATTTAGGAAGTTCAGGCTTAGGCATGCTGCTCCAGTATATTTGCCTAGCACGAACAGAGTCAAGATAACCGGCAGGGTGCAGGGGCTACACAAGTATGTATACTACTTTTTACATTAAAGCTAACATGTATTAATGTAGTTGACTTAGTTACGCTTTAGTTGTATCATTTTAGATATGAATGATTCAGTGGAGCCAGAACAGACGACTCTCTTTGATCAAACTGCTCCCGTGAAGCCTCTGCAGCCGCAGGGCGACGCTCCAGCCCTTCCAGATAGATCGGCTAAACAAATTTTATATTCCCGGGGAGACTCATTGCCGCGGACACGGCCTTTGGATCGTATCCGTCGGCCGGCGCCAAGCCAGGATGATGGTTCGGACTTGAGCGACTTGATTAAAGACCTCAATTTTGGCCTAGATGACCTAAAGGCTGATGAGAGTAAGAAGGAACAAGCTCAAACTACTAAGCCGGTGCCGGAAGAGCCACCAATGGCTTCAGGGGCAGAGGTCCCCTCACCTATAAAAGCACGAAAACTAACCCGCTCCCAGCCAGTTGCTCTGGCAGAAGCTACAACGAACGCTCCTAAAAGCCGCCGCTTGTCTATCTTTAATATCTTTTTGCTCATGGTGGTCGTGGGCGCCAGCATGGGGGCGGGGTACCTGTTGTCAAGCTACCTACCTCCGACTCATTCCGCTGCTCCGTCGGCGGTTAACAACCAAACTGAGGCCGAATGGCAAAAAGCCCAAGCCCAGTGGGAGTGTACGCTGAGGCAGTACCAGGCTAAGCAACAGCCAGCCAGTAATAATAAATCGAAGGAGATAACATGCGCAAATTAACAATATTCATTACGATCGGTCTAATTGTTCTCGGCTTTGCCGTGGCAGTGGACTCGTACCATACGCGGGCAGTGGCAGCGCCAACGACGACCGTGCAGGACCGTCAGAAGCAATTATCTGATTGGCAAGCTAATCTCAAACGGTGGGAGGCCCGAACCCAGAAAGACACTAAGTCCAAGGCTGCAACTACCCAGACCGATAGTCAAGGGCAGGGTGCGGACGTACTGCCGAATACCGGCCCTGGCCAACCTATCAGCTTGTTCGTGGGCACTACGATACTCGGCGGTCTAAGCCACTACCTAGTCAGCCGCCGCAGCCGTCACCAGCGCATTTAAGAGATAGGGACCGTGGTAAGCATAACAATTATATAATACAACTTTATTTACATTCAGAATATATTGTGATAAGGTAGAATTATAAAGGAGTTATCATGATTCAATATAAGATCGATGCCAAGCCAGTTAACGCGGCCAACACCCACATCAAAGATATGTCCGGTGTGCTAAAAGAAATCGCCACAACCTATAAATTGCTATTGGAAGCCACTGAGGAACAGAAGGCGGCCCTCAGTTCGCCCAGTATTGACGCATTCCGCCGCGAACTCCAGCAGTTACTGGGCCAGGGCGTCAGTATGGCTCAAGTTATATCAGATTATTCAGAAAAATTAGTGGTTGTCAGCGAACAAGCCAGTAAGCATCTGACTGCTTTTGAAGAGCACTTTAGTACCGCTTTGCAAAAACATACGCAAAACAATAATCGCTTAAACTAAACGATAATGATATATCAGCAGTTGGCAAAGGTAAACGAACTGGACACTAAGATAACCAGTCTGCATAAGCTGCTTTATAACTTATATTCGGAGCGAGCTACGCTGATCGGCCAACGGTCATTTCCGGTCGACACTCAGCTAACTCAGCGGCCCAGTGCGGAACATATGTACCAGCAGTTCAAGCAAGGCTGGGCGCCGACCGGCGTGGAGCTACCAAGCTTTAAAGCTCTAAAAACTAAGCTGGATAGCGCTATCGAATGTTACTCAACCTTATTGAAAGTGGAGCCGGCGTATAGTAACCACTTGAATGTGGTTTTAGTTCCGCCAACGACGCAACTTAAACAGGCCGTCTTCAATTCGAACCTAACTTTTGAACTCAATGACTATGACTTGCCGGCATGGCCGATAGTCAAACAATGGAAAATAATCATCATCGTGGGTCCGGCATTTAATGTGCCGATTAACGGCTTGCAGGCCTTTTTAGCCAGTAATTATTTTAACTCCCAGTCGCAGGACGTTCGCGGTTTAGGCATGGTCGAAATAATCGCGGCCGAAATCCAAGGGTGCCAGGTTGTATTGCCTCACCAGTGGGCTGTTCTTTTAAAGGACATGCCTCAAGCTGGCCGAGTCATTTGTGCTACCCGCCAAGACGACACAATTATTTTTGACATCGATGATACTGATTGTTTACTAGGCAATAATTATTTAACTTTAGCGGTAGAGGTATAAACCATGCGTGACGATCGCCTACAAGGTATTCTGTTTACCCGGTCACTTCATCTTGACTTAGCCCCACATAACCGGCGTGAACGTTTCATATTGAAGCTGCAGGCAACCCGGCATTATTTAAATGTTAAACGAATTAATATAACTGAGATTGCTAATCCGGCCGCCGGCAAGAAACGGCGACGAGCTGACCCAAATCGGGTAGCAGAGCTGACAGACTTGCTAGACCGCTTCAAAGATCGCGGTTAATGCTTGCGCGGGACAACACGTGGACGGATTTTCATCATGTCGCGAAAAAATATCCGGTCTCCTATTTCGTTTCATGTGCTACTCCTCGGTTTACGGTTGTATTTAAATAATTATTCGCTTTTTAGGATTTATTACAACTATAAGCGTTTTGAGACATAAACGCTTTGTGCTAGTTAAAAAGCCTGCCTAAAAGTAAAAACACCGGGACTTGTACCCGGTGTTTTTTGTTGAGAACCAGTAGTACTCTATATCTGTA
>JBBRXZ010000058.1:0-7351 GCA_038238095.1 Saccharimonadales bacterium (SeqCode)
CAGTTTACGCTCCCGTGAAACTTTAGAGACTACCTCTTTGACCTTCTCATTAGACTGAGATTGATTATCTTTACTGATCATGGGATCTCTTAGAATCGGGCGGTTGGTAACGATAAGTGGCCTGGAAGATGATGACGGTGCCGATTGACCTTCGTGCGCCACATCAGTTATGGGCTTGGCAGTTGCCGGTTTTTTGGACTTAGCCATGGTTTGGCTCGTAATGCTTAATCATGTTTTGACCCTGGCCGGTGCAAAAAACGATAGGCGCTATCAACAATAGCCGAGAATTTATGATAATTAAGGCTGGCGCTGCCGGGCAATAGCCCGTCAATACCTTCAACTGACAGATAGCCGGCAGCAGTATGCTCATCAACGCTGCCGCCATAAATTATACGCACGTTCTCCGCCACACCATGACCATATAGCTCCTTTATTTGGTAACCTATGTGGTCGACCGCTTTTTTAACCTCGTCCGGTTTGGCTAGTTCACCGCCGAAAGTGCTGATAGACCAGACCGGTTCATAGGCAATAACGACTTTTTCTACATCCTCGGCAGTAAGATTAGCCAGTGCCGTGGTTACTTGATCATAAATCACCCGCTTAGTTTCGCCGGCAGTGTGCTCCTGCTTAGTTTCACCTATGCAAAGTATGGGATGAATACCATTACGAATGGCCGCCTGCATTTTATCCCTCACTGTTTCTAACGTCTCATTAAAGTAAATACGTCGCTCAGAGTGGCCAATAATGGCGTAGTGGACTAAATCGCGCAGCATAGTGAAACTGACTTCACCGGTGTAAGCTCCTTCGTCTTTATAAAAAGCGTTCTGGGCCGCCAGGCGGAATTTACGTCGGTCGATTTCCAGGCTGATCGGCTGCAGGCTGAGCAGACTTGGCGCCAGTACCACCTCGATGTTACGATGCACGGCGATTCGGTCATTGAGCCTTTTCACAAGCAAACTCGACTCCTGCGCATTGAGGTTCATTTTCCAGTTACCGACGATTAGTGTGCGTTTCATGCTGCTTATGAATTAATTATACCTTAGTCCGCGAAGCTTTCTTGCTGCGTAAGGCTTCCACACCTGGCAGTTTTCTCCCTCCCATCAGCTCCAGGCTGGCACCGCCGCCAGTCGAGACATGGCCAAAGTAATCTGTCAGCCGGCGAAGGCCTACATAGCCTACGGTGTCGCCGCCGCCAATTACGGTAAATGGCTTGTGGCCGAAGTCACCGAGTAAAGCTTCAATAATTAATTGGGTACCGTGCGCCGTAGGCCCAACCGGCCCTTGCAAACTTCTGGTTTCCGTCACGCCCATTGTGCCATTCCAGATGACCGTATTGGCCAACTGGACACCGCCAGCGATGAATGAAGCACTGAAAGGACCGATATCGAGAATTTTCTCGTGTTTATGTACGCGGCTAGCGGCTGCGGGCACCCGCCGCGGATAATGTTGAATATCAGCCATCGTATGCGTTGTCCATTCAACGATACGAGTCGGCGCTGCCTTGTCAATTGCTGCAGCCACTACGCCGTCATGCGGCATAGCAAAAATAAAACGGCGTTTTTTAGCCTCGGCCTCGGCTTTACGTAAAATGTCTTTGGCAACGGGCAGATCGGCTTTATCGTACAGGCTATCGCCAACGTCGATATCCCGGGCAGCTAGAAATGTGTTTGCCATGGCGCCGCCTACCGCCACAAAATCAGCAATATCAATAAACTGGTGCAGCAAATCAATTTTATCAGCGATTTTGGCGCCGCCGACTATAGCCATCAGCGGCCGCTCCGGCTGCTGTATCACATCGGTTATAGTATCAACTTCCTTTTCGAGCAGTAATCCCGCCACACTTGGCAAGTGGTGCGTAATAGCTTCAGTGCTGGCGTGGGCCCGGTGAACCACGCCAAAGCCGTCTTGTATGAATACATCAGCCAGACTGGCCAGTTGCTGTGCAAAAGCATCATCGTTAGCTTCTTCTTCGCTATGGAAGCGCAAATTCTCAAGTAGCAGAACCTCACCAGGCTTCAGGCTGACGGCAGCTTTTTTGGCCGGCTGGCCAATGCAATCAGTTGCAAATTCAACGTTTTTATCGAGCAACTGCTGCAATCGTTTGGCTACCGGAAATAAGCTGCTTCCTATATCTTTTGGCCCGCTTGGTCGCCCCAAGTGGGAACAAATAATCAGCTTAACGCCGCGCTCCAGCAAGTAATTAATAGTCGGCAAGGATTGCTTGATACGATAATCGTCCACAATCTTGCCGTCTTCAAGCGGGACATTATAGTCGGCCCTGAGCAGGACGGTTTTGTGCTCCAGATCAATATCACGAACTGTCTGCTTGGTAAACATCCCACCCTTACTTTATTTGTTGCTTTTATTCTAGCACGCGCACCTTGATTGTGTCTGTTGTACCGACTACGCCCGGATGAAGACCGGAGGCGGTAACCACAATGTCCCCTTTACTGAACAATTTATGGCGGCGCAACCAATCGGTGACTTTGACGGCAGCTAAAGGATCGAGTGGCTGCACATAACTCTTATTACCATAAACTATAGCCAGCTGCTGCGCTGTTCGCCTATCGCTGGTTACAGCAATCAGCGGGATAGTAGTACGTCGGGCTGCGATTTGCAGCGCCGTAGCCCCGGACTTGGTCTCGACTACAATGGCCTGGGCGGCTATATCCTCAGCTAAACTAATGACGGCTTTACTAATTGAAGCCTGGCGGCTATGATCTTCATTGCTTGGGAAACTGACTTTAAGTGGCATATGCTCTTCGGTGTATAGAATAACACGCTTCATGGTCTGCACCGCTTCCAGCGGGTACTTACCGCTGGCGGTTTCATCACTCAGCATTACGCAGTCTGTCCCGACTATTACCGCCGAGGCCACATCCGAAACCTCAGCCCGGCTAGGACTAGGATGGTCGGTCATAGTGGCCAGCATATGAGTGGCCACTATCGTCGGCTTGGCAAAGCGTTCCCCCAGGCCGATAATCTGCCGTTGAACTATCGGCACGCTTTCAGCCGGCGTTTCCACGGCCAGGTCCCCACGGGCAATCATTACGGCATCAGAAGCGCGTACGATTTCTTCTATATGATCAACAGCAGCTTTGGTCTCAATCTTGGCGATGACCTTAGCCTTGCTATTCATAGATTTTAAAAGATTCTTCAGTGCAGCTATATCTTCAGCAGTCTGTACGAAACTGAGCGCTACATAATCAATATCCTGGGCCGACCCGTACACCAGATCAGCCCGGTCTTTGGCAGTAATAATGTCACCTGCAAAGTCCGTATCCGGCAAGTTCATACCTTTGCGTTTTATAAGAATACCGTCATTTTCAGCTTCCACGTACACTACCCCGCGGCGAACGCTGGTCACTGTTGTTTGTACTTTGCCGTCATATAGATAAATTCGTTCGCCGCGCCTGACTTTCAGGCTCAAATCATACTGCGAGGGTAAGTGGCCGGTTTGGGCAAAATCGGTCTGGTAGCCAAAGCTCAGTCCCTGCCCTTTGGCAACATTAAAAATGCCCTCAAAGTCTCCTAAACGAATCTTTGGTCCCTGTAAGTCCTGAATAATAGCCACTGGCTTGCCAACGGCCGCACTGGCTTTACGGATCCATTTGATCTGACGCGTCCGCTCGGCGGGTGTACCATGACTGAAGTTGAGCCGAAAACCGTTTGCTCCGCCACGCACCAGCTCCAAAATCATTTCATAGCTATCCGTAGCCGGCCCCAGCGTAACAATGATTTTAGTCCGCTTAAATTTATTTAATGGCACGTTCGGTGCCGTATTCGCTAGCTGCATGTCTACTGCCCACCCGGGATAATTAATATTCTTCCGTACTGATACCGTTCAGTACAAACACCACTGCCAGGAGAATCATCGAAACTATGCCTCCCAACAGCGCAAATTGCAGAGTTCTGGTCTCGTTTTTTTCAACTTCACGCAGCGACCGGCCGCTCAGCACATAATAATCTTTGGCAGCCACAGTAACCGCAGCTATCCGGACGTCCTTCTGGGGCTGCCAGCTTACAGCGTTGTATTCTTTACCTTTGGCAGCGCTTAGGATACCAAGCGGTACTTTAGGAACGTGACCGTTTAAATAGCCTGAACCGTTTTCCACCCGCCCGGTTTTATCATAGATAATCGTAAAGGGGGCTAAGCTGGTAGCAATATTGACGTTGCCGTAAACTAACCCCAGAGGTACCTCCCCATGCTTAAGAGCAGCTGCAGCATCTTCAGCCAGCTGTATTTGCGGATAATTAGCATCGCTGCGCTGGGCTTGCTGGACTACGGTATATACAGTACCAAATAATACCACCAAGGTCGCCAACACCAAAAGCCAGGGAAGAAGCTTTCTCATATTATACAATTATACCACCACGTAACTCGATTCTGGGTGCCAGTGCGGGCACAAGCATCTGTAGGCACTGCCCTTATATGGTAATGCCTCTTCAGCAATTATTTTGTGCTTGTGTTTTTATCATCAAGGTGGATAATGAGAATTGCTACATAATTGCTTATACATATGGCAAAAGATAAAAATTACTTTATTAAGATTAGAGACTTTCACAACGTGAAAGCCCTGAAGGAGTTGTAATGGATGGTATGGTTGCAGGGGAAGCTTCATTAGGAGCGCCTCATGAAGGAGTGCTTAAAGCACAAGAAACATATGGTAATAATGAGGCGGGTTTACATTTGGTAGAGGCGTCCACACCTTCAATCCCTTCCATAGTCATTGCTGAATTAGCTACAAGAGCCTGTGTGGTAGCCGAGCTATCTGCAGAATCTGGGAAACCAGATGCACCAAGCACTGATGAGATATCGGCACTTAGGGCCAGAAAAGAAGCCGCACAGAGAAAGCTAGGTAATGACGAGCGTCGAACTGCAGTTTTATCAGCTTACATCACTCTTGGCTTAATATAATCACGCGTTCGGTAATACCGCTGAGAATCGAACTCCGATTGCCAGGATTGAATGCTAAGCATCATATTTAACGCTTGTACACGTCCTTGCGAGGGCGTACACGCAAAATTTTTAATTGTTGACCATTGTGCTTCACTAGCACCCGATATACTCCGATTCGAAAACGATGGGTCGCTTCATTGTGACGGTTGAGTAGTTTGGCAAAATTTAGAGGATTGGGCCCCGTCCGCCAATAAATAAGTTTGGACTTTAAGCTTTTTTGGGTAAGTGGGGGAAGTTTACGAACATCTTTAACTGCTGATACCGAAAACGTGAAGTGCATATTAAGCTTTATTCAGAGATATCGGCGAATACTTCGTCGAGGGTGTAGGCTTTTTCTTTAGCAGCTTCGCGCAATGATTTCTGGAAATCTTTGTCTTGGGCTTCAAGCAAATCTTCCAGGTAATCAAGATCAATCAGCGCCAGATCGGGCCGACCACGCTTAGTAACAATCGCGACCGTCTTACTACCGCGAACTTGCTTGGCCACATCAGCAAAAGAGTCGCGTAGATTAGTAGTGTTAATAATTGTAGTCATAATATATCCTTAACTGTACATTCCACATTGTACGTTTTATCTGTACAAATTGTCAAGACGAGCCAATATGCTGCTACCCCAAATTCAAAACTGCACTCGCTACTCCTTAGAGGTTTGTTAACCCAAAATCAAAGATGCGTCCGTACTTTAACAATCAAAAGTGCACTGTTTCTGAAAGCAGGAGGAACAGATAATGCAGTTACACAAACGGTTAAAGTTAGCACAGGTATGTTTAATACTGGATTGGTATGGCCAGGGGTTGCTTAGTGGCCCTGAGGCCAGAGCCAAGCTTGGTGTTAAACAGCGGCGCTTCTTTGTACTGCTCAAGGCACACAGGAGTGGGCAACTTAAAAGATTAACGCCAAAACGAACTAATCGGCACCGGCGGATAGCCAAGTCAGTTGAGGCTGTCATTAGGGCGGAACTGGCAAGAGATAAACGTTTAATAGATGAAGCCTCAATGCCAGTTAACACTTACAACTACCGAGCTGTCCGAGACGAGGTGGTTAAGCAAACCGGTGGGCATATTTCTGCCCAGACCGTTAGGAACAGGGCTAAAGATTGGGGATACTACATACCCAAACCTAAGCTTAAAGCCAAACACACTAGAGTGGTCCTAACTACCGCTACAGGACTACTGTTACAGCACGATGCTTCGCACCATAAATGGTCGCCCTATGCTGACACTAAATGGTGTCTAATAACCACCATTGACGACTACAGCCGGATGCTACTCTGTGCCGAGCTGTTTGAAGAAGAAAGCGCTTGGGCGCATATTTTAGCTCTTAAAAAGGTGGTGCTCACTTACGGCGTTGGTTGCAATTACTACACCGACAACCACAGTATCTTTCGTTACGCTGAGCGTATGGAAAGTTACTGGCAAACACCTAAGATAAGCACCAAGGATATTAAAACACAGTGGCAGCGGGCCGTTAAAGAATGTGGCATGGACAATATCTGGGCGATGAGTCCAGAGGCTAAGGGTAAGATTGAGCGGCCATACCGTTGGTTACAGGATCGGCTGGTACGGCAATGCGCCAGAGAGAAAGTTACGACCATTGACCAAGCTAGAGTGATCCTTACGGCAGAGGTTGAACGCTACAATGCCAGGCAAGTCCATTCCACCACAGGCGAGATACCGTTAATTCGGTTCCAGCGGGCTGAGCGAGAGGGCAATACCGTATTCAGGCCTTTTGTACTGCCCTTGCCCTACACTTCGAATAAGGATGTGTTTTGTCTAAAAGAAGAGCGCGTGGTAAATAGTTACGGTGCCGTATCCTGGCGTAACCATCTGTGGAAAGTGCCACGTACCATACCAGAGGGCGCCCGAGTAAGCTTACACATATTGGCGGACAGCAGCCGTCCAGAGCTCAGAATCTGGTACAAAGACAACCTGGTTTCGGCCACATTGCTTACGCCAACCAACAAACCAAATACCAACAAGTAATCCCTTAAACAAGTTACAACATTAACCTCAGAATACCAGTGCACTTTTGGCGGATGCACTTTTGAATTTTGCGAGTGCATTATTTATGTTGGGTTAACAGACGAGCCAATATGCTGCAAAAACGCTGCGGGCTTTATAATTTGCGTGCCTTGATAAGCTCCTATATCCAGCAAGTCCTTATCGCCGCTGATAATATACTGACATTTACCAGCTACGGCTGTCTCTAAGAACTTATCGTCGTCCGGGTCACGGCTAAGCGTAATACTGTGACGCTTTGTGCTAGTTAAAAAGCCTGCCTAAAAGTAAAAACACCGGGACTTGTACCCGGTGTTTTTTGTTGAGAACCAGTAGTACTCTATATCTGTAAGTTTGAAAAACAAATAAGGAGAAAACTACGATGTACTCTCAAG
>JBBRXZ010000059.1:0-7340 GCA_038238095.1 Saccharimonadales bacterium (SeqCode)
GAACAGCTGTTGCCCCGCTCTTGGTCTTGACCTTACGAATAAAAGCCATACCCCTTAGTGTAGGGCATTAGTGTCCCGAAATCTTCTACTTCATCTCTGTTGTGGGGGTCAAAAAGCGAGGGGGTTGGGAAAGTCAGGTTCTAGCAATTGTTCTAGACCGGGATGCTCAGCCAAGAGTTCGGAGATTAAAACAACTAGTGTGGTATCACCAATACCTCACTGAGCTAAATTAGGAACAGTCGTATTTATAAAAGGTGCTAATATTCTGCCGTATGGGTCAAACTCGGCATTTTTAAATGAGTCTAGCGAAACTGGTCGTAGCGCATCGGCAATTGCTCGTTGGGCTTGCAAAGCTTTAGATGAGATGGCACTTCGTGAACTTGTTGAACAACAATCGCCGGTGTCAAGCTGGGCCAGAGCATCACCTATTGGAACATATAAATAATGATCAACAAAATCAGTATCGTTCGGGCTTGTGTCGCCGGTATACCAGGCCTCATAATATGATGTACCTGAGACAGGCTGACAAGGAAGCAATTGGGTGCCAGCAGTAATAGTTGGACCGCAAAAACTTCCTAACGTGTAGCCTTCTAGCTTAGTGATATATAGCCCTACATCTAGCTCACCTTTCTTGTGGAAGTTTTTACTATAGCCTGTACTTATAAACAAAGCCTTAGCCGGCGGAGTCTCACCTTCGATAGTTGACTTATCGCCGACCCAGCCATCTGGGAGTGAGCTTGGCAAGACCGGCGTAAATGATAAGCCTTTGTAAGCTGCAGCCTCTGCTTGTTTTTCTCGATTTTCCGCGATTTTTGTTTTTTGAGCGGCTGCTGTTGACTCTTTTTTATTACGAGCCAGGAGCTGCGTTGCTTGGCTATGAGTCATCTGTACATACTTAGCAAAATAGTCGAGATTTCCTGAGTCGCCAGGACCATAGCCTGCTTGAGATGCAACGAAGGTGTTACCTAATACAGCATAGATATCAGTAATACCCATTGGCAAACTTCTATCTATAGCATAAACATCCAAACCATGAATACTGCCTTCTTTGACACAACCTGAGGGAGAAACGTTTTCAGTTTCATGAAATACGTTTGGACAGGCGGATGGTTTAAGAAGGCGGCTAGCGTGAGCTTCATAGATTGGGCTAAAACCATCAGTTCTTTGATAAAACATTCCCCGGCCGTAGCGCCAACTCAATGTGCTCTTGGAATGGTCTATTAAACTAAGACTGCTTATACCCACGTAGTCTTTATCCACTATGCGGTCACTATCGCGCGGCAACCAAACTTCTGATGATGGCTGGCCGAATGATAGTACAATTAGTACCCACAACAGCGTAGTAATAACCAGGCCCGGCACTATTTTAGTAATTATAGTGCGTAGAAATTGACGAGCTGTTAGCCGGAAACTCATATGCTAATTATACGTCATGGTTATTATTCCACCGAGTGGTAGGTGGCTATAAAGTATTCGTTTAAGCATACGTTATGTATTAAGTAGCAATACAAGATAGAATTAAGGTTCTAACCTCAGCCACTACGCCCAGCCAAGCATAAGCGTTTTTTTATACTTCAATTATTAAAATGTAATTTTTAACGGCATTTCTTTGTTAAACATACCGAGATTACGCGCTTTTCTTAATTCATTAATAACGTAAATATCCCTCATAAGTAAGTAAATGCCGCCTACAAGAACGAACCAGGGAAGCAAGAAAAAAACATATTCAGCTAAACCATGGGCTTTAATGTGTATCATGCCTACATTGAATAGAAAGTAGTACCCCACCCCGCCGACAAATAAATCGGCGAATGGACTAACAACTAATGAAAGCTGCCAGTTTCCAGTTAGTAGTACAGGTAGGAGTGAGTAGTTAATGCGTCTCACATACAAGTGCCTAGAAATAACTGGTGAAGTAGCATACGACCCAAGTATTCTAATTAAGCTGGGACGTGTGTACGATTCCATAATTGTGAAAATAATTATACCAGACAGTTATAATTAGTGCGTTCATGCTTAATAACAGTTGCGAAGTACGTCCACTAGCCCCAGCCAAACATAAGCACTACAAAAGACTTCTGAAGAAGTCTTTTTATTCTGTTATACTCTGCAATAAGTATGGAAATAAGCCCCATTTATCTAGAAAATGTTAACGATAAAGAACATCTGCGAGCCCTCAAAGTTGCAGCAAAAACTGAAGGCTGGCGACTAGTACAAGATGCAACAATGCGCATGCTTGATGGTAGCTGCCTCTACGATTTAGCTTACCGGAGCCGTAGTTACGAGAATTACATTTTTGGCGATGATTGGGAGTATTCAGAGGTCAGCTTTAAAGCGCGCGGTCAGAGTGGTCTAGGACGGTTAAAAAAACGGCTGGTCCATTACAGTGTGATGCGCGTACAGCTTCCACGAAAATTACCGAATGTTGTTTTTGATAGCCTCGAGCACCAGCGCAGACAGTTCAGAGTAGTTTTTGACAGCAAGCAGTACATCCAACTTGAAGGTAATTTTAATAAGTACTTCGCGACCTATTTTGGCAATGGTTACACTATTGACGATCTAAGCTTCATAACTCCTGAAGTGATGGAATCTCTGATAAATGCCAAAAACTATGATATCGAAATCGTTCACAACAGTCTGTTATTATTCGGGCCAATCCAATCATACCCCAAAGTACAAATTGAAGACATGAGTCAAGCAATAAAACTGATACGCAAAAAGTTATTAAACAATATCTTAACCTATCGCGACGAACGACTACCGTACGATGAAGGGAGGGGCGTAGTAGCAAGAGCGGGCATGTTTTTAGAGAAGCAGCCGATTGGAGCTTTGTTTGTGACGATTTTAATTGGCTTGCTGTACCTTATTCCATTAACAATTGTACTGTTGGTACTTTCGGCACTCTTATAGTTGTTAGGTCGTAGCGCAATTCATCTGCATGGTTCTAACATTGTCTCTGATACTCAGCCAATATTCTTGTATCTGCAAAAGTTGATAGACTAAGTGTTACGTTAGCATCAAGACTTCTTTAGAAGTCTTTTTGTTTGCTATAATTCAATTAATATATGCCGGTAAGAGAAAAAATTAGGCAAGTAAAGCATTTGCAAAATAAATACTTTATATGTGTGTTAGAAAATCCTAAGGATATAATGAACATCGCATCGACGTTAAGAAATGTTTCAGCGTTTGGCGTGGAGAAGTTATACGTAATTGGAAGTAATGACATTGTCAAAGATTTTGAATCATCACGTAGTCATAAACGATTGACCAATCTCAGTGTGGGCTCGAATAAATGGGTGTTTGTAAAACAATTTGATACGGCTGCTGACTGCATAGATCACTTAAGAAAAGATCGCTATACAGTTGCCGTTACTTCATCACACGTAAAAGGAAAAGAAAATATATGCCTATATGAGGAAACATTCACCCAAAAACGGCTCGCTGTTTGGTTTGGCAATGAGTCAAAAGGCATATCGGATGAAGTAGTTAACGAGGCGGACATGTGCATCCAGATCCCTATGGGCGGAATTGTAGAAAGCTTAAATCTCGGTACAAGCACAGGTATCATTTTGAGTTATATTGGCTACCAACGATTAAAATTTGTCTACGAACATAATAAAGTCCGATTCAAACCAAAAAGTATTGCAGGTTCAAAAATGCAATCGTGGGAACAATTTATAAATCCTCACCGCGAGTAGCTTACTCGTTCCACGACATAATGTCAGGAATAAGTACGGCTCTAACATTGTCTAAGATACTCAGCCAAGCATAATAGAAGGCTCTGTGAGAAGCTTTTTTATATGATATGATTTCACAATGAAGAAAAAGTGATAAGAACGCAAGAAATCACTACGCGAAACGGTTTAAGTTAGTAATCCTCGTCGCGCTATTGACTGTGCCTTTCTTCACTATATGGACATATGAAAACCGATATACATCATTAGAAAATAGTATATGCCATAGTGATGCAGCTTTTAATGATGCGTGTGATTATTCTGAACGTTTTGAAACTTATCGATTGCTCAACACGAACTTTTACCGTTACGTCGGCAATCAAATCGGCAGATCGTTTGGAACATCACCATCTTTTGACTACACAATCCGTACTGATGCAGAAATTCAAATTGATCAATTACTTAAGTCGGACAAGGAAGCTGACAACTCACGAATTAGTGATTTGAGCAGTAATTTATATCATGCGGAGCAAGACCTTAAGTCGTTTAATCGCAGCTTGCTTACAGCCTTGTTCATCAATATGGAGTCCCCAATCTAACTTGGAAGTGACATAGAGGCCAGTATAGCAAAAAGCCAGGCATCGGAAGAATAAGCAGGGATGAGCGGTGTAGCAGCTTTCCATCATTATACTGCTGCGTAAGAAGTCAAAACATGGCCCGCATATCGTCGGATGTAGTTGGAAACGCAAATATGGGAGCTTTGAGCTGCTCAGCAGTGAGTCCAAGCTCTATAGCCAAAGAGAAAATATTAATTAAATCTTCGGCATGATTAGCGATTAAATGGGCACCGATTATTTTACCGGTTTTTCTCTCTACCAGAACCTTACTCATGGTGTGCTTGAGATTTAGCCTTTTGGCATCGAACCAACTTGTCAGGTCTTCTGTGGTAGTATCGAATTTAATGTTTTTCTGGCGGGCTTCGTCCTCCAGGTAACCTACTTTGGCAACGCTTGGCGTGGTAAATATAACGCTGGGAGTTGAAAGATAGCTTGGCTGCTTATGTTTACCCCCAAGTAAGTTTTCTGCAACTATATCACCCTGGACACCTGCAACAGGTGAGAGTGGCGGCCCATCGGCTGCAGCGTCCCCGGCCGCATAGACATGCGGATTGGAAGTACTCCGCAAATACTCGTCAACCAATACCCCACGATGCTTATCGTAATCTACACCGGTACTTTCCAAATTTAACTCGCCTACAGCTGGCGGTCTTCCCACGCCATGTATGACTACATCCGCCTCAAAGCTCCGACCATCCGCAGAGACCACTGCGAAGCCATCATTCTCTTTGCGAATAGCCTTAACTTCAGCCTGTAGTTCGATCTCTATACCGGCCTCTTTGCTGACTTCCAGCAGATTGCGGACAACATCTTGGTCGAATATAGGTAGGGGCTGATCGTCACTATGTAAAATGGTGACATCCGCGCCAAAGCTAGCTGCAACGTAGGCAAATTCAAACGATATGTAACCGCCGCCGACGAACAATACTCGTTTCGGCAACTCGTCTAGTTCCAAAAAGTCATCACTCGTAATAAAATGCTCAAAACCCTCAATCGGTAACTTTGCTGGTTTGGCACCCACTGCAATATGTACTTTTTTGGCCTGTAACTGCTGGCCGTCAACTTCTATTTGAAGATCTCCGACAAAACGCGGAGATCCGATAAATACGTCTATACCGGCGCCGCGCAAGGCTTTTTCGGTGCTTTCCGGCACCGGGTCAGTAAACGTTCGCTTGAACTTAATCAGCTCACCCCAACTCATAACCGGCTGTTTTGTAACAATCCCAACTTCGCCTAATCGACGGTTAATGTCGGCTATTTCCGCTGTCCCGGCCAATACTTTTTTGGGGATGCAGCCTCGTACGCTGCAAGTACCGCCAAACAACCCTTCATTAACCACTGCTACGCTCCAGCCCGCTTCTTTGCATTTCGTAGCGGCTTTATAACCGGCGCCGCCGGTTCCCAGAACTATCAGATCGTATTGCTTCATATATACCTTTCTTAATTATTACTTACGCTTTATATATCTATCCAGGTAGTAGGCGCTCATGATGTAGCCCAGGTGAGAAAAAGCTTGAGGGTAGTTGCCTAAATATTCGCCTGAATCCGGATTTATTTCTTCGGATAGCAGACCGTTTGGCGCCATATAAGATTCCATTTTCTTAAATAACCTCAGGGCTTCTTTAGTGTCTTCTAAAATAGCCAGGGCGGAAATCATCCAGAAACTTGATAGCACAAAGGCGCCTTCTTTCCCGGCCAGACCGTCTTCGCTTAAATATCGATACACAAAAACATCCTTATAGCATAGCTCCTCTCTGGTACGCTTAATAATAGCTTTGGTTTTCGGCTCATGTTTATCCAGAAACTGTAAAAGTACCAGCAGAAAATTGGCGGAGTCTACCGTTGGGGCATTTGGATATTGAAGCAGCTGGCTTTTAGCCGTTCCGAGGCCATTCTGCCAGATCCAGTCCTTAATAGTGTCCGCTAAATGAATGCATATCTGCAGGTCTTTATCCGACAGGTCAAGTTTTTGTTTTAGTTTCTGGGCCCGGTCAACTCCCACCCAGCACATCGCTTTACTGTAAATGTAATGCTTTGGATCGTTCCTGGCCTCCCATATGCCGGAATCCGGCTGCTGCCAAACTTCATCAATCTTTTTGACGAGAAACATAATCAGGCGCCGGGATTTAGCTTTTTTCTTTTCATCGTCGGCTAAGCCCCTCTTAGAAGCAAAATAATAGGCGTCGATTAACGAGCCATAGACGTCAAGTTGTAATTGTTCACCAGCTTCGTTACCTGTCCTAACGGGAGTGGAATTTTGGTAACCCTTCATGTGCTTGAGGATTTTTTCCTTAGGCACCGGCTTGCCCCAAATGGTGTACATAAGCGATATTTCAATTTCATCCTCGGCGCACTTATCAATAACTCCATATATAAAATCAAAGAAATGTTCGGCTTCTTGTTCGTAGCCCAGCACATAAAAGGCATACAGCGCGAACGTGGCATCGCGGATCCAGACATATCTATAGTCCCAGTTCCTGAGGCCGCCAATCTCTTCTGGTAAAGAAGTTGTCGGGGCAGCAACCATTGCTCCGGTTGGAGAAAATTGCAGAAGCTTTAAGGTAATGGCAGATCTTATTAGTCGATCCCTGCAAAAGTCAAAAAAAGTACCTTTACTAACCCACTCTTGCCAAAACTCTCTAGTGGTTTCTTCTAAATTAGTTGGCGGTTTACTGCTACCGGGTTTACCAGGGCCATATTCGAGAGTCAATTGAACGCTGGCGGAAGGTTTCAGTTTAACCATGACTTCATAGGTGTCTTCGTTTTTCGCAACTTTGGTGTGAGGCGGCAAGCGCAGATTAAGGTAGCCCTCATCTAATCTCAGGCTCATCATATTATTTGAAGTGGAAACTGTGACAGCCGACTGTGCGTAGTTCGGCTTGGGCTGAAAGGTAAACTTTACGTGTCCCGATCCTCTCACGGCAGTGATTTTACGGACTAAATATTGTGCTGACTTACTATTGTCTTCAGACGGCACCATGAAATCCCTGATCGTAAATTCTACATCTGAACTACTAAACTTAAACTCCACGATTGCCGTATCACTTAA
>JBBRXZ010000060.1:0-7293 GCA_038238095.1 Saccharimonadales bacterium (SeqCode)
AGTAGGCTGAACTGGCGTTATGGGTGCAGCGCCACGCAAAGCATTTGATCTATCTCGTAATGGAGCGTACTCTTGAAGAAGTGGGGTATATACAGTTTTATTAAATTGGTCCGATTCTTGCTTGGCATATTTGTAGTTTTCTCTGTCTACAACATCACCCCGTTTAAGGGTATCTGCACGTTCTTGTAGTTTCAGCCTTTGGGCATTTACTTCATCGAACTTATTACCAAGGTCAATCGGATATTGGTCAGATTGCTTGTAAGCATCTTCAGCAGCTTTGGCTTGAGCTGCTTGAGCCTGCGCTTGAGCTTGTGCTTGTTGTTGTATGGCTGCTTGCTCCTGAGCCTGAACTTGCTGTGGGCTTAATGTAGGAGTAGGACTACGTAGTGCGGCAACTGGCCCAGCAGTCAATGCACCAACTAAGCCTTCTTGCACGGCTTGTCCAGCAACACCTTGCATGGCTGGTATATCTACACCCTCACGCTGCAAGGCAATGTTCTGTGCAAACCTTTCCTGACCGCCTTGTGCGCCTTCTGTAAGGAACTCTTCGCCAACAGCTTGACCAGCTCGACGTTTAAACCCTTGAGCCGCCTTTTGAGCGCCAGATTTGGTAAGTAGTTTTTCAGCGCCTGTACTTACAGCAACAAACCCGAAAACTCCACCTGCAAGCAAATTGTCTAAATTATTTCCAGTATAACTCTGCGCGGCTTCTGCTTTGTTGCGGGCGACTTGCTCGTTTCCTGTGGCATCTAACTCATTTTTGTAGACGGCATCATAAATGCTTCCTTTTACAGTTCCAACACCTTGAGCCGTACCAAGTACTTTTGGTGCAACTTCGGCAATACCAGTTAATGCACGCATGGTTGCAGGCGCAAGTCTTAATGCGCCGCCTATTGGACCGAGCAGCATGGCTGGTGCATAAGGCGCAAGAGAACCAATACCTTGCGCCAAAGACCGCAGCGGGGCTTCGGCGACATTTAATGCGCCAGCCTTTATCTCTTCCAGCGTACTTCCAGATGCTTCAGCCGCCTTCATGCGTTCGGCTTGAGCCTTCATTTCCTCTTGTGCGGCAGGAGAATACTGTGCTTGCTGGCCCTTGGCTTTTTCTTCTAAGTAGTTAGATGCAAAGTTGTTTGCACCAGCAATATCGGTAAGCGCTTTAGCTGAGCCAAGTGCAGCTTGTTTTGCAGCCGTTATTGCATCACCAAACGGGCCGGTGTTTTGTGCTGCCGATGGTTTGGCTGGCGCATCGCCAAAAGCGTCAGGGTATTTTAAGTACGCGGCCCGCATAGCCGTAGAATAATCCTCGCCCTCTGCGACAGGGAATAAAGAATTGTCGGGGAGCTTGATGTACTTGGCCATCGCGGATCACTTAAATTGTTACCCGCCCGTACGGAAGCGGTTGTGTTGCGTACGTCTGCATTATGCCGTGGATTAATTGCGAGGACGTACAGACTCAGCAGGAGGGTTAGAAACGTCAATAATCCCATTGCCTTTGCCCCCACCCATTCCGGCAAGATACATATCAAATGTTGGATATTTTCCTTTAAATTCGGGTTTTAAAATGTCTCCGGACTGCTTAATATACGACTCGTATAGACGGGGAATTAATGCCTCTTGTGTGTATATCTCGTAGCCTCTGGAAAAGTCACCATCACCCAGTTTTGTGATCATCTGGATTTGCGGTGACGGCATCGCGGCTCTGGTATTAAGTCCGCGTTCTTGCCTTTGGGTAATGTCCATTTGTGCCATAACTTTAAACTTGGCCGCAGCTTCTTCTTTACTGCTGCTATCAATTGCCATAAGCGCATTAATGCCTAACTCCGATGCTTTTTGTTGGCCTGTATTAATGTCTTTGTTTAGCTGTCTAATGTCTCGGGCATTCATGTCGCTACGGTTGAGGCGAAGGTCTTCCATTTTTTCACGCGTTTCATCTAAGCGCTCTTGCGCAGCGCGAAGTTTTTCAATGCCAGCACCGTACTGTTTAGTGCCCACCATAGCGCCTTCAGCAATACCCGATAGCCCTTGACCTCTAGACTGCATCATGGCAAGACCCGCATTGATAAAGCTAAACGCTTTATTTTGTTCGTCCATTTTTTCCAAAGATTTTTCTTTGGTACTGAGCCGTTCTTCTCTGCCTTTGTAAACATCGCCTTCTTTGGCTAGTTCTGTTTGACGGTCTTTCAACGCTTGTGTAGGATTGTCAACTAGTTGCTTTGCCAGTTCTGCACGCTCTTTAGCCGCAGGGTCTACGTTAGAAGATGTTTTACGTGCTTTTTCATACTCGGCATTAACATCAAAAACAGGCGCAGGAGCCGCAAAAAAACGGGGTGCAGCAGAAAGCGATGTGTTTGTCCCCGGCCCTTTAGTCTCGGTTCCGGTTGTTGCTGCGTTGGGAGCCGCTACTGGGGGGACAGCGGTTGTATTTACCGGCGCAGCGGAGACATTCGTGTTTGCACTCGGCGCTACTGTGGCAACGGTAGGTGCGGTGGGTACGGCAGGTGCGTTTAACTGCGACATAACCTTAGGGGCGGCATTACCAAACTGGGACTGGACAGAGTTATTAAGTTGCGCTTTCAAATCGCCTAATGTTTTACTATACCCACCAATAGCAGCGGGATCCCCAGACCTAGCTGCGGCTACGTATTGTTGCTCGGCCTGTCGGATTTGTTCGACCAACGGCCGAAGCGCGTTGACCCCTTGGTTTTGAATCTGGTCAATAAGGGAAACGCCTTGAGTAGCCGCGTTAACAAACGAGTTCGCTGTGCCATTAAATCTCTGTACATCTCCTCCACTACCAAAAGCAACAATGCCACCGTCCGCATATTGCATCGGGCCTGTGGGCAATTGAGCAATACCTGAATCTTCGGGTAAACCCTGAGACATTTCTGCGATAGCTTGATCTACTACCTTGGGCTGCTGTTGCTGTTGGCCCATTTGCGCTGACCGCGTTTCTTTGCGGCGGTTCATTTCAGACAATGCCAATGACATCGTGTAGGGGTCATTTTTGTGCATTGCAGCATACTGTTGTATCTGCTGGTCGCTCATCCTCGCAAATTGCGAGGTAATCTGGTTTATGTTGGGTGTTGACATATTAATTCCTTAGGCCATGCGCGACAGAGCTAACTCCATCAAGCCAGCAGGTCGTTGTTTTTCTTTAATCTTGCCGCCCTTAGCTATCTTGCTTACACCGTATGCAGCGGTTCCTAGCCCAGCTAACTGATTCAATGCGCTTGGCGGGGCTTGGTAAGTCGATGCGGTTCCAGTCCCACTCAAAGGCACACCCCGAAGGATGTTTGACATGTTGTTTAACTGTTGCTGGGGGTAGTTAATCTGCTGGTCAAAGTTGCGCTGCGCCTGCGCCATACGAGCTTGTTCTTGCGCTTGTTGTTGAGCGCCTACAGCTCCTTGGGAAGCAAGAATATTCTGCTGTGCCCCGAGAGATTGATTGCCAATATTAGCTAGATTTACCGCCTGTTGACCCGCCTGCCCAAAGCCTGCTTGTTCCGCACCAATACCCTGAAGGCCAAGACCTGCACCCGCCATACCTTGTTTGCCAGCTTCCTGCATGTTCTGGTTAGCCGTATTGAAGGCTTGGTTGTATGCACCACCTACCAATTGGTTCTGCGCAAGCATCTGATTCTGTTGGTTCATCCCCTGCATAACGGCTTGACGGCCACCACCAAACGCCCCAGCTTGTGTAGCTTGGCCTTGATTCTGCGCGTTTAACTGCCCGAACTGCTGCTGTTGAAGTTGCAAAGCGGGGTCTAGTGTGGCACGTAGGTACGGGTTCATGTACTGCTGAACTGCATTGGGGTCGATAGCATTCCGACCATAGGCTTGTCCAGCAGCAGCGCCTTGTGCCCCGTACCCGGCAGCACGGCCAGTGGTATCAAGTGCTCCTTGTCCAGATTGACCAGCCATAGTGGAGGCTTGGCCGAATCCACCGGGCATCTGAAGGCCTGCTATACCGCTCTGCGATTGTTGTTGGAGTGGGGTAAACCCTGCAATTTGCTTATCAATTCCACCGGGGAACGCGGTATACGGGGTATTGCCTAGAGCTTGCTGTTGACCCAGCATCGTTTCGACATACGGCTTCGCGTAGTCAGGAATGGCCGTCTGAGTAATACTTTGGCTAGTCGGAGCAGAAGGGGCTGTAGGAGCAGATGAACCGCACATATTAATACCTCAAAATGTATATATCATTTGGGTTGCTGCTTCTTTGAAGCCCATTCGGCCCCACAGCTTTGCCACCCTTAAATCAGTCATTGCTGATACTATCAATCGTTTAACTTCGCGTTGCTTTAGTTCTGCCAACACGGTCTGCACTAGCTTTTTGCCAATGCCATTGCGGTGTTCTTGCAGTACAAACAACGTATCTTCTTGCGCTATCAGGTCATTGTTGTGCATATCGTTCGTAACGTATACGTTACAGTAACCACACACTACCCCATCATCACGCAAAACAAAATTCAGCAACCATCCACCATTGCAAGCCTTCTCATACTCATATAGCCTTGGTGCATATAGGCTATAAATTATTCCCTGCTTTGCTAGTCTGTCCGTCATCTCCGCGTAGTGCTTCCTATACAACGGCTCAAGCTCCCGATATGTTTCGGTAAATTTCTCAAGCGCAATTGAGTAGGTCATGCTGGCAGAAGGTTCCGTGCTTTTGAATCTACTGCAATTTGATTCTTACCGACTGTTTTACTTCGTGCTTTTTGCACTCGCGCCATCATCTTATACAACTCTTTTGCACCTGCATCTGTGGAACCGTTGCCTAGCTCGGAAACAATTCTAGCGGGAATGACAAATTCATTATTAGCGAGTCGGGCTGGTTGGCGCTTGCCAATAACCGCAGGGATATCGTCACTCACGCCATTTCCGGGTCCTTTGAGAAGCTGCCCACCGTCAGAGTACGAGCCTAAAGAAGACATACCGCCCGCAGCCATGCGTTTGTACGCTTGGAGAATCCCCCCATCGGCAAAACCACCGTCACCACCGTCACCACCACCGCCACCACCATCGCCTGTAGCCGCATCTCCGCTACCAGAAGTCCCGCCATAGCCGCCACCAACGTCACCTAGACCGCCATCAGCACCTGTAGTTCCAGCATCCCCACTACCAGCAGTTCCGCCATAGCCGCCACCAACACCACCTGTAGCCCCAAAGCCGCCACCAAAGCCGCTATTAAAACCTTCACCCATACCCGCATCGCCTGAAAACGCTCTCATGAATTCCGGTGTTTCTACTTCTGACGTTCCTTGGGGCGGTACTAACGTAAAGTATTGGTCTACTGTAGGCTCTGCTGCCGTACCGCCGATTGTGCGGTTGAGCTTATAGGTAGGCATACCCGAAGAATCAGTACCACTACCCCCTAAAATCATTTGCGGCATCATGCCTACCGTACCGCCTTCAGCCATCCGAATAGTTTGGCGGGGTTGATAAGGGTAGTTGTCTGGCCCCGGCGCAGTCATAGGTGTGCCTGCTGTGTAGTACTGATCTACCGTTGGGTTATCTGGGTCATTCGTATTTGCGTTACGGGTAAATGAAAACGGCCTAATGTTCCCAGAAGACTGCGCAGGAGCCGTACCCGCTAATGTTGGTTGAGCCATACCCCCCAGAATAGGGGCAGCTAAAGCGCCAATACCCATCATATTTTGTTTTGCAAATTGCATTGCGGAAGGGCCGCTGTTGAATACTTGACCCGCGCCCGCTGTGAGCGTGTCTACTGCTCCGGTAGTTGCTAGTTTATTAGCAACGGCTTCTTGGATAGCTTCTTCTGAGGCACCCGCACCTAAAGCGGCCCCCGCCTGCGAGGACAAAGCACCCATACCCGCATTCATAAAATTACCTGCAAGCGAACCACCACCATAACCACCCAATGCACCCATCGCAATACCGCCTAATCCGGCCCTAGGGTTAACAAGAGCCGAAGTTAGGCCCCCCGCAATAGCGCCAGAACCCGGAATAAAAAAGTTAGCCGCTGCGCCTGCCAACATTGGCAAGATACTAGATAAAAACCCAGCCTCTGCCAGTCCTGTATGTGGGTTAATCGTTAGGGAGCCACCGTGTGCAAGCGCAAGGGATTGAAGACCCGCGATCTCGCCTTTGGTCATATGGACTAATTCTGTGTCGGGGCCTCTGCCTTTTTTAGCGAGGTGTTGTGCGGCGATTTGCAGGCTCATAGCGACCTCTTGGAATGTGGGTAGTTTGAGTTTATCATGTTGATGTCTTTTATGGCTTAATTTTTAAGACGTTACCCGCCGTAGTATCTCGGTAGACATCCCCACTTCTAAGGGTGGAAAGGCTTGTCTGTGTTGGAAGTGTCCCAATATCTATGTTTAGCGCACCAATGTTTATAGGCCCGACGGCGCTTAGCTGATTAAAGTACAGACGTAGCACGTTCGTTAGCTGGTCAATATATTGGGGGTTGTACTCCGCAGGGGCAGCGGGTAGACGTGGCGGCGAGAAAGGTTGAAAGTTTGACATAAATGTTTACGCCCAGTGTAAGAGCTCAAGCTGTTTACGGGCTGCTGCTGCCTCTTCGATAGTTGAGAAGCATTTTGAATAAAAACTGCTCTTCTTTGCAGTAACTTTTGCCATGTAGGTTCCTGATAAAGTTTTACTTACCCCCGTAACCCCTGTTTTACTGTTTGCACGTACCCGTACATTTCTACATTGCGTGGTTACGCCTGCCCACCGACAATTTTCTTTACTGTAGTCGCCATATGTGTCTATGCGGTCTAGCGTTTCATCTCCAGTAGGCTCACCCATATCCCGCTCAAAAGCTAAGTAGTCTAGCCACTCAGGACAAACTTTAACGCCTCTTCCGCCGTATCGAGGGTAGTCCTTATCTGTAAGCACAGTGCATCTCCGCACCATAGCGCGCCATGTGTTGTACGATCCTTTTTTCCAGCTGCCGTGTTTGGTAATTCTTTCTTTTAAATAACAGCCGCAAGATGTAGTGTTGCCCGATGTAAGTAGTCCAGCCGCAAGAACCGTGCTGTTGCCGCAATCGCATAGGCATTTCCACAACACTTTTTTTAAATTATTTTTACCTGCACGTTCGAGTACAAGAAGACGGCTAAATTTTTTACCTGTGTGGTCAATAAGCTTTGGCATAAAAACTCCTTTAAGAGTTTGTATTATAACATCCCATCGCTTCATAAATCTACCGCCTCCCATCAGGCCGAACTTCCAATCTAGGAACTCCCAGTTGCCACGCCACGCCCAGCCCTTCAGAGCCGACCTTCAAAGCTAGCTGCCTGCCCCGTGCTCTTACGTACACGA
>JBBRXZ010000061.1:0-7260 GCA_038238095.1 Saccharimonadales bacterium (SeqCode)
AGTTGACTGCTCACTCCGTTGGCATGATGGTAAACATCATCCACGGGAGGCCAGCCTTACAGCTGGCAGCCCTGGGGGTTTAACTAGCACAAAGCGTAGGAGAAGTGATTTAATAGTTTGATAAGTTCTACGGCAATATCGCCTGGACCCATTTCTCCGCAGTCTATCTATTTATCCATATTCATGCAGTCTACAACAATGACAAATTAGAGGGGGCGGTCGACGTAGTCCTGGCAGAAACGTTCAAAAACGGCGTTAGTCCAGCCAAAGCCGGTTTGCGACGGGTACAGTCCCTTCAGCGGCGGTTTTTCCGGCGACACAACGTTGTATTTTTCCAGAAAGACGTGCTGATCCTCAAACCAGCTCAGATTAGTCTTTAGCCATTTTATAGCGATGCGCCGCGCATCCGTATGATAGCCATAGCGTTCCAGGCCCTTGACAACTATAAAATGCAGCGGCGCCCAACCATTGGGGTGGGACCACTGGGTTGGCAGGCTGCCAAGCACGAACTGGCCTAACGGCAAGGAATCGGTCGTGGCCAGGCCGCCTTTATGTTCAAAACGTCGTAACCCTCTTACCAGGGCGGCAGCTTGTTTGTCGTCAACCATGCCGGCCCACATCGGATAATAAGCCGCCAGGCTGCTTGTACCGCCCCGCTTCTCTTTGACATAATTGTAGTCATAGTACAGCCCGCGTGTGCGGTCCCACATAAGCTCATTCATAACGGTTTTACGCTGCATAGCGGCATCGTCCCAGCGGCCGGCTTCACGCTTGTTGTCCATAATGCGAGCCGCCCGGGCAAAATCAGTTTCATATTTGTACAGCAAAGCATTCAGGTCTACCGGCAAAAAACTCAGCGCCCTGCGGTCAAAGCGCGGTGTCATATCCCAGCCGCTCTCGGCTTCGGCCAAATCATTCAGGTAATTTATATCGTAATAACGGCTAAGACCCCGGTAGATCTGGCGCTCATGCGGTTTTTTCACACCCATCCAGACTATCCTATACTCTTCTTTAGCCACATTTATGGCTTCGTTTAGCCAGGCTTTATCTAGGTTATACTGCTGATAGACGTCAAATATAAAGCTCGTTAAAAACGGTGGCTGCGACCGTCCGGTCAGATAAGTGCGGGAGGCATTCGGTATAACTTTGAAGCGCTTGAAGAGTGCCAGCAGATCTTCCAGAATACCGCTGACCAGCTCCTGATGCTCGGCATCCAATAGTCCCTGCACCATAAAGTAACTGTCCCAGTAATACAGTTCATTGTAGTCAAAGCCGGTTTTCTCGCGGTATGATGGCACCAGATAGGATTTAGGCAGTCCCAGTAAGCTCTCGTCATCCTTAGGGTGATAGCGCTCAACTTTCGTCCAATATTTAACGATGTACTCCCGAGCCACGTGAACATCTTCCGGCGTCAGCTCCTTATCCGGCCGAAACGATAGCTGCAGCGTCCGGCTCATAAGTTCTTTTGCTTTATCGAATGTTGCCATATCTTACAAGCCTAACGACTTTAGCAGCCAATGGTCAAGAAAAAACCCGCGGGTTTTAATAGCCGCGGGTTTTAAACTGGTTTTAATAGGACGGCTTAGACCTGGTTTAGACTGGAATTAATAGCGCTGGTGGCCGCCACCGCCACCGCCATAGTCACCACCGCCACCGCCACCGCGAGGACGTTCTTCGCGGGGACGAGCCTCAGACACAACAATGGCCCGGCCATCCAGGTCTTTGCCATTCAGTTGATCGACTGCCGCTTTGGCCTCTTCGTCACTGGACATCTCAACAAAGCCGAAGCCTTTGCTGCGGTTGGTCTCACGGTCCATAATCACGTTTGCCGATACCACAGTACCGACGCTCGAGAACAAGTCCTTAAGACTGTCGTCAGTGGTTGCCCATGCCAGGGAACCGATAAATAGTTTGGTTGCCATACTTTACTCTCCTGCACTGTCCCGTAAGAGGTAATCTGGCAAACCAGTTAGCTGCTCCTCTGAAATCTGAAACACGTACTTACTTAATTCTTAATTTACTAAACTCTAGAACCTAACATAAGTTATTAGCAGCTTTTCTAGCATGGTCAGTGTACCAGACACCGGAGCGTTACACAATGGTTAAATCCGGTGGCTAATGTTTGCTATTTCGGGGCGGTCTTTTTTGCAGGGGTCGGGTTTGGGCAGCCACCCCTATAGCTAACGCGATAATCGCGATATTTTTGATAATGTACTGGCCTTCAAGCGTTGGCACAAACGGCTTGGTAAAGACCAGCTGCGGCAGCAATAGAAGCGGTGAGCAAACTATAACCATATGAAGAAACAGAAGCGGAATGACCAGCCGGGTAGCTTTAGGCAGCAGAAATAGCACGCCGATCACGCATTCATAGACAGCCAGCACGGTAAAGGCGGTATCAAAATGTGCCGCGCCGATAGTGTTAGTAACCAAAGCCTGCGCCAGAGGGGTCGCCGGACTTTCTCCCAGCAATTTCAGCAGTCCAAAGTAAAAATAGATGGCAAACACCGCCAGTCTGGCCACTGGCAGATACCAGCGGCGCAACCAATCGATGATAACCAGATCAATAGTTTTTATGTTCATGAGTCCAGCTAAGTGTAACACCTAGCCGGCTACATGGCGGAAAAGAGAGTATCTTTAGACTGGCGTACTGCTTGGCGGCGGAGTATCTTCTTCCGGATTTTGCGCTTCAGAAGCACCGGATGTGTCTGGTTCGGTTGACTCAGCCGTGCCTGGTACAACCTCTTCGTCATCCATTTCTTCGGATTGGATACCAGTGTCTGCAACTGGAGGTGTAGTAGGCTCTTGCTGTCCATCTGTAGGCAAGTCAGTAGGAGGAGTCAAAGGATTATCATCATTATTGTCACCACCTACGGGCGGTGAACCGGGTGTATCATCCGGAAGCATACCATTTTCGTCAGTATCGTTTGTATTCAGATCGTCTACCATTTAAATTCTCCTTATTAACTTATATTGTTAGCTATTGTAAGGCTTTTTTTCAATAACAGCTATAGTTTATCTCACACATTATAGATAAATATTCCTCCCCTCTTAGAAATAAGCTGAAAGGGCTGGTCCGGTTCTATTATTTACGAATTTTGAGCATTAGGTGGAGGTTTGCCAGGTACTGGGTGAAATCTACCTTGGGATGGACCATAAGGTAGGCTATATGCTTATCTACAAAAGGGATCTTGTGATCGGGATATAGGCTGCTATTAGCACTGTAGGTGGAATAAGTATTGAGTGAGCTGTCCTGCTCCATTAGCTCCAGCTTTTGCCTGACTTCGCCGTCCAGCAATCGCTGCGTTATAGCTGTGCGCGTGTATTGGCTCAGCATAGCTAAACTTTCTTTATCTGTTTAGGCTTTTTGACTTCTTTACGTCCCTTATCTTTGGACATGTTCTCGCCTTCCGGTTTGGTTAGTAGCTAAGTCCCCCCAAAGAGACGACTCATTACCTTAAGTATACTCCTAACTCCGGTATTAACCTAATGATCACAGCATGATAAAGCCGGCCGGCTGCAATCCAGTCTTTTACAAAGTCTTGGTTGTGGGCTGCAAATATTAGTATGCCGCTAGGTTTCAATACCCGTGACAATCGTTCAAGGGTAGATTGCACATCAGCTATAAATTCTAATGTCATAACGGACGTTATACCATCAAAACGAGGTTGAGCGTCCAAGGACTCCGACGTACCAATTTGAAATGGAACTCTGTTTCCATATTGATCCCTGGCCATCGCAATCATTTTAGGTGCCGCGTCCATGCCCTCTACCGCATAGCCTAGCGATGCAAGCCTCGCCGCAAACTGCCCACCACCACACCCAAATTCCAGCAAGTGTGCACCTGAGGGATTTGGTAAGCGTTCTGCCAAGAAATCTAAGATGACTGGTTGAGCAATGAGTATGTTATCTGCAACGCCCCATTTCACGTCGGCAAGCAGCTCTGATTCAAAATGCGAAGCAAGTGTATCCCAGGGGTCTATAACATCTTCCATTAAGGGTAGTATAGCAATTGGCAGAAATGCTTACAGTCAAACAAAAAAGCACCAGCGGCTGCTGATGCGTTTTTTGGAGGAGCTGATAGAAAATAATTGGCACCAAATCATTGCAGAACTGAGGCGATGGAAGGAGCTGCTTACAGTTCCGTGGAGCCGATACAAGATAAGCTATGTGCCGTGAGTGTTGAGCACCTTAGCGGACTAAGCTGGTTGGACGAGTTGAACACCCATGAGGTTCTTGAGTAAACTGCCTGCCTGATCTTTGGCAAACTCATCGATACTGCTGCCGTTACTACTAGCAAGGTCTGCCAGCGCTGGGTATATACCCTTTACCTCCATTAGCTCCAAAGCCCTTGTTGCCACCTGCCCTTGATCGTAAGGAGTAAAGTCTATTGCTTGCAGTCTTGTAGCAACCCCGCCAATACTCTTTGAGTAATAACCTGGGTGTTCGTTATCAAGCCCACTAACTACCATAGTGGCCAGTATATCTACGCCCACTTCGTGAACCAGATCAGCAGAACCGATAGGCAGTTCAGCACCCAACTGTTTTAGCACGGCAACACCTAACAGTGACATACTAGCCCCGTGCATACTTCCTTGTCGACGTTCAGGGTTCTCGAACTCTTTTTGCGCTATAGCCCTGAGTAAGTGAGTGACGCTCTGTCCGACAGCCAACACACCACCGTGACGGATTTTATCAACAGCTTCTTTTGCGGCATTTGGACTATCAGTAGCTAGTACATGATCCGCCACCAGGAGTTCGAGGTTGGCCTCTTCGGTTGTCCTGCGTAATGAGTGCTCATGAACCTGGGTGTCGCTATCTACATATGAAAGGTGCGTGCTCAAAGATGCTTTTGCCGGTACAACAGCACTAACGCTACCATAAATAGCCCTATTGTCGTTTACTACAAACAGACCGCTTCTTGGGGCGGTTATACCCGCGTCCATACAAGCAAGATTAATATTTAGTACTGGTTCACCTGAGCCAGCACTTATTAGATTATGAGCCGTAGTTAAACCCAGGGCTTGTTCAATTACGTCTTCGTTTGATCGGCGACCTCTATGATAACTCATGGGTGACGCAGCGACAAAATGCGGTAACGCGATATCAGTATCAGACCCTTCGGCCGAAGTAGCAATCTCTTCAAATTGATCAGTCAAGTGTCCAGGCAAATCCAGCTCAAATACTTCGGTACCGTTTGTTTGCACCATGCTTACTGGCGTTCTTGCTTCAACTGGCTGGGCCATAGCGAATTAACTCCTTAGATTGATCTATCGAAAGTATCCCTCTTATTATATAATAATGCAAGCACGAGCGAAAACAAAAATGACCTCAAATAGAGGTCATAATGCTTATGTTTGGAGGAGCACATAGAAAAAAATTGGCACCAGCTTGTTGCTGAACTGAGGCGCTGGCGAGAGTTACTCAACGTTCCCTGGGACAAGTATAAGCTGAACTACGTGCCGCGAGTGTAGCGCACCACTCCCAGCACCTGCTTATTAACAGTGTGCCGTTGGAGGCTCTACGCCATTGATAGCGTCAGCTCTGTCGCTGATGATCGAATTCCAGGTACTACCGTCCGGAATAGGTGCTAACGCATTCAGAACTCTAGTCATGGTCAGTGCCTCGGTAGTAAGTTCATTAGCAACTTTGTTAGTGCCCAGGGTAGTCTGGCTCTCTCGAATTCTCTTCGCGCGGGCAACAAGCTCAGCGGCTTTATCTATGGTTGCCTCAAGGCCGTCGGGTGAAAGTTCAATATCCATAGTTATAAATTCACCGGTTTCTGCAGCCATAGCTGGTTCGGGTGGCTTGTCTGCAGGATAGGTTTTGGCTTCTTTTAAGAGATCGACTACGAACCACTTAGGGCTGAGGTTGGTGACCCACTCACCCTCTTGTTTAAATCTAGGGTCTGCGTCAGTGCAGGCTTTATCGGCCTCAGTTGGTGAACTAAGAAGCTGCATACTCGAAAGTGAGCCCACGTCGGTCGTCAGACTAAAATCGGCACCACATCGGTCGCAAGATACTACAAACTGGCCCAGATCATTGATAGTGCCGGCTACCGCCATCTTTCGTGCAGGACCCACAGCCTCTTCAACACCTTGATTTGCAGCACCAAAGTACTCTACGACACATCTATTCATAATTGCATCATTATATATCACCTCGATAACAAAACCATGAGCAGAAACAAAAAATCCACCCAGCGGCCATATCGGGGACTTTATCCAGTCTAAAAACCGGAGTCCCCCATATTGCTACGGAGTGGACGTTTTTGGAGGAGCTGGTCGAAAATAGTTTACACCCACTGACTTTGGAGTTAGAGCGTTGGCACACTATCATCGGCGAGCATTATCTTGACCATAAACTAGAGGAACAGCGTAACAGCTTGGCTTATAAACCCTAGGAGTATACCACTGTATTTATACAGAGGTAGCTGCTGTTTGGTTTCTGAGGTAGCTACCGAAGTCTACTGGCACACCGTCCCAGAAGATTCCCTCGTGGTCGTTAACTTTACCGCTAGCCAAACTATGACCAAGACCCTCATCGTATGGCAAGAGCAGGACTTCGGAGTCATTACCTAGCTGATTCGCAGTTACGTTGATTTGGTCAAGGTATCGCCAATTTTTGAAAGCACCGTTACGCTTCCCATAATCAGGATTCGAGTGTTCACCATTTGGGTAAGCAACTAGGTAATAAATAGGACTCGCAAGACCCTCCTGACCCGCCTGATAGCGGAAACTGTATAAATCTTTATTTACTGGGCTATCTTCACCTGTTAGCAGAGAGCTCTGCGTCATAGCGTCATAATGAGATACAAATGTGGCAATACTGCCATCAAGTCTTTTTGCAAAGCCAGCAACACCCGTACAACCAGCTAAGCTGTTAGTAGCTATTAGACCGTCCTTGCCTTGAGGAATCTCAAGACGGCCAGACTTATTCATATCTACATAAGCAATGCCGTATTCGTCCACTGCCATTTCTTTTTGATGACCTGTCGTGAAACCCATAGCAACAAAGCCCACGTCTTTTGAACGAAGACTACGAGTAATTGCGGCTGGGTCAACAATTGCCTCTCCGTGAGGAGGTTGAATTATTGAAGCTACCGACTTAGTGGCATATTCTGCCCGAATGCGGAAATGAAGCCGGACACTAGCTATGCGAAATGCGGTTTTGAAGCCGGACACCCTTATGGCATATACTTGCAAGACTAGTAATAATGGGAGCAAGCTGACATGAAAAAAACTACACACATCTCACGGAACA
>JBBRXZ010000062.1:0-7105 GCA_038238095.1 Saccharimonadales bacterium (SeqCode)
GCCGGGGAACTGCTTGATGACCAGGAAATCATTGAGATTGTGGAGCGGGTATTGTCATCGCTGGGGGACAGCGAACAAGTCTTGCTGGACGGCTTTCCGCGCACCATTCCGCAGGCTAAATGGCTGCTGGAACAGGCACGATCCGGGCAGTTTAAGCTTGACACGGCTTTTCACTTGCAGGCCTCTCATGAAGCTGTCAAAAAGCGCTTACTTAATCGAGCCCGGATTGACGACAAAGAAGGGGCTATTGAAGCGCGTTTTAACGAATATGAGCGCTCTACTACGCCGCTGCTCAAATGGCTGGCCGATAACGGTGTGAAGGTGATAAACATCGACGCCGAGCGTCCGGTAAAAGAGGTTAACAATGATCTTGTTGCCCATCTTAAAGAAGTATAGGCCCGGGCCATGGTAGTGTCATGGTAACTCGGGTCAAAACTGCCAAAGAGATTGCCGCCATGCGCGGCGGCGGCGGCATGCTGGCAACAGTGCTGCAGCTACTAAAAAATCGGCTGGCAGTCGGTATGTCCACCAAAGATTTAGCCCTTATAGCGGCTGCCGAGCTAAACAGCCTGGGCGGCCAAGCGGCCTTTTTAGGCTACCAGGGTTTTCCTGACGTTATTTGTATAAGTATTAATAATGAAGTAGTCCACGGCATTCCCAGCGCTGATAAAATTATTGCTGAGGGTGATATTGTCGGGCTTGATTTCGGCGTCCTGCATAAAAGCATGATTACTGATGCGGCCATAAGCGTTATTGCCGGCAAACCTAAGACAAAGGGACACATTGAACTCGTCAACAGTACTGAGCAAGCTCTGCAAAGCGGTATTATGGCTGTCCACGACCAGGTACGCACCGGCGATATAGGCGCGGCTATCGAAGCCTCCCTAAAGCCGCATCGTTATGGCATCGTTCGCGATCTTGTGGGTCATGGGGTGGGGCACCAGGTACATGAAGATCCTAATATTCCGAACTATGGCCGTGCCAACACCGGCCCGTGGTTGAGCTCCGGTATGACCATTGCCATAGAGCCCATGATAACCCTTGGTACCGACCGGATCTATGCCGCTGCCGACGGCTGGACTATCCTGACGGCTGATGGCTCATGGTCAGCCCATTTCGAGCACACTGTCCTGATCACTGAAAATGGCGCCGAAATTCTGACAACTATTTAATATTTCGAGATGATCTTCAGTGGTCGGCTTGCCCTTAAAGAAGCAATAGAGCTATACTGGTTAGCAAATGAAACCCGAACAATTCATAGGTCTCGACATCGGTACCTCTGCCGTGCGTTGTGTTGTAGGCACCTTTGACCCTAACGGCAGTAACATGCCTTCCATTGTCGGCCATGGGCAGGCGCCAAACCAGGGTATGCGCCGCGGCGTGGTAGTTCATGTGGATGAGGTAGCTGATGCAATTGTCCATGCCGTAACCGAGGCAGAGCGCATTTCGGGGATGACTATTAAACACGCAACAGTGAATGTTAATGGCTCGCATGTTACCGGCCTCAATTCCGAGGGTGTGGTAGCTATAAGCACCGCTAACCGTGAGATTGGTACTGATGACCGCCTACGCGTGGAAGAAGCCGCCACCATAGTCAACCTGCCGCCCAACCGTGAAATAGTCCAGTTTTTTGCTAAAAACTACAGCCTGGACGGGCAGCGCAATATTAAGGACCCTGTGGGTATGCACGGTGTCCGGCTGGAAGTTGATGCCCACATCGTGACAGCTGCTTCTCCCAATCTCAGGAATCTGGACATGGCGCTTCAAAAAGCCGAAGTGCAAGCCACTCATCATACGGTTTCCGGCTTGGCAGCCGCTGAAGCCGTGCTGACACGTCAACAAAAGGAGGCCGGCACAGCCTTGATAGACATCGGCGCCGGCACCACTAATCTGATAGTTTTTGAGGATGGCGAAGTTCAGTACATAGCCATCTTGCCAATTGGCGGCCAGCATATTACTAATGACCTGGCAATTGGCCTCAGGACTGACCTTGATGTGGCCGAAGCCGTCAAACTGGAACACGCCGATCTTAGACAAGCCGCCAAAAAAACGAGTGTTAGCGTTAAAGTGGGCGATAAAACCCATAATTTCCAGTTTGAAGAAGTTAATATGATTATCACGGCCCGCGTCGAAGAGTTGCTGGAATATGTCGATAAGGAACTGCAAAAAATTAAACGTTCGCGCAAACTACCCGGCGGCATAGTCCTTACCGGCGGCAGCGCTAAACTGCCCGGACTCGATGAAATTGCCCGCGATAAGCTTCAGCTGCCGGCCCGCAAGGGCAAACTACAGAATATCGGCGGCCTGGTAGACACCGTGGAGGATCAAGGCTTCATAACTGTTGTCGGTCTAATGCTGCTCGATATGCTGCTGCTGCCGGCTTTGCCCCCTGTTAATGGCAGCAAAAGCACCCAGCAGGCCCGCGCCATATTCGACACCGTCCTCAACCGCTTCAACCGCTAAAAATTTCAAACCACTCATGCTTGCAGGCGTTATAGGATTGCTTATAATAGTAATTATGAACAATCCTTGGATGAGGCATCCTTTGTGGATCCTTCATGAGGCCCACGACCGCATACACTCCAAAATTGACATTACATCTCCACAAGCCCATCTTGACAGGGCAGAAAGAGCTGAGAACCGACGGGTTCGCGTGGCCGTGACTTCCTTAGGTGCAGTGGCACTAACCGAAGGAGTGGAGATTCTGGCAGACGTTGACCAAGCTGTCATAGGCTGGAGTACTTTTGCAGTAGTTTGCCTTGCAGGTGGAAAGGTTTTCGGCAATCACACCTGGCCAATATATGATAGAGCCAAAGCCGAGCAACTGGAGCAGCACCAAGATCAATAACCAACCCAGGCATAAATAATTATCCGCGAAACCTGGTATTCCTATCTGGTGACTGCCTCATGACACATTCAAAATGCTCCTGTATACATAAAGTTATGTATCGCCTCGGAGTAATTCAATAGTCAATGAAAGTAAGCTTTACCATATTTTATCCGCACAAATTTGTTGAACTTTAAAGTGGGCTCGGGTATACTACGGCGTATACAAGCTAGGTCTTTGAGGAATAAGGGAGCATATGTCACAAGTCGTTGAGCCAACTATCGAGACATTCGCGCGGATTAAGGTTATTGGAGTAGGCGGGGCCGGTGGCGCCGCCATCAATCGTATGGTTGACGCCGGTATTGAAAATGTCGAGTTTATCGCCGTTAATACCGATGCGCAAGCCCTTCACCATTCTAGAGCCAACACTAAAATCCACATCGGCAAGGATGCTACCCGTGGCTTAGGCGCCGGCGCCGATCCGACAGTCGGTGAATTAGCCGCCCAGGAATCACGAGATGAAATTCGCCAGGCAATTGCCGGCGCCGATATGGTATTTGTAACAATTGGCGCCGGCGGCGGTACCGGCAGCGGCGCTGGCCATGTGGTAGCTGCTATCGCTAATGAGCTGGGCGTCCTGGTGGTCGGCTTTGCCACCAAACCATTTGCCTTTGAGGGTGAGAAACGCCGTAAAAATGCCGAAGAAGCCATCGAAAAACTACGCACGGCCGTCGATACGTTAATTATCATTCCCAATGACCGTTTACTGCAAACCATAGATCGCGACACGCCGCTGATGGAGGCTTTCAAGGTAGCCGATGACGTTCTACGCCAAGGCGTACAGGGCATTTCCGATCTTATTACTGTCCACGGACTTATAAACCTGGACTTCGCCGATGTTAAGACAGTCATGACTAAAGCCGGCTCAGCGCTGATGGGTATCGGCCGGGCTAATGGCGAAAACCGGGCAGTGCTGGCGGCGCAGCAAGCCATTGAGTCACCGTTACTAGAGGTTTCCATAGACGGTGCCCGCGGTATCCTATTTAATGTTATCGGCGGTAATGACCTGTCGATGCACGAGATTAATGCCGCTGCCGAAGCCATCACCACGGCGGCTGACCCGGATGCCAACATTATATTTGGCGCAACGATCAATCCCGAACTGGAAGGCGAAGTTATAATTACTGTCGTGGCTACCGGTTTTGATGCCTCTTACTTTACAAAGCGTAAAGGCGAGGCGGCTGCTTCTACAGCCGGTGCTGCCAGTTCCGGTCCCAAGCTTGATAACATCAGCAGTGTTACAACCAAGCAAGATGAAAAAGCTCTGTCAGAAATTGACATGAACCTTGGTGACGATCAGACGCAGACGCACGACTTTGCCAGTGAAACACCTATGTCGAACATTTGGTCTATCCACGATGACGATGATGACAACAACAAATCAGCCGGCGGCAAGCCGGCCAGTGACAAGGCAGACGATGATACTGATGGGGCGGAAGTAGTCAGCAGCAGCGTGGAGGAAGATCTTGAAAAGCCATCCTTCCTGCGGCGCTTAAGCCGGCGGCGCAAAGACGAAGACGACGACGCTGAGCCTGAAGCCTAAGCCCCGTAATAAATAATACAGCGATAAATTGCTTGCAAAGCGCTACAGCTAGGGGTATATTAGAACCACGCAGCACTATATGTGGAAAAACTAACATCACATATTAGCAATAAGCTGAGTACATTTAATGGTCTTAACAATTTAGGGAGGCGTACGTGAAATGCAACCAATGCCCCAGCGATGACATTAAAGTAATCGAATCGCGGGATGTAGCAGAGGGTCAAGCCATTCGCCGCCGCCGTATGTGTAATAGTTGCGGATACCGCTTTACAACCTATGAACGCCTTGAACGGCCACAGCTCATCGTCATTAAAAATGACGGCAAGCGTGAACTGTTTAATCGGGCCAAACTCTTAGCAGGGCTGTACAGGGCCTGTGAGAAGACTACAGTAGCCAGCCTGGAGCTCGAAAAGGTGGTGAGTGCAATCGAACAGGAACTCTACGCCAGCGGTGATCAAGAGGTAGGCTCAGCACATATAGGTGAACTGGTGATGGATCAATTGGCCCGGCTCAATGAGGTCGCCTATGTACGATTTGCCAGCGTCTACCGGCGCTTCAAGGATATCGCCAGCTTTGAGCAGGAACTATCTTTGGTTAAACAGGGCAAACATATAGCGGCCTGAAATTTCGGATTTACCTTGAAGTGAGAGGCAAGGTAGATGCAATTTAGAAAAATTAATAATAAAAACCATAAATAATAGTGGAGGAACAAATCATATGGGACAAACAATAACCAGTATTGGTACAGAGCGGCTTTTTACCCCTGAAAAAACTAAAGCTTACGAACAGCTTAAATGGACTAAGCGCGATTCAATTATTAAAAATCCGATGACTGATATTCATGTCTTTGAACAAAAGGGAGTCGAATTCCCGGAAGGCTGGTCGCTTAACGCTATCAATATAGTGGCTCAGAAATATTTTAGCGGTACACCCGGGACAAAAGGCCGCGAAAGTTCACTGCGGCACCTGATTGACCGTGTAGCCGATACAATTACACGCCAGGGCCTGCAGGAAGGCTACTTTGCCGGTGAAACCGAAGCTGAAGACTTTCGGGAGGAGTTAAAGTACGTACTGGCTACGCAGCGGGCTGCCTTTAACAGTCCCGTCTGGTTCAATATAGGCGTAGCGGAAAGGGCCCAGCAGGCCAGTGCCTGTTTCATCCTAGGCATTGAAGACACTATGCCGGCTATCCTAAATTGGTATGTGGAAGAAGGCATGATTTTTAAAGGCGGGTCTGGCTCCGGCATTAACATTAGCCCTATACGGTCCTCGCTTGAGCGGCTGGGGAAGAGCGCCGGCACAGCCAGCGGTCCCTTAAGCTTTATGCGCGGCGCCGATGCCAGCGCGGGGGCTATCAAGAGCGGCGGTAAAACCCGCCGGGCTGCCAAAATGGTCATCCTGAACGTCGACCATCCCGATGTGGAAGAATTCATCTGGAGTAAGGCTATCGAAGAGCGTAAAGCCCGCGATTTACAAACGCTTGGGTGGGATATGAGCCTGGACGGTAAAGATTCCTTTAGCGTCCAGTACCAGAATGCCAATATTTCGGTCCGGGTGACTGACGACTTTATGCAGGCCGTAGAGGATGATGCTGATTGGGACTTAAAAGCAGTCACCAATGGCAAACCCGTCAAAACCGTTAAAGCCCGCCAGCTATTACGCCAATTTTCGGAAGCGGCCTGGGAGTGTGCCGATCCTGGCATGCAGTTCGATACCACTATCAATAAATGGCACACTACGCCTAAACAGGGGCGTATAAATGGCTCCAACCCCTGCAGCGAATACATGCATCTTGATAATTCAGCCTGCAACCTGGCCAGTATAAATTTACTTAAATACCTTAAAGAAGACAATACCTTCGATATTAAAGCTTTTGTCCACACTGTTGAACTGATCTTTACTGCCCAGGAAATTCTGGTCGGCTATAGCGAATATCCTACAGAATCGATTGGTAAGACTGCTAAAGCCTACCGAGAGCTCGGTATAGGCTATGCCAATCTGGGAGCCTTGCTTATGGCACTCGGCTTACCCTATGACTCCGATGAAGGTCGGGCCATCGCCGCCGCTATCACGGCGTTGTTAACCGGTCAGTCGTATGCTACCAGCGCCAAAATTGCCAATCGCGTCGGTCCGTTTAGCGGTTACGTTAAAGACCGCGAGGCTATGCTGAACGTGCTGAAGATGCACCGGGCTGAGGTTTCCAAGATTGATGCCAGTTTGGTGCCCGAGGAGTTGCTTAGCGCCGCGGCCGGCGCCTGGGACGAAGCCGTTGAACTTGGTGAACTATACGGTGTGCGCAACAGCCAGGCCAGCGTATTGGCCCCGACCGGTACTATTGGCCTGATGATGGACTGCGATACTACCGGTATAGAACCCGATCTTGGCCTGGTTAAGGTCAAAAAGCTGGTCGGCGGCGGCACCATGAGCATCGTTAACCAGACCGTGCCACGGGCTCTGAAGATCCTGGGCTACACTAAGCCTCAAGTCGAAGCCATAATTGCCTATATCGATGAAGAAAAGACCATCCTCGGTGAGCCGCATCTCCAAAAAGACCATGAAGCCGTCTTTGCCTGCAGTATGGGTGATAATTCCATCCATTACCTGGGCCATGTCAAGATGATGGCTGCTGTCCAGCCTTTTCTGAGCGGTGCTATTAGCAAGACGGTCAACATGCC